>NZ_AOPZ01000142.1 GCF_000414115.1 Streptomyces aurantiacus JA 4570
GTGGGAGAAAAAAACCCCGTTCGCGGCGCGAGAACACCCACGGTCACCGGGGAAACCCCCTCAGGCCCCGGGGCCAGAAGCCGCCGCTGCCGCGAGACCCCCCAGAATCAGCAGCGTGAACCGGCGGGCCCACTCCCTGTCCACCGGTTCCGCGCTGACCAGAGCGCGATGCACCACCGCACCGGCGATCACGTCGAAGATGAGGTCCGCGGTGACCGCGGCGGTGGCCGCGTCGGGCTCGACGGGGAGTTCGCCGCGGGCCTGGGCGCGGGCCCGGCCGGTGAGGACGAGCCGCTTCTGGCGGTCGACGATGGACGCGCGGACGCGTTCGCGCAGCGGCTCGTCCGTCGTGGACTCGGCGACCACCGCCATCAGCGCGGTCTTCGTCTCGGGCCGCCCGAGCAGCGCGGCGAACTGCAGCACCACGCCCTCGATGTCCGCGGCCAGGCTGCCGCTGTCCGGCAGTTCGAGCTCGTCGAAGAGCTCGGCCACGGCGTCCACCACCAGCTCGCTCTTGCCCGCCCAGCGCCGGTAGAGGGTGGTCTTGGCCACCCCCGCCCGGGTGGCCACGTCGCCCATGGTCAGCTTCGTCCAGCCGAGGTCGACCAGGGCCTGCCTGGTCGCTTCGAGAATGGCGGTGTCCGCCTCTGCGCTGCGCGGTCGTCCTCCGGCGCGCGTCGGCGGTGTGTTGCGGCTCTGCATCCCGCGACCATACCGGCCAGTATGGGCGCCCTGGCCAGCAGCGAGTGAGGCAGATCACGCGACGCCCGCTGCCGCGCCCCGCGTCCGCCAGTTACGCTACGAGCCGTAGCGAAAGCTGCGTACAAGCGTACGAGCCAGACACCGCCCCAGGGGCGGCAACCACGGCGCGGGGTGGGGACCCCGTGCGACGCAGGATCCTCCTCGGGACCTGGAGGAACGAGGGGGCCGGGTTCGTCCGGCGGCACCGCGATCCGGCGGGTGCCCGCAGGCGGGCACGGTTCCCGCGCGGCTTGGGGGAGGATGTACTCATGCAGCCACGGAACATGTCCATGAGCGGAGTCGTCGACCTTGCCGCGGTGAAGGCGGCGCAGGAGGCCAAGGCGAAGGCGGAGCAGGCGCGCGCCGAAGCGGCCAGGCAGGGCGGCGGGGGTCCCGGGGCCGCGGTCTCTCCCGCGAGTCTCGTCATCGACGTCGACGAGGCGGGCTTCGAGCGTGATGTCCTGCAGCGCTCCACCGAAGTGCCCGTCGTCATCGACTTCTGGGCCGAGTGGTGCGAGCCGTGCAAGCAGCTCAGCCCGCTCCTGGAGCGCCTGACCCGCGAGTACAACGGCCGCTTCGTGCTCGCGAAGATCGACGTCGACGCGAACCAGATGCTGATGCAGCAGTTCGGGGTGCAGGGCATCCCGGCGGTCTTCGCGGTGGTGGCCGGGCAGGCCCTGCCGCTCTTCCAGGGCGCGGCCCCCGAGGCCCAGATCCGCCAGACCCTGGACCAGCTCATCCAGGTCGGCGAGGAGCGCTTCGGCCTCACGGGTCTGGCCGTCGACGCGGACGCCGAGGCCGGCGCGCCGGCCGCCGAGCCCACCGTCCCGGCCGGTCCGTACGACGCCCTGCTCGAAGCGGCCGTCCAGGCCCTGGACGCGGGCGACTTGGGCGGCGCCGTCCAGGCGTACAAGAACGTGCTGAGCGACGACCCCGGCAACACCGAGGCCAAGCTCGGCCTCGCCCAGGCCGAACTGCTCCAGCGGGTGCAGAACCTGGACCCCGCCGCCGTACGCAAGGACGCCGCCGAGAAGCCCGGCGACGCCCGGGCGCAGATCGCCGCCGCCGATCTCGACCTCGTCGGCGGCCATGTCGAGGACGCCTTCGCCCGCCTCATCGACACGGTCAAGCGCACCGCGGGCGACGACCGGGACGCCGCCCGCGTGCGGCTTCTCGAACTCTTCGAGGTGGTCGGCGGTGACGACCCGCGGGTGACCTCGGCGCGCACGGCGCTGGCGCGGGTGCTCTTCTGACGTGCCGTCGGGGCGCGTCGCCCCGGCCCGGCGTTCTGCCGGATTTGCCCCGCGCCGTTCGCTGACCAGTCGTTAAGCGTCCGGAGTCGTGGGGCTCAAGTGAAAAGTCTGTCGAGGCAGCGCCACAGTGGCCGTGCTTTACCAAATCTTGGTAAACACGGCCACTGTTACTTGGAGTAAGCCCAGAGCGTCGATCTGTCCGACTCTGTTCCTCAATCAACCGTTCTTGTCCATCTGTTGACAACACCGTCCGTCGTTGGTCGATGCCGGGCGGTGCCGGGTCGGTTATCCGGCCGTTACCAGCGAGTAACGAACCCCCTTGTGCGGGCGCCGAGAATGCACCACGATCGGCCACGCTCGGTCCATTGCCCGCAGCCCGACAGCCATTCGGGAGACGGGATTTCTGGGTCCCCACCGGGCAGGCCGACGGCGCCGTCGCCGGTCTGGGACAGGGGGGTCTCTGCCACTCCCGGCAGGGCCTGTCCAGCAAGGTTGTGCGTGATGCGTCAGGCGCGACCAGTGGTTGTCGCTCGGGGGTGATCGCCGGTGATCGAGGCGCACAGCGCGTCTGTTGGCACAGGCGCTCTCCTTACCGAGGACGTAGCACTTCTCCCATCCCCGCCCGGCTGAGCCGCCCGAGAGGGACCAGCGAGGGCCGGAGATGTACGTCCGAGAAGGAGGAAAGTCATGGAGTCCGTGGCTCGTGGCGGAACCAGATGGAAGCGGTTCGCCGTGGTCATGGTGCCGAGCGTCGCGGCGACTGCCGCGATAGGCGTGGCCCTCTCGCAGGGTGCGCTCGCGGCATCGTTCAGTGTGTCGGGTCAGCAGTTCAAGGTGACCGCAAAGCAGCTCGACGGTACGGGATTCGTCCAGTACGGGGCTATGGACAGCGGCAAGTCGGGTAACCACCCGGTCGCCGTGGTCGGCATGGATTCGGCGAAGATCACCAACCTGTGTCAGTCCGTGGTCGTTCCGGTCCCGGTCTTCGGCGACATTTCGATGGTGCTCAAGGCCGGTGGCAAGGGCAGCCCGAGAGTCGAGGCGAAGAAGCTCTACATCGACGCGGACGACCTGCGCGCCAACGCGACGTTCACCAACGTCGACATCGGTGTCTCGGTCGACCGCACGACGAAGGGCCCGGGTCCGGCCAAGGGCGACAAGTACGTCCCGGACTCGTTCGCGCAGCAGGCCGACAAGGTCCGCTTCACCGACGTCAAGCAGCGCGCGTGGGCGACCACCGCCGGCACCTTCAAGCTCTCTGGCCTCGGTATGTCGGTCAAGAAGGGCAAGCACGAGTGCTACTGAGGCAGTTGCGTCCTCGGTCACCTCAATCTCATCCGCTTCGTCTTCACCGAGGCCGTCGTTGAGGCCGCACTTGAGGCCATTGCTGTCCTAAGCCGCACTTGTTGCGCTGAACGGCCGGGCGCGGGGGCGCCACCCATTCTCAACCAGCCGTCCCCGTGCCCGAATCCGCACACACAGAACCAAACGCCATACCCGAGGAGCTGTACGACATGAGCGCCGAAGCGCAAGTGGGCCTTGGTCACAAGCTGGGTCGGGTGCGCCTTCGTTTCCGGGGGTGGCGCGGTCAGCGCCCGTTCTGGGGTGGCCTGCTGACTCTGCTCGGCGGCATCCCGATCATGTACTTCCCGTACGCGAACCTCACGCTCGGCACGATGACCATCCGGATGGCGACCACCGCCGGCGCCGGATCGCTGATCATCGGCGTGCTGCTTGTCGTGCTCGGCCTGACCATGTGGTTCCAGCCGATGTCCCGCGTGTTCGCGGGCGTGGCTGCGATTCTGCTCGCCCTGGTCTCCCTGGTGGTGTCCAACTTCGGCGGCTTCGTCATGGGCTTCCTGCTCGCCCTCGTCGGCGGTGCGCTCGGTGTCTCCTGGATGCCGACGCGGCTCGAGAAGCGGTCGAAGCGGCGCGAGAAGGCGCCGGACGCCGGAGACCTCGACGACGGGGCCCCGGAGCCCGCGGCCACGGGGGCCGCGAACGGGGTCACGCCGGTGGCGGGCGGTGCGACCGATGACTTGTCAGGATCGAGCCCGACGAACGGGACGAACGGGAGGCACCGTGCCGGCTGACGAGGCGCGCCGCGGAACTGATGCGGCCACGTCCCGCGCGAGAACGGGGCCGCGGCACGCGGCCCCGAAGAAGCCGCTGCTGACCCGGCTGCAGATGCCCGCGGGCAAGGCGATAGCCATCGCGGCCATGCCCACCGCCGTGCTCATGGGCATGGGCCTCACCCCCCAGCTCGCGCAGGCGAAGCCGGGCGTCCCCAAGAACCCCTTCCGGGACGGCCCTTGCGTCACGGCGCCGGACGAGCAGTCCGCGGAGGCGGAGCAGAAGGCCAAGGACAAGGCCGCGAAGGAGGCCGAGGAGAAGGCCGAGGCCGCGCGCAAGAAGGCCGACGAGGTCAAGGAGAAGGCCGAGGGCGCCGAAGACAAGGGCGGCAAGGACGGCGAGGCCGGCAAGGCCGGCAAGGATGACGACGGCGACAGGTCCGGGTCGACCTCGTCGCGCGCCGGTGACGACGACGGCGACAAGGCCGACGCGGACGGCGACGGCGGCGGCGAGGCGAAGGCCCCGGAGCCGGACCCCGCCCCCTCCGAGACCAAGAACCCGTTGGACCCGCTGGGTGTCGGCGACGCGCTGAAGGACCTCCTCACGCCCAAGGAGCAGGAGGAGCGGGAGGCGGCCGAGAAGGAGTCGCCCGACCCGAAGCCGTCCGAGTCCGCCGACAAGGACGCGACGGAATCCAAGGACTCCGACAACGCCACCAAGCCCGTCGGCGAGGTCCTCGACAAGGCGAAGGACGGCCTGAAGGACACCGCGGACAACGCCGAGGACGGCGTCAAGGACACCGTCGAGAAGGCCGAGGAAGCCGCCGAGAAGGCCGAGAAGGCGGCGGAGAAGGCCAAGGACAAGGCCGACCCGGAAGCCTCCGAGGACCCCATGGCGCCGGACGAGAACGGCAAGAAGCCGTTCCCGTGCGTGGTGGAGAAGAAGGTCGACGGCGACGACGAGCAGTCGCCCGCGCCGATCCCGAACCAGCCGTGGCACCTGGAGGCGAGCTCGCTGCTCCTCAAGGGCGCGGACTACAAGGGCGTCGTGAACCTGAAGATGCCCAACGGCCAGACCAAGCAGGCGCTGAAGTACATCATCAGCGGCGGCACGGACATCGGCGACCTGCACCAGATCGTCGAAGGGCCGGGCGGCAAGAAGTACCACGTCCAGGCCGCCAAGGGCTCCACGTCCACGATCCGCAACGGCGACACGACGATGTACACGGAGCGGATCTCCGGCAACCTCTTCGGCCTGATCCCGATCACCTTCGACCCGGAGCACCCGCCGCCGCTCAACCTGCCGCTGATCTACTTCACGAACGTGAAGGTCCAGCAGGCGGGCCAGTTCGGCGGCGAACTCACCGTCCCCGGCCTGCACCAGTCGATCACCGACTGAGCGGTCGGCACGGGGTCCCGAAGCCCGTTCCGGGAGCCGCAGAGCGCTGAGGGCGCCCCCTTTCGCAGGGGGCGCCCTCAGCGTCGTACGGAACGGTCGTACCGAATCAGTCCCGGTCGCCGCCGCCCAGGTGGTGGACCCGGACCATGTTGGTGGTGCCGGGGATGCCGGGGGGCGAGCCGGCCGTGATGACCATGGTGTCGCCGTCGTTGTAGCGCTGGAGCTTGAGCACCTCGGCGTCGACCAGTTCGACCATGGCGTCGGTGTTGTCCACGTGCGGCACGACGTAGGTCTCGACGCCCCAGCTCAGGGCGAGCTGGTTGCGGGTGCTGGCGTCCGTGGTGAAGGCCAGGATCGGCTGCGCCGCGCGGTAGCGGGACAGGCGGCGGGCCGTGTCGCCGGACTTGGTGAAGGCGACAAGCGCCTTGCCGTCGAGGAAGTCGGCGATCTCGCAGGCCGCGCGGGCCACCGAACCGCCCTGCGTGCGCGGCTTCTTGCCGGGCACCAGCGGCTGCAGGCCCTTGGAGAGCAGCTCGCCCTCGGCGGCGGCGACGATCTTCGACATCGTCTTGACGGTCTCGATCGGGTACGCGCCGACGCTGGACTCGGCCGACAGCATCACCGCGTCCGCGCCGTCCAGGATCGCGTTGGCGACGTCGGACGCCTCGGCGCGCGTGGGGCGGGAGTTGGTGATCATCGACTCCATCATCTGGGTCGCGACGATCACCGGCTTGGCGTTGCGGCGGCACATCTCCACGAGGCGCTTCTGCACCATCGGGACCTTTTCGAGGGGATACTCGACGGCCAGGTCGCCGCGGGCGACCATCACGCCGTCGAAGGCCGCCACGACGGCCTCCATGTTCGCCACCGCCTGCGGCTTCTCCACCTTGGCGATGACGGGGACCCGGCGGCCCTCCTCGTCCATCACCTTGTGGACGTCCTTGACGTCGCCCGCGTCCCGCACGAAGGACAGCGCCACCAGGTCGCAGCCCATCTTCAGGGCGAAGCGCAGGTCCTCGATGTCCTTCTCGGACAGGGCGGGGACGTTCACGGCCGCGCCGGGCAGGTTGATGCCCTTGTGGTCCGAGATGACGCCGCCCTCGATGACGATCGTCTTCACGCGCGGACCGTCGACCTCGGTGACCTTCAGCTCGACGTTGCCGTCGTTGATGAGGACCGGGTCGCCCTTGGTCACGTCGCCGGGCAGGCCCTTGTAGGTGGTGCCGCAGATCGACTTGTCGCCGGGCACGTCCTCGGTGGTGATGGTGAACTCGTCACCGCGCACCAGCTCGACGGGCCCCTCGGCGAAGGTCTCCAGACGGATCTTCGGGCCCTGCAGGTCGGCGAGGACACCGATCGCGCGGCCCGTCCGCTCGGCCGCGGCACGGACGCGGTCGTACCGGCCCTGGTGCTCGGCGTGCGTGCCGTGGCTGAAGTTGAAGCGGGCCACGTTCATGCCGGCCTCGATCAGCGAGACGAGCTGCTCTTCGGTGTCGACGGCGGGGCCCAGTGTGCAGACGATTTTGGAACGGCGCATGGGGCGATCCTATCGGTTTGTTTCGCTGCGGAATATTCCGTCTGGTGGAATCTACAAATGGGCGACCAGGTGCTCAGCTGTTCTTTCCGGCCAGTGCTGCCAGTGCATAAGTCTGCGTCGCGATTTCCAGTTCTTCGTCGGTCGGCACGACGGCGACCTTGACCCGCGCGTACTCCGGCGAGATCAGCCGCGGCTCGTCGCTGCGGACGCCGTTGAGGTCCCCGTCCACCGCGAGTCCCAGCTCCTCCAGGCCCGCGACGGCGGCCTCCCGCACCGGCGCCGCGTTCTCGCCGACGCCCGCCGTGAAGGCGATGGCGTCCACCCGGCCGAGTACCGCGTAGTAACCGCCGATGTACTTCTTCAGCCGGTGGATATAGATGTCGAAGGCCAGTCGTGCCTGTTCGTCGCCTTCGTCGATCCGGCGCCGGATCTCCCGCATGTCGTTGTCGCCGCACAGACCGATCAGACCGCTCTTCTTGTTGAGAAGAGTGTCGATCTCGTCGATGGACAGACCGCCGACGCGTGCCAAATGGAAAATGACGGCCGGGTCCAGGTCTCCTGAGCGCGTACCCATCACGAGCCCCTCCAAAGGCGTGAGACCCATGGAAGTGTCCACGCACTTCCCGCCCCGCACGGCGGAGGCGGACGCCCCGTTGCCGAGGTGGAGGACGATCACGTTCACGTCCTCGGGAGCCTTGCCGAGCAGCTTCGCGGTCGCCCGCGACACGTACGCGTGCGAGGTGCCGTGGAAGCCGTACCGGCGCACGCGGTGCTCGTCGGCGGTGGCCACGTCGATCGCGTAGCGGGCGGCCGACTCCGGCATCGTGGTGTGGAAGGCGGTGTCGAAGACGGCGACCTGGGGCAGGTCGGGGCGCAGCGCCCGGGCCGTGCGGATGCCGGTGATGTTGGCGGGGTTGTGCAGCGGGGCCACCGGCACCAGGCGCTCGATCTCGGCGAGCACCGCGTCGTCGATGACCGTGGGCTCGGTGAACTTCAGGCCGCCGTGCACGACCCGGTGGCCGATCGCGGCCAGCTCGGGGGAGTCCAGGCCGAGCCCGTCGGCGGCCAGCTCCTCGGCGACGGCCTTCAGCGCGGCCTCGTGGTCGGCGATCGGGCCGGTGCGCTCGCGCTCGGCGCCGTCGCCCGTCAGCGGGGTGTGCTTGAGCCGCGAGGTCTCCTCGCCGATTCGCTCGACGAGGCCCATCGCGAGGCGGCTGCTGTCCGCCATGTCGAGCAGCTGGTACTTCACCGACGAGGAGCCGGAGTTGAGGACGAGGATTCGGGAGGAGCTCACTGGGACGTTGCCTTCTGGTGCGGGGCCTGGGACTGGATCGCCGTGATGGCGACGGTGTTCACGATGTCCTGGACGAGCGCGCCGCGGGACAGGTCGTTCACGGGCTTGCGCAGGCCCTGCAGGACCGGGCCGACGGCGATCGCGCCGGCCGAGCGCTGCACGGCCTTGTAGGTGTTGTTGCCGGTGTTCAGGTCGGGGAAGATCAGCACGCTGGCCTGGCCCGCGACGTCGGAGCCCGGCAGCTTGGTGGCCGCGACGGACGGCTCGACGGCGGCGTCGTACTGGATCGGGCCCTCGATCTTCAGGTCCGGGCGCTGGCCGCGCACCAGCTCGGTGGCCTCGCGGACCTTGTCGACGTCGGCGCCCGAGCCGGACGTACCGGTGGAGTACGACAGCATCGCGATGCGCGGCTCGACGCCGAACTGCGCGGCCGTGGCGGCCGACTGGACGGCGATGTCCGCGAGCTGCTCGGCGTTCGGGTCCGGGTTGACCGCGCAGTCGCCGTACACGAGGACCTTGTCGGCCAGGCACATGAAGAAGACGGAGGAGACGATCGACGCGTCCGGCTTGGTCTTGATGATCTCGAAGGCCGGGCGGATCGTCGCCGCCGTGGAGTGCACCGAGCCCGACACCATGCCGTCGGCCAGGCCGCCCTGCACCATCAGCGTGCCGAAGTAGTTCACGTCCGCCACCACGTCGTACGCCAGCTCCACCGTCACGCCCTTGTGGGCGCGCAGGCGGGCGTACTCCTCGGCGAAGCCCTGGCGCAGCTCGGACGTCGCCGGGTCGGTGAGCTGGGCGTCCGCGAGGTCGATGCCGAGGTCCGCGGCCTTCTTGCGGATGGTCTCCACCGGGCCGAGCAGCGTCAGGTCGCACACGCCGCGGCGCAGCAGCACTTCGGCGGCGCGCAGCACGCGCTCCTCGGTGCCCTCGGGCAGCACGACGCGGCGGCGGTCGGCGCGGGCCCGCTCCAGGAGCTTGTGCTCGAACATCATCGGCGTGAGCCGGTCGCTGCCGGAGACCGAGAGGCGCTTGAGGAGGTCGGCGGTGTCCGTGTACCGCTCGAAGAGGCCGAGCGCGGTCTCCGCCTTGCGGGGCGTCGCCGCGTTCAGCTTGCCCTCCAGGGCGAAGAGCTCCTGGGCCGTCGGGAAGGAGCCCCCGGCCACGGCGACCACGGGAGTGCCGGGCGCGAGGCGGTCGGCCAGGCGCAGGATCTCCGGGCCCGGCTGCTCGTTCAGGGTCAGCAGGACGCCCGCGATGGGAGGCGTGCCGGCGCTGTGCGCGGCAAGGGCGCCCACGACCAGGTCGGCGCGGTCGCCGGGGGTCACGACCATGCAGCCCGGGGTCAGGGCGTTCAGGAAGTTCGGCAGCATGGCGCCGCCGAAGACGAAGTCGAGGGCGTCGCGGGCCAGGCCCGAGTCGTCGCCGAGCAGCACCCGGCCGCCGAGGGCGTGGGTGATCTGCGCGACGGTCGGCGCCGACAGGGCGGCCTCGTCCGGGAGGACGTAGCAGGGCACAGGGAGGCGGGCCTGAAGGCGCTCGTGGATCTCGTCGCGGTCGGCCGGGGCCACGCGGTTGGCGACCATCGCGAGGACGTCGCAGCCGAGCGACTCGTACGCGCGGTAGGCGTTGCGGGTCTCGGCGCGCACCGACTCGGCGGTCTGGTTCTTGCCGCCGACCACGGGAAGGACCGAGGCGCCGAACTCGTTCGCCAGGCGGGCGTTCAGCGACAGCTCGTCCGGGAGCTGGGTGGCGGCGAAGTCGGTGCCGAGGACAAGGACCACGTCGTACGCGCGCGCGACGGCGTGAAAACGGTCGACGAGCTGGGAGACCAGCTCGTCGGTGCCCTTCTCGGCCTGCAGCGCGGACGCCTCGTGGTAGTCCATGCCGTACACGGACGCGGGGTCCTGCGCCAGCCGGTAGCGGGCGCGAAGGAGGTCGAAGAGGCGGTCGGGTCCGTCGTGGACGAGCGGGCGGAAGACGCCCACGCGGTCGACCTGACGGGTCAGGAGCTCCATGACTCCCAGCTCGACGACCTGCCGGCCGTCGCCCCGGTCGATCCCGGTCACGTACACGCTGCGCGTCACGCGTGCTCTCCGTTTCTTCTCAGTCTCACGTCTTCGCTGGTGAGGCGGGGGAGGGCACTCCGGCAGCGCCGGAAATACACCCGATATTGTTGGCCGTGCCCTCTTGACAATACCTCTGCGGCTGGCTAAGCCGCAGGCCGGACGAAAGACGGCGGCCCCTCCGGGGCCGTGGAACAATCGGATCGGCTCACAAGGAACAGCAGCGAGCAGGAGACTCAGCGCGATGCGTATCGGAATTCTCACCGCGGGCGGCGACTGCCCGGGCCTCAACGCAGTGATCCGGTCGGTCGTGCACCGAGCGGTCACGAACTACGGCGACGAGGTCATCGGCTTCGAGGACGGGTACGCGGGCCTGCTGGACGGCCGCTACCGCACCCTGGACCTGAACGCGGTCAGCGGCATCCTGGCCCGCGGCGGAACGATCCTCGGCTCCTCCCGCCTGGAGCGCGCCCGCTTCCGCGCGGCCTGCGACAACGCCAAGGAACTGATCGAGAAGAGCGGCTTCGACGCGCTCATCCCGATCGGCGGCGAGGGCACCCTGACGGCGGCGAAGATGCTGTCGGACGCGGGCGTCCCGGTCGTCGGCGTCCCGAAGACCATCGACAACGACATCTCGTCCACGGACCGCACCTTCGGCTTCGACACCGCCGTCGGCGTCGCCACCGAGGCGATGGACCGCCTGAAGACCACCGCCGAGTCGCACCAGCGCGTCATGGTCGTCGAGGTCATGGGCCGGCACGCCGGCTGGATCGCCCTGGAGTCCGGCATGGCCGGCGGCGCCCACGGCATCTGCCTGCCCGAGCGGCCCTTCGACCCGGCCGACCTGGTCAAGCTGGTCGAGGAGCGGTTCGCGCGCGGCAAGAAGTTCGCCGTCATCTGTGTCGCCGAGGGCGCGCACCCCGCCGACGGCACCATGAACTACGGCAAGGGCGCCATCGACCAGTTCGGCCACGAGCGCTTCCAGGGCATCGGCACGGCCCTCGCCTTCGAGCTGGAGAGCCGCCTCGGCAAGGAGGCCAAGCCGGTCATCCTCGGCCACGTCCAGCGTGGCGGCACGCCGACCGCGTACGACCGCGTGCTCGCGACCCGGTTCGGCTGGCACGCCGTCGAGGCGGTGCACCGCGGGGACTTCGGGAACATGACGGCGCTGCGCGGGACGGACGTCGTGATGGTGCCGCTGGCGGAGGCGGTCACCGAGCTCAAGACGGTCCCGAAGGACCGGATGGACGAGGCGGAGTCCGTCTTCTAAGGCGACTGTGCGTTCGACCGTGCCGGTCGGTGGGTGGTTGTCGCCCTTCGGGCTCGTCCTCAAACGCCGGACGGGCTGATATTTGGCACCGTGGGCCAGAAGTGGTCCAGGATCCGGTCCAGGAAGTCGCGGCCCGCGTGCCCCGACGCGTCCGCGCCCGCCCCGCCGCCCCAGCTCAGGGTGCGCACCACGCGTGCCTGGTATTCGTCGTGCAGCTTGCGCAGCGGGCCCTCGATGTCCCGCTTCTCCACGGCGAGCAGCTTGCTGACCGGGCGTACGTAGCCCTGCCAGCGGGTCGTCACCGCGCTGCGAAGGAGTTCGGCGAGGGCGTCCGCGCGGCCCGTCACCGTGACGAAGTCGGGCAGGGGCAGGCGGAGCGTGCGTGCCAGGGCCGCGGACTGGCGGTCGCTGCCGCGCCACTCGTTGGTCTCCTCCATGCGCAGATACGCCTGGATCTCGACGCCCGCGCCGCGCGCCACGTCCTCCGGGGCGAGGCCGCGGGCCAGGCGGTGCTCGCGCAGTGTCGTCGCGGCGCCCATGAGCTCGCCCGGCGAGCACCACAACGTCGCGGCGAGCGCGGCCAGTTCGGCGGACGTCGGCGAGGCGAGGCCGCGCTCCCACGCCATGATGTGGTCCGGAGTGATGTGGGCGAGACCGTAGCTTGCCCGCATGCCGTACGCGACGTGGCCCGGCGCCATCCCCAGTGCTTCACGGAGGCGGCGCGCTGCGGGGAAGTTGAACGGAGGCGTGGGCTGGCTCGGTTGCACGGGCACACGCTATGGGTGCGCGGGGTCGGCGACTACGGTCTGTTCACACAGGGTTGCGGCTCGTACGAAAGTACGGCTGACGGGCGCCCTCCGCGCACTCTTCGCGCCCCCCTTTGTGGGGGAATTGCGGGGAAATCAGCCCTTGACGGCACCTCCCAGCGCGAACCCGCCGCCCAACCGCCGCGCGATCAGGACGTACAGCAGGATCACCGGCGTCGAGTAGATCAGCGAGAACGCCGCGAGCTGACCGTAGACGATCGCGCCCTTGCTGCCGAAGAAGTCGTTGATGCTCACCGCCGCCGGCATCTGGTCGGGGGAGAGCAGCAGCATGAAGGGGACGAAGAAGTTGCCCCACATCATGACGAAGGAGAAGACCGTCACGACGGCCACGCCCGGGCCCATCAGGGGCAGGACGATGCGGATCAGGGACTGGAAGGGCGAGGCGCCGTCCGTCCAGGCGGCCTCCTCCAGTTCCTTGGGGACGCCGTCCATGAAGTTCTTCATCAGCCAGATGGCGAACGGGAGTTGGGAGGCGGCGAAGAAGAAGATCGTGCCCTGCATGGTGTCGATGAGGTCGACGCGGACGAACAGCGCGTACACCGGGACCATGATCGCGGTGATGGGCAGGCTGGTCGCGAACAGGATGGTCAGCATGAAGGGGCGGTTCAGGCGGGACTTGTAGCGGGAGAGCGGGTAGGCGGCCAGGGCCGCGCTCACGACCGTCAGCAGGGTGCCGCCGCCGCACAGCAGCAGGCTGTTGAGCATCGGCGTGAAGGTGATCTCGTCGGTGAGGACCGCGTCGAAGTTGTCGAGCGTGATGCCGTCCGGGGCCTTCACGCCCACATCGGCCTTGGGGTCGAGTGCGGAGAGCAGCACCCAGGCGAGCGGCACCGCGAAGGCCGCTGCGACCGCCAACAGGCCGATGTCCGCGGCCAGTTTGCGACTCCTCGTACGGCGAGCGGGTGACGACACTCAGACCTCCGTGCGCAGCAGGCGCATGTAGACGAGCGAGAACAGGGATCCGACGAGGAGCAGGAGCAGGGCCACCGCCGTGCCGTAGCCGATCATGCTCTTCTGGAACGCCTGCTCGTACATGAACAGGGGGAGGGTCTGGCTGCGGTTTCCGGGACCGCCGCGCGTCATCACCCAGATCAGGCCGAAGACCGAAAGCGTCTGGAGGGTGTTGAGCATCAGGTTGGTGCCGATGGAGCGGCGGATCATCGGCAGCGTGATGTGCCACATGCGGCGCCAGCCGCTCGCGCCGTCCACCTCGGCGGCCTCGGTGATCTCCTTGGGGATCTCGTTCAGGGCGGCGGAGTACACCAGCATCGAGAACGCCGTGCCGCGCCAGACGTTCGCGAAGGACACCGCGAGGATCGGCAGCGTGTACAGCCAGTTCTGGGACGGGAGGTGGAGGAGGTCCAGGACCTCGTTGAGGGTGCCGTCCCGCCGGAAGAAGGCGTAGAGGAGGAAGCCCGCCACCACCTCCGGGAGCACCCACGCCGTGATCACGACGGCACCCGTGATCGTGCGGACCGGTTTCGACGCGCGCTGCATCAGGCTCGCCAGGGCCAGGCCCAGCGTGTTCTGCCCGACGATCGACGACAGGAACGTGAAGACCAGCGTCAGCCAGACCGCGTTGATGAAGTCCTCGTCGTCGAAGGCCGTGCGGAAGTTCTCGAAGCCGACGAAGGACTCGTGCGCCTGGCCGGTGAGCTGGAGGTCGGTGAAGGCGATGTACGCGCAGTAGCCGATGGGCCCCGCGAGGAACAGGAGCATCAGGACGACCGCGGGCGACACCGGCAGGGCCCGGGCCAGCGAGCGGGCGAGCCGCCGGTGGCCCGGGAGCCGTCGTGGGCCTGGCTCCGTCCGGCCCGCTGAACGAGCCGACGGAGCCTTCACTTCTCGATCACCTTGCCGTCGGTGGCCGATTTGACCTCGTCGTCATAGCCGCTCGCCGCCTTGTCCACCGAGCCGTCCCCGGTCGTGACCAGCTCCATCGACTCCTGCATCGCCGTCGAGACCTTCGGATACGCGGGGAACGCGGGCCGGTAGTGCGTCGAGGCGACCAGGTCGGTGAAGAACTTGATACCGGGCTGCGCCTTCACGTACTCGGGGTCCTTGGCGACGTCCGCGCGCACCGAGATGCCGGAGTTGGCGACGTACCACTTCTTCGCGTTCTCCTTCGTCTGCATCGTCTCGATGAACTTGAACGCCAGGTCGGGGTTGCCCGCCTTCGACGGGATGGCCCAGGTCCAGCCGCCCGACATGCTCACCTTGCCGGGCGCCTGGCCGTGCTGCGTGGGCATCGCCGCGAGCCCCAACTCCTTGGACCACTCCGGCCATTCGTGTCCGGAGCCCGGCAGCCAGTCCTGCGGCAGCCAGGAGCCGTCGAGGTTGATGCCGAGCTTGCCCTTGGGCAGGAAGTCGCCGCGCACCCGCGTGGCCATGTTCGGGTCGAGGGCGTCCTCGACGTCCGGGCCGAGCTTCTCCTTGTAGACGGTCTCCACGAACTTCAGGGAGTCCTTGAAGCCCTGGCTGCCCACCACCCACTTCTTCGCCTTCGGGTCGTACAGCGGGTTCTCGCCCGTGCCGTACAGCAGCATCTCCAGGCCCTGCATGGCCGAGGTCTCACCGCCGGGCTTGCCCGTGTAGACGTTCAGCGGGACGACGTCCGGCACCTTCTTCTTGATGGTGCGGGCCGCGTCGAGCAGCTCGTCCCAGTTCTTCGGCTGCCAGTCCTGCGGCAGGCCCGCCTTCTTGAAGATGTCCCGGTCGAACCAGAGCCCGCGCGTGTCCGTGCCGTCCGGCACGCCGTCCGTCCGGCACGCCGTACGTCTTGCCGTCCTCGGCCTTCGCCGCCGCCTTGGCCGTATCGATGAACTTCGGCCACTCCTTCCACTTGTTCAGATAGGGGTCGAGCGGCTTCAAGTACCCGCTGGTGATGTCGGAGTTGATGAGGAAGGTGTCCTCGTAGACCAGGTCCGGCGCGGTCTTGGGGGAGCGCAGCATCTGCTGCACCTTCGTGTAGTACTCCGCGTCCGGTGCCTTGATCGGCACCAGCTTGACCTTCTTGCCGGGGTTCGCCTTCTCGAACTGCTTCTTCATCGACTCCAGATAGGTGTCCATCACCCGGATCTGGTTGTCCATGGACTGCTTGTACGACACCTTCACGGTGTCCGGGTCGTCGCCGGAGCCGCCGCCGCACGCGGTGAGGGTGGAGGCGGCGAGCACGGCTGCCAGGAGCAGTGGGGCGGGAGCGGTGGGGCGCACGGGCACGACCTCCTACGGTCCGACGCGGCTGCGCCGCCGCACGCGGCGGCTGCCGGTGCGGTGAACGTAAGCTCGGGCTCGGACCAAGGTCAATGCCCTTGCAACGGGCTTGCGTTGCCCGGGGCCCGTCCCGTGGATCAGGCCGGCGGCAGCCAGCGGTAGATCAGTTCCGGGCGGCCCACGTGGCCGTACTGCGGGCTGCGGGCGGCGCGGCCCGTGGTCACCAGGTGCTCCAGGTAGCGGCGGGCCGTGATGCGGGACAGGCCCGTGATGTCCGCCGTCGCCGCGGCGGTACGGCCGTCGGGGGCGGCGTCCTGGAGCGTGCGGGTCACCTTCTCCAGGGTGGGGCCGCTGAGCCCTTTGGGCAGGGCGGCGGGGGCGGGGGAGCGGAGGGTGGCCAGGGCGCGGTCGACCTCGTCCTGGCCCGTCGCCTCGCCCGCGGCGGTGCGGAACTCCGCGTAGCGGGTGAGGCGGTCGCGCAGGGTCGCGAAGGTGAAGGGCTTCAGTACGTACTGGACCACGCCGAGGGAGACGCCCTCGCGGACCACCGCCAGGTCACGGGCCGACGTCACCGCGATGACGTCCGCGCGGTGGCCCGCGGCGCGCAGGGAGCGGGCGAGGGCCAGGCCGTGGCCGTCGGGGAGGTTCAGGTCCAGGAGGATCAGGTCGACGGGCGTTCTGTCCAGGGCGCGGCGGGCCTCCGCGGCGGTGTGGGCGGTGGCGGTGGCCTCGAAGCCCTCCACTCGGTTTACGTAGAGGACGTGGGCGTCGGCCGCGACGGGGTCGTCTTCGACGACTAGGACCCGGATCGGGGTGGGGTCGGTCATCTGTCGGCCTTTCCGTCTGTACGTGCGCCGGGGTGCAGGCCCGAAGTAACGGTGCCGTCGGCCTGGGGCTGTGCCCACCCGTCCCGCCCTGCGGGACGATTGCCCACAGCCGCGAGCGGAAGTGTTGCTGTGAACGTCGCTCCTCCAACTGCCGGTTCCGTCAAGGTCAGTGTCCCGCCGTGCCGTGTCACCGTCTGGTGGACCAACGACAGGCCCAGGCCGCGACCCGACGGAGCCTTCGTGCTCCAGCCGTGCTGGAAGACCGACTCCCGTTGGGACGGGTCCACGCCCGGGCCGGTGTCGGTGACGCGGAGGAGCAGGCCGCCGGACGCTCCACCGGCCGTGCGCGCCGTCACCGTGACCCGGGCCGCCGGGGAGCCCTGGGCCGCGTCCACCGCGTTGTCGATGAGGTTGCCGAGGATGGTGACCAGGTCGCGGGGCGGCAGTCCTGCGGGGAGCATGCCGTCGTCGATGCTGGTGTCGGCGGAGACGACGAGCTCCACGCCGTGCTCGTTGGCCTGGGCGGCCTTGCCGAGCAGGAGCGCGGCGAGGACGGGTTCGTTGACGGCGGCGACGACCTGGTCGGTGAGGGCCTGCGCCAGCTCCAGCTCGGCGGTGGCGAACTCCACCGCCTCGTCCGCGCGGCCCAGCTCGATCAGGGAGACGACGGTGTGCAGCCGGTTCGCGGCCTCGTGGGCCTGCGAGCGCAGCGCCCGGGTGAAGCCGCGCTCGGAGTTCAACTCGCCTGCCAGGGCCTGGAGTTCGGTGTGGTCGCGCAAGCTCACCACGGTGCCCTCGCGGTCGCCGCCGGACACCGGCGAGGTGTTCACGACGAGCACCCGGTCGGCGGTCAGATGCACCTCGTCCACCCGCGGCTCGGCGTCGAGCAGCGCGGCGGTGAGCGGCGCGGGAAGCCCGAGGTCGGTGACGTACCGGCCGACGACGCCCTCGCCCGCGCCGAGCAGCTCGCGCGCGCCGTCGTTGATGAGCGCGACGCGCCGCCGCCCGTCCAGCATCAGCAGCCCCTCGCGCACCGCGTGCAGCGTGGCCTCGTGGTAGTCGTGCATGCGGCTCAGCTCGGCGGCGTTCATGCCGTGGGTGCTGCGGCGGAGCCGGGCGTTGATCACGTACGTACCCACGGCGCCGAGCACCAGGGCGCCCGCCGCGACGCCGAGCAGCGCCACGAGCTGGCCGCGCGCCTTCTCGCTGATCTCGTCGATGGTGATGCCCGCGCTGACCAGGCCGACGATGCGGCCGTTCTCGCCGCGCCGGTCGTCCCCGCCGTCGAGTACGGGCGTGACCACGCGCACGGACGGGCCGAGGGTGCCGGTGTAGATCTCGGTGAAGGTCTGGCCCCGCAGGGCCTCCGCGGTGTGGCCGAGGAAACGCTCGCCGATGCGGTCCGGGTCGGGGTGGGTCCAGCGGATGCCGCGCGGATCCATGATCGTCACGAACGCGACGCCGGTGTGCCGCTGCACGTCGGAGGCGTACGGCTGGAGGGTGCGGGACGGGTCCTCGCCGCGGATCGCCTCGCGCACCGAGGGCGCGTCCGCCACCGCGCGGGCCGCCGCGGTGGCCTGGCGGCGCGCGGCCTCCTCCGCCTGGTGCCGGTCGCTCAGGTACGTGAACAGGGCGCAGCCCGCGACCACGACCGCCACCAGGACCACCTGCATCGCGAAGAGCTGACCGGCGAGGCTGCGGGGGCCGCGGGGTCGGCGGGGCGGACGGGGGGCCTGGGGCATGGTGCCAGTCTGCCGTGGCGGTTGTGCACGAACTAAATGAACGTAACCGTGACCGCCGTCACAGGCCAGGAGATAGTCACCCGGAATCGCCAGGACGTGAGCCGCACGACCAGCGACGACGACTAGCGGGGAGACAGACGCCAGTCGTACGCAGCGTACGTAGCCCAAGGAGGCACCCGTGGCACAGGGACAGACGGCGGTCGACGCCGCCGGTACGGGCGGACCGCCCGCGAAGCGGGACCGGACCCACTACCTCTACATCGCCGTCATCGTCGCCGTACTGATCGGCATCGCCGTCGGCTTCATCGCGCCGGACTTCGCCAAGGAGCTCAAGCCGATCGGCACCGGCTTCGTGAACCTGATCAAGATGATGATCTCGCCGATCATCTTCTGCACGATCGTGCTCGGTGTGGGCTCGGTCCGCCAGGCGGCGAAGGTCGGCAAGGTCGGCGGGCTCGCGCTCGGCTACTTCATGGCGATGTCGGTGGTGGCCCTCGCCATCGGCCTGATCGTCGGCAACATCCTGCACCCCGGCGACGGCATGGACCTGACCCCGTCGGACAAGAAGGCGGGCCACACCGCCGCCGACGAGGCGGACAAGGGCCTGGTCGACTTCGCGCTCGGCATCATCCCCAAGACGATGGTCTCCGCCTTCACCGAGGGCGAGGTGCTCCAGACCCTCCTCGTGGCCCTCCTCGTCGGCTTCGCCCTCCAGGCCATGGGCCGGACGGGCGAGCCGGTCCTGCGCGGCGTACAGCACATCCAGAAGCTGGTCTTCCGCGTGCTCGGCATGATCATGTGGGCGGCGCCGCTCGGCGCGTTCGGCGCGATGGCCGCCGTGATCGGCGAGACCGGCACGGACGCCCTGAAGGCGCTCGCCACCATCATGATCGGCTTCTACGTCACCTGCGCCCTGTTCATCCTGGTGGTGCTCGGCACGCTGCTGCGCCTGGCGACCGGCGTGAACCTCTTCAAACTGCTCAGGTACCTGGGCCGCGAGTTCCTCCTGATCCTCTCGACCTCCTCCTCGGAGTCGGCGCTGCCGCGCCTCATCGCGAAGATGGAGCACCTGGGCGTGAGCCGCCCCGTCGTCGGCATCACCGTGCCGACCGGCTACTCCTTCAACCTCGACGGCACGATGATCTACCTGACCATGGCGTCGCTCTTCATCGCCGACGCGATGGACCAGCCGCTGGGCATCGGCGAGCAGATCTCACTGCTGTTGTTCATGATGATCGCGTCCAAGGGCGCGGCGGGCGTGTCCGGTTCGGGCATCGCGGTCCTCGCGAGCGGCCTCCAGTCCCACAAGCCCGCCCTCGTCGACGGCGTCGGCCTGATCATCGGCGTCGACCGCTTCATGAGCGAGGCGCGCGCCCTCACCAACTTCGCGGGCAACGCGGTCGCCACGCTCCTGATCGGCACCTGGACGAAGGAGGTCGACCGGGAGCGGGTCGCTCTCGTCCTGGACGGGAAGCTGCCGTTCGACGAGCGGACGCTGCTGGACGATGACCACGACGGCGTGGGGCCTTCCCTGGAGAAGAAGCCTGTGCCGGAGCAGGAGGGTGTGTCGGTGGAGAAGGCGGGGGCGAAGGTGTAGGTAGGTGCCGTCCGTCGATGAGTGCCTGTGCTGGCCCTGCCGTCCGCTGACGGCAGGGCCTCGGGCTTGCGGACCGGCTTGGTGCGGTGTCGGTGCGTGCGATGGGCGTCGTCCGCCCGGCCGTCTAGTTGACGGCCTGGTTCAGCGCCCAGATCAGCCACAGGAGCACGGCCGCCGGCAGCACCACGGCCACCGTGCCGAGCGTGATGCCCATCCGCGCCCGGAAAGCATCGACGTCCCTGCGGCCCTGCACCCGGTGCAGCACAACCAGGCCGGAGACGACCGCACCGACCCCCGCGGGCGCGAGGCAGATCCACGGAAAGAAGCGGACCCACAACGGCCCCGGCACCTGCACCAGCAGCGGGAACACGACCATCGCGAGCGCGGCTACACCCAGCACCAGCGACGCCGTACCCCGCACCTGCGGCCGCGCCGCCACCCGTGCCTGCTCAACAGCCATGCTCGCAGGCTAGGCAGCCGTCCCGCGCACCGCCTGGGCACGCGTACCTAGATCCTCCTGAGTAGCCCTCAACTGGCTTAGGCGGGGCCCACGTCGGAAATCCGTACTGGTAGCTGGTAGCTGGTAGCTGGTAGCTGGTAGAGCTGGTAGCTGGTAGCTGGTAGCTGGTAGCGGTGGCAATCCCGAGCCCTGGTGCGGGTTCTGCTCCGTCATCCTTCCGGGCGGAACACGCCCGACCACTGCCGCCGCTCGGCATGCTGTGAGCCATGGACGTGGGGAGGCAGGGCGCCGCCGGTGGTTTCCGGTGGCTGTTCGGGGGCGGGGTGGCGGTCCTGCTGGCGGGGTGTGGCTGGGCCGCCGTGACCGTACGGCGGGACGGGCTCGAACCGCAGGACCTGGCCGGGGTGCTCGGGCTGCCGCTCGGTGTCCTCGGCATTCTCGTCGGCGCCGCAATCAGCCTCCGCGCGCTCCGGCTCCAGCAGGCCACCGATGCCCGCGCCGCCGCGCTCGACCAACTCGCCCGCGCCGTCCAGGACGTGGAGGTCGCCGAGCGCACCCACATGCTGGGCACCGGCGCCCACCTCATCGACCTTCCGGTGGACGTGACCCCACGTCCGGGCGGAGCCGAGCCGCCCGGACGACAGCGGCTCTCCGACGTGGCCGACTGGTACTCCGCCGCGCCCGGCCGACTCGTCGTGACCGGTGCGCCCGGCGCCGGGAAGACGGTCTTCGCGGTGCACCTCGTCGTGCGGCTGCTCGACGCCCGCGCGGCCACGGACCCGGTGCCGGTCCGGCTCGCCATCCGCGACCTGCCTCCGGCGCGCACCCGCCGCCGCTGGTGGGGCGGCCGCCGGACCGTCGGCGGCTTCGAGCACTGGCTCAAGGACAGCCTGGTCAAGGCGTACGAGGTGCCGGAGGTGGCTGCGGCGGATCTTGTGGCGCGGCGCCTTGTCGTGCCCGTACTCGACGGCCTCGACGAGATGGACCCCGAGGACGCGGAGCGGCCCGACCGCGCGAGCCGGGCCCTCGCCGAACTCAACGCCTACCAGTCCGTGGGTGGTAGCGCGCCCCTCGTACTTACCTGTCGGGGGAGCCGGTACGAGGAACTGTCCGCGTTCCACGCGTGGTTGCGGGAGGCGACGCTGCTGTGCGTCGGCGGCGTCGATGCCGAGCAGGCCCGCCGGTACGTCAACCTCCGGTCCGACGGGCGGACTTCTCCGATGGATGTCGTGGTCGACGCCATGCGGGACGAGGCGGCTGACGGGGCCATGGCCGAGGCGTTGAGTTCACCGTTCTACCTGGGGCTTGCGTTCGCCGTGTACGGGGAGTCTGCGGGGGCGGTGCCTCCTGCGGGTGGTGCGACGGCTGCCGAGATTCGGGAGGGGTTGCTCGCGGGTTACGTCCCGGCGGCGACGCGGGCCGCCAACGCGGCGGTGCGGCGGGCGAGGGCGAGCTTGAACGGGGACCGGACGGTGTGGGGGCGCCTGCGGGAGTACGAGGCGGGGCGGGTGCACCGATGGCTGGAGCGGATGGCGCGGGTGTCGGCGGAGTCCGACGGTGTGACGCTCGGCCGGCTGGTCGGGAAGACCGTGACCGCTGCCGCGTCGGTGATCGTGGCCCTGTCGGCTGCCGTGTGCGCGCTGTGCGTGGTGCCGGAGGCCGTCAGAGGACTGGTGCCCGAGGACTGGTGGGTGCACCGGGAAGGTCTGGCGGGGAGCCTTGCAATGGCGGGCCTTGCGGCGTGGGCCGCGGGCAATGTTCAGATGACCACGCTGTACGAGCAGACCCCGGTGGGGTCGTCGGAGCGCGTGCGGCAGCGGTACTCCCGGTGGCCGGAACGGCTGCGCAAGACTCTGTGGCGCGCCTTGTCGAAGGGGACCGTGCTGGTAGCGGTCATAGGCGTCTTCGTGCTGGGCGCGGCGACCCGGTTCACGGACGAGTACGCTGCCGTGCCCCAGTGGTGCTGGTACGTGCTGGGGGCCGTGCTCGTGTTGTGCGGGTGCGTGTACGTCGCGGCGGAACAGTCCTTCGTCGCGTACGCCGAACGGCTCGGCCTGGTCGTCAGCGTGGTGGTACCGCTGTTCATCTGGCCCATGGCGTGGGCCGTCGCGGACTTCCACCCCGTGCTGCAGGTGGTCTTTTTGGGCCCCTTCGGGGCCGTCGCCCTCCTGCTGAGACGTGGCGGCATCATGACGGGATTCGCCTTGGTGGGCGGGGCCGGTGCTTTCGCCCTCGGCTGGTCGCGCATGAGCTTGGCGCCGAGCGGCGGTTTCGAGTACGGCGCGGCGGTGGGGCTCGTCGCGTTCTACGTCCTCGCGTGTGTCTTTCTCGGCCCGGGCTCCGGGCCACGCGTTCTGGACGCCCGTGACCGCCTGCGCCGACGGACCGCGTGGCTGTTGCAGCCGGTCGGGTTCGGCCTCACGTTCCTCCTGGGCATGGCAGGCGAGGTCTGGCTGGGATTCGCTGCGATCGTCTTCGTCGCTGTCGTTTTCGTCGCCACCGAACTCACCAGCGGGCTGGTCGGCGGACTCACCGCCCTTGCCGGCGCCGCCCTCGGCCGCGTGCCCCCGCGCCCCGGTGCCTTCCTCGCCTGGGCGTACCACGCGGGCCTGCTCCGCGTGGTGGGCGGCGAGTATCAGTTCCGGCACCGGGAGCTTCAGGAGTGGCTGGACCGGAATTCTGGCTAGCGGAGCCCGGAGAGGAATGCCTTCCAGGCGGGTAGGCCGAGGGTCAGGGCAGGGCCTTGGGGGTTCTTGGAGTCGCGTATGCCGATGCCTCCGGCGGGGTGCGGGCTGAGGTCGGCGACCTCGACGCAACTGCTGGGCGTGCCGTCGCTGTATGACGACTTGCGCCACGCCCAGTCGGGGGCGAGGTCGGGCGCGTTGAAGCGAGCGTTCATGGGTTCACAGCTCTCGGTCTAGTCGGTGCAGAAACTCAGCGGTGTCCTCGGGTGGCAGAGCAGATGCGACCAGGGCGTCGAATCGGCGGGTGAAGCGGGCGACTTCGCGCGGCTTGTCCGAGGTGGAGACGGCGTTCCATGCGCTGTCGATCTGGACTCGGGGCGGAATCCGGTCTCCCAGGTCGAGGATCGCGAAGTCGTTGGTGGTGCGGTAGCCCCAGCGGAACGGCAGCACTTGGAGCGTGACGTGCTCCAGAGTCGCCACCTCCTCCAGCTTCGCGTACTGCTCGCGCATCGACGCGGCGCCTCCGACCGGATATCGCAGCGCAGCCTCGCCGAGGATGACGTGCAGCTTGACCGGGTTCTCGCGGGTCAGGATCTCCTGGCGTTTCATCCGTAGTTCCACGCTGCTTCGGACGATATCCGACGGCGTCTCCTCGACCGGCTTCTGCACTTCGTGCAGCGCGGTGGCGTAGTCCTCGGTCTGGAGGAGCCCGTGCACCAGAGTCGGGTGGTACGCCTTCATACTGCGGGCCTCGGGCTCAAGGCCGACGAACGCGGGCACCTCGGGCGGCATGGGACCCCGGTACTGCGTCAGCCAATCCTGCGTAGACGGCTCCCGGTTGAGGTTGATGAAGGACTCGATCACGGCCTCGTCCGTGACGCCGTACTTGCTCAGCAGCTTGCGCAAGTCGCCCACGTTACGGAAGTTGAGGGCGCCGGTCTCGATCCGTTGCAGCGAGGTCTCGGAGATCTTCAGCCCTTGGGCCGCCTGCTTCCGTGTGAGGCCGCCCCCGGTCTCGCCCTGCCCGCAGTTCTCGCGCAACTGCCTCAGCTGTAGCCCCAGTTCCAGGCGCTGACTGGTGCGCCCGCGCTTTGCCGCCATGCCGCCCGCTCTCATTGCGCTGTGTGCGTGAGTAGTTGCTGAGTGTCGAGTGTGGCACCCCCTGCTGCGCCCGCGCAGCCGCTTGCGCATATTCCGGCATAGTCCAATGTTCCCCCGCTGGATATTCAGTGGCCTTTCGATTGCAACCGAACGCGCAGGCCCGCAACCGTAGTTGCATGACAAGCAGCCCCATCGCGCCCCCCTCCCCAACCCTCCCCACCCACGACTGCTCCTCCAGCTACCCCATGACCCCGCAAGCCGCGCGCCTGGCGCGCCAACACACCCGCCGCAGGCTGACCTCCTGGCAGTGGCAGGGCGACATCGACGACGCCGTACTCGTCGTCTCCGAACTCGTCGCCAACGCCGCGCGCTACGGCAAGGTGGCGGGCCACCACGTAGGGCTACGGCTCGCCCTCACCGAGGACGGCGGCCTCCTCGTCGACGTATCCGACCCGGTCCTGGAGTTCCCCGGGTTCGGGACCGGCGTGTGGGCGGGGGGCGCACCCGGCGAGAGCGGGCGCGGGCTCCTCGTCGTACGCCGACTCGCCCTCCACGTGGGGTGGTTCCTGCGCGCGGAGCAGGGCAAAACGGTCCGTGCCCGGCTCCGGGGTTGAGGCCGGGGCTGAGGGCGAGTCCTCAGACGGCGGCGCGGGCGGACTCCGGGTACGCCCACTTCTGCCCATGGCGAGAGCATGCCGCCCGCGGTGGTCAAGATCCGCCGGGTTACGGGTCTGTCCCAGCGGACCGTGACCGCGCACGGGTGTGGAACGGTGACCGGAACCTCCGTCCCGGCCGGTCGACGGGGCGCGGCCGGACATGGTGCTCGTCGTGCCGGTCCGTGTATGTAACAGGAATGTCTTGGCGGGGAGTTGGGGGCAACGCGTCGCCTCGCTGGGCGGCTCTTGATGGTCGGCAACGCTCGCTCGTATCGACTCGTACTGGAACATATCGACTCGTACTTAGCGGCGGGCACCTCCCACCGAGACTGAGGAAGAAACGATGCGCGTTCGCAAGCTCACCTTCGCCGCCCTGGCAGTTGCCGCTGGTCTCTCGCTCACGGCGTGCAACGGCGATGACGACAAGGCACAGGGAGACTCGGCGTCGGAGTCCTCCGCGTCCTCCGCGTCTTCCTCGGGCGGTGGCTCGGGCTCGGGCGGTTCGGAGCAGGGTGGTTCGGAGGAGGGTGGCGGGAAGGGCACGGGCGGGAAGGGCACCGGCGGGCAGCAGCCGCCCGCCGCCGGGACCGGCTCCGACGAGAGCGGCCAGGCCGGCAAGTGCCGCACCGACGAGCTGGAGGTCACCGCGTCGGACAGCACCATCGACGGCGACACCGACGGCTCCGTCGCGGTGACGTTCAAGAACGGCGGCGGCCGGGACTGCGCCCTGTCCGGCTTCGCGGGCGTCGACCTGAAGACCAGCGAGGGGGATCTGTCCGCCGCGCGCACTGGCCAGGGCGCCGGCCTGATGACCCTGAAGGACGGCAAGTCGGTGTCCTTCAGCATCAGCTACCCGGTCAACGACTCGGGCGGCTCCGGCGTCCGCGTCACCGGCCTGGTCGTGACCCCGCCCGGCGAGACGAAGTCGGTCTCCCTCGAATGGCCGGGCGCCGCCACCCTGCCCGTCACCGACGGCTCCGGCTCCCCCGTCAAGGTCCACCCGATCGGCAGCGCCGGCCAGGGCGGGGCGAACTGACCCGTACACCGGCTTGCTGGGACGTGTCCTCCCGCAGCAGCGCCGACCCGAGCGGCGTCAGCACATGCCGCACCGCGTTGCTCTGCCGGACGCTGGCGACCAGGCCCGCGCCCCGCAGAACGGCGGCGTGTTCGCTCGCCGAGGAGAGGGAGACACCGGCGCGGCGCGCCAGTTCGGTGGTGGTGGGCTCGTCCCCGAGGGCCTGGAGCACGGCGGCCCGGGTGTGGCCGAGCAGCGGGGCGAGGCTCTGGTGCGGGCGCGGGGTGTCGTCGGCTCTCCGGGGGCGGGCCGGGTAGACGAGCGTCGGCGGCAGCGCGGGGTCCGCGAGGGCGACCGGGCCGCGGGCGAAGCAGGACGGCACCAGGAGCAGCCCCCGCCCCTCCAGGCGCAGGTCGCGGTCGACCGGGTACGCGACTTCGAGCACCGGCGGCCGCCACCGCATCGAGGGGCCGTACGTCCGCAGCATCGCCTCCGCGCCGCCCTGCCACAGCGCGTGCAGGCGCAGCGCGCGGTCGCTGTTCGCGCGACGGCTGATGCGGGGCCAGCTGGGGCCGAGTGTGCCGTGGTGGTACGTCCGTACGCAGCGGGCGAGCCGGCGCAGCGTCGCGGGTTCGCCGTCCGCCAGGGAACGGGTCCAGGACGGCAGGGTGTTGCGGCCGCCCAGGACGGTGAGCTCGGCGCGCAGCCGGGTGCGCGGCGTGCGCATCAGTGCCTCCAGGCCGTGCTCCACCCCTGCCGCCGACTCCGGCGGCGTGAGGAAGTCCGGGAAGTACCCGTGGCGCGGTACGAGCGGCAGGAGCATCCGGAGCGGGCCCTGCCCGGCGCCGTCCCTCGTACGGCGCCAGGCGGCCAGGGCCGGATCGGGGCTCTCGTCCCGCAGGCGGTGCAGACTCAGGACGGTCTCCCAGAGCGGGTCGGCTCCGTCCGAGACCCGGGTGCGGACGAGGTCCGCGGCGGTGAAATGAATGCGCAGCACGTGGCGATTCCCCCGTTGCTCTCGAGCGGTCGCCGATCCCCCGAACGGCGACACGGACGACGATCTCGGGGGGACGTGTCCCTGGCAAGCGGGCCGCGTCCCGCTGGGACGATGGGACGCCCGAAACGGCCCTGCCTGCTATCTTCTGCCGCTGTGGGACGGATTCGGGGGCGATCCAATGCGTGACAACCGCGAACTGGCCGATCTTTTACAGGAGTTGAAGGAGCGCAGCGGTCGCAGCTATACCGCTCTCGCGAGCCGCACGGGCCTGAGCCGCTCCTCGGTGCACCGCTACTGCCAGGGCCTGACCGTGCCCGCCAGCTTCGGCACGGTCGAGCGGATCGCGCGGGTGTGCGGGGCGGGGCAGGAGGAGCTGGACCGGCTGTACGGGGCGTGGGCGCGGGCGGAGGCGCAGGCGCGGGAGGCCGAGAAGGCGACGGCGGCGGACGGCGTCGAGGGGACTGCTCAAGTCGACGCCCAGGGGGAGGGCCGGGAGGAGCCCCGGCCTCCGTACGGGACGACCTGGTTCGCCAGGGCGATGCCTCCGGACCGGCGGCGTACGCTCCTGATCGCCGTGATCATCGCCGTCGCCCTCGTGAGCACCGTGACCTTCGACCGGCGGCCGGAGCCGGGCGGCCCGGGCGGCACGGGCGGTGGCGCCACGGTGAACGGCGGCACCGCGGACCGGTCGTCCGGCCAGCGGCTGGACGGCCCGTACTGGGCCCTGGCGCCCGAGCCGCTCGACCGCGAGTTCTTCGGCGTCACGATGAACACCGACACCGGCCTCATGCCGGGCTTCGACGTCGGTGGCGTCCGCTTCTGGGAGAGCGAGACCCGCTGGGCCCAAGTCGAGCCGGAGCGGGGCAAGTTCGACTGGGAGATCCTGGAGCGTTCGGTGAGAGGCGCCGAACGCAAGCGCCTGCCCGTCGTGTTCGTCTTCGGCGGCACTCCCGGCTGGGCGGCTCCCGGCGGCCCGAAGACGCCGTACCCGGACGACTCGCGCGCCGCACCCCCCGACGACCTGGCCGACTGGGACCGCTTCGTCAAGGCGGTCGCCACCCGCTACCGCTCCCGGATCGGGGCGTACGAACTCTGGGACAGCGTGGGGGCCGCCTCTCACTACGACGGGAAGATGTCCACCCTGGTAGAGATGGTGCGCAGGGCCGATCTCGTCATCGAGCGTGCCGACCCGGACGCGAAGGTGGCATGCCCCTCCTTCGGCAAGCTGTGGGAGCCCGAAGGCAGGGCGCTGCTTGAGGAGTTCGTACGTTCCGGCGGATACGAGTACTGCGATGCCGCGGCGCTCAAACTGCACCCGCGCCGGGCCGACGGCCCACCCGAGGACATCATCGAACTCGCCGTGAAGGTCGAGGACGTCTTCCGCGATCACAACGTGGCCCACCGCGTGTGGAACACCGGCCCGGGTGCGGAGATCGACGACGGTGCCCGGCTGTCCGACCGGCGCGCCAACGACTATGCCGTGCGCTTCTATCTGGTCGGCCTCTACCTCCGGAAGTCGAACGTCGACCGGATGTACTTCTACTCCTGGGGCAGCCGGGGTGTGCCGCTGATCGTCCAGCCCGTGGGCGGCGCGCCCACGGAGGCGGGCCGCCGCATCGGGCGGCTGCACGGCTGGCTCGCGGACCGGCGGGTCGCCTCCTGCGGGAAGGGGCGGGGCGTGGGCCTGCCGGACGGCGTCTTCGAGTGCGTCTTCCGGCGCGGCCAGGACGGCGAGGGCCCCTGGTCGGCGGTTCGGTGGACCCAACGCGGCCGGGCGGACGGCCGGTTGGGCAAGGGCGCGTATCTGCTGCGCCGGATGGACGGCGGCAGTGAGCGGGTGCGGCCGGGGGAGCGGGTGGAGTACGGGGAGACGCCGGTGCTCGTGGAGTACCGGGCGTGAACGGGCCGGGCGCCGGCGCTTCCCGCGAGGTCGGCCCGCCGGTCGTCCCGGTCGTCCCGGTTGTCCCGGTCGGCCCCCCGGACTTCTCGGGTGCCCGCCGACTCCCCTCAGGCGACCCGCGCCGCCGCGACCTCGGCCACCAGATCGGTCGCCTCCGAGGGAGGCATCCCCGCCGAGCACAAGAACGTGATCGCGGCGGACCTGCCTCCCTCCTCCGCCTCCAGGACGCCGTCGTTCACGGCCGCCATCAGGCCGAACATGATGTTCTCCAGGGCGTAGACGAGGGCGCGCGCGGGCAGCGGCGAGACGAACCTGCCTGAATCCAGGGCGCGTTGGAGCATCTCGGTGCCCGCCGCGTGCACCGGTGCGAGGCGCTCGCGGATGCCCTCCATCGTGACGGCGCGCTGCGCGAGGGAGAGCAGCAGGCGGTAGCGGTCGGTGACGTGCCAGACGCCGAGCATCGCGGCGGTGACGGCGCGCGGCGGGTCGTCGACGCCGGAGTAGGCCGCGTAGGCCGCGGAGTGCGCGGCCGTCACCGCCGCGACGGCCTCGTCGAGGATCGCGCTCACCAGCGCCTCGCGGCTCGGGAAGTGGCCGTACACGGTCCGGCGTACGACGCCCGCGGCGCGCGCGATCTGGTCCATGGACGCGTCCGGGTCCCGGGTCAGCTCGGCGAAGGCGACGTCGAGGATGCGGCGGCGGTTGGCGTCGGCGCGGGTCGTCGCGGCGGTCGCGGCGGTCGCCGGCGGCTGCGTCGGCTTCGTACGGCTCATGAGGGCATTCTGCCGCCCACACCCGCAATTGCACATCGATGTGCAAGACGGCCGGTCGTCGAGTACATTGCACAGTGCCGTGCAATTGCACAACGCTGTGCAAGATCGAACTCGTGCGACGCGTACGTCCCGTAGGGGGCGGAATCCCAAGGGGTGGACCCGATGCCTTTGCTGATCAAGGAGCCGGTCGAGCGGATGGACCGGCCCTATGCCCGCCGCTGGTGGGCGCTGGCCGTCCTGTGCCTGAGCCTGCTGATCGCCGTCATGGCGAACACCGCGCTCACCGTGGCGGCCCCCGACATGACCCGCGACCTCGACCTCTCCAGCTCCGACCTGCAGTGGGTCATCGACGCGTACACCGTTCCGTACGCCGCGCTGATGCTGCTGCTCGGCGCGATCGGCGACAAGTACAGCCGCCGTGGGGCGCTCGTGCTCGGGCTCGTCGTGCTCAGCGCGGGCGCGGGGGCCGGCGCGCTGTCCGACAGTTCGACGGCCGTCATCGTCTCGCGCGCGGTGATGGGCGTGGGCGCGGCCATGGTGATGCCCGCGACGCTGTCGCTGCTCGCCGCGACCTTCCCGCGCGAGGAGCGGGCCAAGGCGATCACCCTGTGGGCGGCGACGTCCGGCATCGCGATCGCGGCGGGACCGCTGATCGCGGGCGCGCTCCTGGAGGACTACGGCTGGGCGTCGACGTTCCTCATCGACATTCCCGTGGCGGTGCTCGCGATCGTCGGCGCGTTCGTCCTCGTGCCGCCGTCGAAGGCGGCCGACCCGGGCCGGATCGACTACGTCGGCGGGCTGCTCTCCGTCGTCTGGGTCGGCGCGCTGATCTACATGATCATCGAGGGGCCCGGTTTCGGCTGGGGCGCGAGCGCGGTGACGGCGGCGGTGATCGCCGGGGTGGGGCTGGTCCTGTTCGTCGTCTGGGAGCTGCGGCATCCGCGTCCCGTCCTTGACGTACGGAAGTTCGCCGAGCGCGGCTTCTCGGGCTCGAACCTCGCCGTGGCGCTGTTCTTCGTGGCCGTCTTCGGCGCCTTCTACTACCTGACCCAGCACCTCCAGTTCGTCCTGGACTACGACCCGCTGGAGACGGGCGTGCGGATGCTGCCGCTGGCCGGGGCCGTGTTCGTCGGCTCGGCGCTCACCGGTGTGCTCACGCCGCGGCTCGGCGCGAAGGTCATGGTGACGGCGGGCATGGTGGGCGGCACGACGGCGCTCGCGCTGCTGACGGGGACGTCCGCGGAGTCCACGTACACGGACTTCGTCGCGCCCCTGGTCATCCTCGGCCTGTCGCTCGGCTTCGCGGTCTCGCCGTGCACGGACGCGATCATGGGGGCGTTCCCCGAGTCGGAGCTGGGCGTCGGCGGCGCCGTCAACGACACCTCCCTGGAGCTCGGCGGCTCCCTCGGCATCGCGGTGCTCGGGTCGATCCTGGCGAGCTCGTACTCCTCCGGCCTCGCGGACGAGACGGCGGGCAGCAAGCTCCCGGCCTCCGCCCTCGAACAGGCCCAGGACTCCGTCGGCGCGGGCGGCGGCGTGGCCCAGGCGATCGCCGGCCAGGCCCGCCAGCTCGCCGAACGCGCCGCCGCCCCCGGCACATCCCCGGAGAAGGCGGCCCAGCTGAAGGCCCAGGCGAACGAACTCGCCCAGGGCGCCGACCAGATGAAGCACGCGGTCAGCTCGTCCTTCTCGGACGCGGTGGCCCACACGAGCCTGGTGGGCGCGGTGATCCTCGGAGTGGGGACGGTGCTGGTGGCCCTGCTGCTTCCGCGCAAGAAGCACCAGCACCCGGGCCCGGCCGCGCCCAGGTCCACGTCCGCCGCACCCGACCCCGCGAAGGAGCCGACGGCGACGGTCGGTTAGGGGCGAGGGCGTTTTTCGGCCCCGCGGCCGACCAATCGGCCGCGGGCCTGACCCGCCGGCGCCGCGGCTGCGTCCACTTGTTCGTGAACGGTGAGTCGAAGCCCTGCCGGGCGGACACGTGACGAGCACGGCGGCGACGACGCCGCCGTGCTCGGCCTGTGGCCTCACGGACGGCTCCGTGCCCCTGCCGGGCGGCGCCGTGCTGCGGACCGCGCACTGGGTCGTCGAGCACTGCGTGGGCCCGCTGGGCGTCGGCACGTTCGTCGTCAAGCCGCTGCGGCACGTGACCGGCGTACACGAACTGTCCACCGCCGAGGCGTCCGGGCTCGGGCCGCTGCTCGTGCGGGTGGCGGACGCCGTGCGTGCCGTCGTCGACGACTGCGAGCAGGTGTACGTCTGCCTGTGGTCGCACGCGGGGCGGGTGCCCGGACACATCCACTTCGTGGTCCAGCCCGCCCGCACCGGCGACCTGGACCGGCATGCCGCGCACGGCCCCGCGCTCCAGGCGGCGATGTTCGCCGAGGGCACGGTGCCGGATCCGGAGGCGGTGGACGAGGTCTGCGGGCGGATGCGCCGGGAGCTCTCGTCCGCGTCGAAGCGCTGACCCTGGTAGTGGGCCGTGTTCGTCACCCGGCCGTGAACAGGGCCGTGGCACCGTAGGCGCGGATGCGGGCGGGGCCCACCCGGTCCATGGCCGAGTGGGCGAGGTTGCTGGACGCCACCGCCGGCGTACCCGCTTTCCGGCGCAACCGCCGGGTGCCGCTACCGCGCGGCGCCCGGCCCGTACGGGATGCGTACGACCGACTGGTTGCCGGTCCCGATCGTGCTCGGGCCGTTGCCGATGGCATTCCAGACCTCGACCCGTACCGTGCCGCCGGTCATCGCGCCGTGCGAACCGGTCGCCGACTTCAGGCCCCTGGCCTGGGTGTAGCGCTCGTAGCCCGGCACGGGGTCGGTCGCGAAGTACTGGTACGTCTCCGTGCGCTCCCACGAGCCGTCACCCGTGCGGTCGTAACTCACCCGCACCTGCTGCCCGTTGGCGACCGACGTGCCCGCGTCGACGAGCAGGTCGAACTCCGTCGAGCCGCCGCTGTACGTGCCGTCGACCCCGGTCGCCGTGAAGGTCTGCGGGCTGTGCGGGGTGCCGTCGTGGTTGGCGCCGCCCGCCGAGGCGAGCGTGGTGGCCGCCGCGGAGCCCGCGGCCGGGCCGAGCGTGCCGCCCTGGCGCAGGTGCAGCGACGACGGCGTGCCGGGCCCGGGGTCGCCGCCACCGCCGCCCCGCGTCCACACCGCGACGTAGTCGACGGCCATCGCCCGCCCGGGCACGGTGGCCGCCACCGGGGTGGCCCGCCCGGCGACCCCGTCCGGGAACGCGCCGCCCATCGCCACGTTCAGGAGGATGAAGTAGCCCGCGTGGTTCGTCATGTTGTTCCACGCCTCCGCGCCCACCCGGTTCTGGTCGACGCTGTGGTACAGCTGCCCGTCGACGTACCAGCGAAGGACGTTGGGGCTCGCCGCCCGGTCCCATTCGAAGCGGTACGTGTGGAAGGCGGACTGGCACGAGGCGCCGGGGCAGGCGCGGCTCGCGCCGATGCCGTTGGTCTCGTTGCAGGGGCCCCCGGGGTTCACGCCGCAATGCAGCACGCCCCAGACCGAGTTGATGCCGTTGACGTTCTCCATGACGTCGAACTCGCCGATGCCCGGCCAGTTCCAGTAGTTGCCGCGGTAGGGCGCGCCGAGCGCCCAGAAGGCGGGCCAGTAGCCGAGCGCCTGCTCACCGGTGACGTTCGGCATCTGGATGCGGCCCTCGATGGCGAGGGTGCCGCCGGCCGGGGCCTTGAAGTCCGCGCGCTTGGTCTCGATGCGGCCCGAGGTCCAGTTCCCCGCGCCGTCGCGGAGTGGCGTGATGCGCAGGTTTCCGTTGCCGTCGAGGCTCAGGTTGTCGGGGGACGAGGTGTAGTTCTGGATCTCCCCGGTGCCCCAATTCCCCGGGCCTCCCGGGTAGTTGTGGCCGGTGTCGATCTGCCAGTTCGAGGCGGAGGGCAGCGAGCGGGCGGGGCCGTTGAAGTCGTCGCTCCACTGCAGGGTCCAGCCGGGCGCCGGGGGCACGTCGCCCCGGGCCTCGCCGGGCGCCATCAGTGCGGCCATCAGGCCGACGGCAGCGAGTCCGGCGAGGAGGGGGGTGCGGCGGGTGATGGTGCTCATGGTGCACCTCCGTGCGAGGGACGGGGTGAACGGGGCGAAACGGTGAGAGCGCTCTCAGAGTTTTGTAGTTGTGGACGGGGCGACCGTCAATGGCTGTACGCCGTCAACTTCCCGAATGCGGAGGGGTGTCGGCAATCCAGTTGCACGCCACCCCCGCCGCCACTCACGCTGAGAGGCCGGAAGTGCCGGGCCGCCCGACCAGCGGCAGCGCCTACGAGGAGTGGACGACCATGGACCAGGGGGACAAGGTGACGGAGATCGCGGCGGGGCGGGCGTCCGACGGTGAGGGCGCCGAGCCGGAGCGCGTGAGCCGGCTCTTCGAGGAGTTCCTGGAGGCGGTCGCCCGCCCGCCCCGCAGCGACGGCGCCGACCGGGACCTCACCGCGCGCCTGCGCGACCACCTCGGCACGGAGCCCGGCGACGCCCCGGTGGTCAAGGCCACGTACGCGGCGTACGACCACCCGAACGTCCACCTCGCCCTGGAGCGCTGGTTCACCGCCGAGTCCCGCTCGTACGAACTGATCGGCATGACGGGATCCGACCACCGCAACCACTACGCGCTCTCGGAGATCATCGAATCCGCCGACCGCTACGACAAGTTCGTCATCGGCGCCGTCGACTACACCAACCTGCCGATCTCGCCGGACGCCGAACTCGCCTGCGTGTCCTTCGGGTTCTACCTCGGCACGGAGCGCACCGCCGCCGGCGGCGAGGAGCGCTGCGTCGTCCTGCTGCGCGGCACCAGCGAGGACTTCGGCCGCGAGAAGATCCAGGTCGAGGTGCTCGCCGCGTCCCGCGACACCGCCCGGCGGCTGCTCGCCGGAATCGACGCGTTCCGGCGCGAGCACAACATCTACCGCGGCCAGGTCCTGTCCTTCGAGGGCGACGCCTTCGGCGAGGGGCTCGGCCCGTTCCGCTTCCACCGCCGCCCGGGCCTGACCCGCGACGGCATCGTGCTCCCCGACGGCCTGCTCGACCGGGTCGAGCGGCAGGTCGTGGGCGTCGCCCGGCAGCGCGAGCGGCTGCGCGCGGCGGGCCAGCACCTGCGCCGCGGACTGCTCCTGTACGGCCCGCCCGGCACCGGCAAGACGCACACGATCCGCTACCTCCTCTCGGACCTGCCGGACTTCACCGTCGTCCTGCTGTCCGGCACGACCATCGACGCCATCGGCCCGGCCTGCGCCCTCGCGCGGATGCTCCAGCCCGCCCTCGTCGTCCTGGAGGACTGCGACCTCATCGCGGAGTCCCGGGACTACGGCGGCGGCGAACAGCCCCTGCTCTTCCAGGTGTTGAACGAGATGGACGGCCTCGGTGACGACGCCGACGTGGCGTTTCTGCTCACCACCAACCGCGCCGACCTCCTGGAACCCGCCCTCGCCCAGCGTCCCGGCCGCGTCGACCTCGCCGTCGAGATCCCGCTGCCCGACGCGGCGGGACGGCGCCGCCTCCTCGATCTGTACGGCGGCGGGCTCGGCCTCGGCGAGGAGGTCACGGAGGAGATCGTCGAGCGCACGGAGGGGACGACGGCGTCGTTCGCGAAGGAGCTGGTGCGGCGCGCCGTCCTCATCGCCGCCGAACGCGACGCGGACACCGCCGCCCAGGACATCCGCGAGGCGGTCGACGAACTCCTCTCGGACCGCGACCAGTTGACGCGGCGGCTGCTCGGAGTGCGGGGGGACGAGGAGGACCCCGACGACCTGGAGGACGAGTTCGACGAGGAGGGCCCGGGGCGCCTCGGTGAGAACGGCGGCGGATTCTTCACGACGGCGTCGTACCGCCCGCTGCGGTGAGGTGACGGCCGCGGGCGCCCGGTTGGTGCGAGGCCGGGCGTGCCTGGACCGTCAGTGCTCCAGGCCCCCGCCGACGTACATGACCGCCACGCCCGCGACGATGAGCAGCGCGCCCGCGACCGTCGCGAGCCGGACGTTCTCGTCGAACAGGAGCACGCCGCCGGCCAGTGCGCCGACGGTGCCGAGCCCGGACCACACCGCGTACACGGGCCCGACGTGCAGGGTCTTGAGGGCCTGCGCTAGCAGCACGAACGCGGCGGCGTAGCCCACGACCACCAGGATGCTCGGGCCGAGACGGGTCAGGCCGTGCGAGGCGCGCAGCGAGAGCGTGGCCGCGATCTCGGAGACTATGGCCCCGGCCACCAGGACGAAGCCCATCAGGCCGACTCCTTCGGCTGTCCGCCGGTGTGCCGTTCGTCCGTCTGTCCGCCCGTCTGTCCGTCCGCCTGTCGCTCGGTCAAGTCGCTGAGCAGGCGGCGCAGTTGGCGGTGCTGTTCGCCCTTGGGGTCGGCGAGGCCGAGGAGGCGGGCGGTCCACCAGCCGTCTACGGCCATGCGGACGAGGGTGGCGACGCCGGGCGGCAGGCCGTCCCGCTCCAGGCGTTCCTGCCAGGCGCGATACCGCTCCTGGAGGATGTCGAGCACCTCCGGGCCGTTGGCCGCCGCGAGGAGGGCGACGGGGACCGAGTCGGAGGGCGTGGCCTCGTCCTCGGGGGCCTCGGGCGGGATCGAGGCGTCGAGCCAGGCGCGGGCGTAGGCGCCCGGTGGCGCGTCCGGGCCGGGCAGCACCGCCTCGAAGCGGTCCGCCAGGCGCTCGACCACGCCCTGCACGAGGGCCTGTCTGGTCGGGAAGTGGTACAGCAGGCCGCCCTTGCTCACGCCGGCCTCGGCCGCCACCGCGTCCAGGCGGATGGCGTCGACGCCCTGCTTGACCAGGAGTCTCTCGGCCGCGTTCAGGAGCCGGTTGCGCACGCTTCACACCGTCTTTCGGTCGTCGCCGTTATGTGATCCCTATTTTTTGATCTTTACGTTCTGATCTTTATGTCACGGAGGCTTTCAGAGTTTCCGACCGTCTGGACGGTCGAATGCAGGCTAGCATGGCTCTTGACAGCGCGTGGCGGGCATTCCTGGGGGGTGCCGACGATGCGGAAGGGTTAATTCTGCATTTCGCCGCACGGCTTACGTCAAGAGATTGGTTGACGCTTTCGTCGAAAGTTGTCTAAAGTCGCTGCCTGGCTGATTCGGTCGACGAATCCCAGCCGGAACTGATCATCAATCGGGGGCTGCATGTTCGAGTCATCTGCGTATTAACTCTCTGTGTTCGCCGGTCGGCGGGGGCTCTGCGCGCCCGCTGCCCGCGGGCTTCACGCTGCCCGCAGGGCCCGGTATCCACCCAGGTCAAAGGCGACCTTTTCCGGTCCGCGGCGACCGTCGCGGACTCTGCACCGGTTTCGCTCCCATGCTCCGGACGTGCGCTTCGGCGGCGCTCGCTCCTGCCCGTCACCAGGGGAATCCGGCGGCATGCAAAGTCCTGCGCGCATCCCGGAACACGGGCTGCTCACACGTGTCCATTTCTTTACGGGAAGCGCCTGAATTCACAGAGGGAAATAAATGTTCAATGCATCGGAACCGCCCGACCTCTTTTCCCGGTTCGCGGGCTATACCGCGGCATCCGACCTGATGAAGGCCGGTCTCTACCCCTACTTCCTGCCGCTGGCCGGGCAGGAGGGCGCGACCGTGCGCAGGAGCGGACGGGAACTGATCATGTGCGGCTCGAACAATTACCTGGGCCTCACCGCGGACCCGCGCGTCCACGCCGCCGCCCGCGGCGCACTGGAGCGGTACGGCAGCTCGAGCACCGGCTCCCGCTTCCTGAACGGCAACACCGACCTGCACGAGGAACTGGAGACCGAGCTCGCCGACTTCCTCGGCAAGCCCGCCGCCGTCGTCCTGTCCACCGGCTACCAGGCCAACCTCGGCGCCCTCGCCGGACTCCTCACGCCCCGCGACTACGCGGTCGTCGACCGGGACGCGCACGCCTCCCTCGTCGACGGCGTCCGGCTCAGCGGCGCCAAGCTGCGCCGATTCCCGCACAACGACGCCGAGGGCCTGCGGCGGACCCTGGAGCAACTGCCCGACGACGCCGCCCGGCTCGTGATCGTCGACGGGGTCTACTCGATGGAGGGAGACATCTGCGACCTGCCGGCCATCACCGCGGTCTGCGCCCGGTACGGCGCCCGGCTCCTCGTCGACGACGCCCACGGTCTCGGTGTCCTCGCGGGCGGGCGCGGCACCACCGCCCACTTCGGCCTCACCGACCAGGTCGACCTGATCACCGTCACCTTCAGCAAGTCCCTCGCCTCGCTCGGCGGCGCGGTCGCCGGCAGCGAGGAGGCCGTCCACTACCTCAAGCACAAGGCCCGCAGCCTGATGTTCAGCGCCTCGATGACCCCGGCCAGCACCGCAGCCGCGCTCACCGCCCTGCGCATCCTGCGCGCCGAGCCCCACCTCACCACGGACGTGCGCGCCAAGGCCGACCACGTGCGGCGCGGGCTCGTCGAGGCCGGTGTCGGCACCGGCGAGAGCACCACGCCGATCATCCCCGTCCCGGTGCCCGACGCCCAGGGCACCCTCGCCATCTGGGAACGCCTGATCCGCGCGGGCGTCTACGTCAACCCGGTTCTCCCGCCCGCCGCCACGCCCAGGCTGCGCACCAGCTACATGGCCACCCACACGCTCGACCAGCTCGACCGCGTCGTCGAAGTGCTCGGGTCGGAACCGGAGTTGCGGCTCGCCGCGGAGCACGCCGGGTCGACGGTGAGCGCGGCATGAACGCCCCGTCCGCCGGGGCGGATCCAGGCGGCGCGCGGCTCGCCCTCGTGGCGGCGGCGGGTGCGGCCGGGGTGTCCGCCGCGGCCTGCCTCGCCCCGGC
>NZ_AOPZ01000143.1 GCF_000414115.1 Streptomyces aurantiacus JA 4570
TCCCGCCCCCGCCCTCACCGTCGTGTCGTCACCGCCAGGTCGGCCACCTCGCTCCCGGGCGATGTCCTTCCCGGCCGCCCCGCTCGCGCGTCGGCCCGCCCGCCGGTCACCGCGATCGCGCCGCTCGTGTCCGTCCGCATCACCTGCGCGCCCCCGGCCCGCAGCGCCGCGACCGTCCGGGGCGAGGGGTGCCCGTACGGGTTGTCCGCGCCGCAGGAGATCAGCGCGAGGCGCGGCCCGGCCCGGCGCAGCAGCAACGGGTCCTGGTAGGCCGAACCGTGATGCGCGACCTTCAGCACGTCCACCCTCGGCAGCGCCGCCGCGGCCGGGCTGCGCAACAGGGCGCGCTGAGCGGGTGGTTCCAGGTCACCGGGCAGCAGCACGGTGAGGCCCGCGACCCGCGCCAGCAGGGTGACGCTGGCGTCGTTCGGCCCTTCCGGGCGGGCCGCCGGGCCGGGCGGCGGCCAGAGCACCCGCCACTCCAGCGCGCCCGCACGCCGCCGCTCCCCGGCCACGGCCCGCGTCACCGGAATCCCCCGTGCCGCCGCCTGCCCGCGCACGAACTCCGCCTGCCCCGGCGGCTCCTGAAATCCCGTCGTCTGGATCGCCCCCACCGACCGGCCCCGCAGCACACCCGGCAGTCCGGCCACGTGATCCGCGTGAAAGTGCGTGAGCAGCACGAGCGGCACCCGCGTGATGCCGAGCGACCGCAAGCACCGATCGACCAGGACGGGGTCGGGGCCCGCGTCGACCACCACCCCCGCGCCCCCGCCCGCCGCGAGCACAGTCGCGTCTCCCTGCCCCACGTCGCACACCACCAGCCGCCAGCCCGGCGGCGGCCAGCCCGCGATCACCCTGGTGAGGGGCGGCGGTTGGACGACCACCAGCAGGAGCAGCAGCACGCACGCCACGCTCAGCCATGGGTGCCTGGCCAGCCTGCGGCAGGCGAGGACGACGCCGACCGTCACGACCGCCAGCAACAGCGCCCCGCCCCAACTGCCCGGCCAGTCGATCCCGTTCCCCGGCAACGCCGCCCCCGCCCTCGCGATCCCCGCGATCCAGCCCGCCGGCCAACTCGCGCACCACGCGATCGCCTTGGCCACCGGCATCCCCACCGGAGCCACCGCCAGCGCCGCGAACCCCAGCACGGTGGCCGGCGCGACCGCGAACTCCGCCAGCAGATTGCACGGCACCGCGACCAGACTCACCCGCGCCGCCAGCACCGCCACGACCGGCGCGCACACCGCCTGCGCCGCCGCCGCGGCCGCCAGCGCCTCCGCCGCCCGGCCCGGGACACCGCGCCGCCGCAGCGCCGCACTCCACCTCGGCGCCAGCGTGAGCAGCGCACCCGTGGCCAGGACGGACAGCAGGAAGCCATAACTCCGCGCCAGCCAGGGGTCGTACAGCACCAGCAACAGCACCGCGGCGGCCAGCGCAGGCAGCAGTGATCTGCGCCGTCCGGTACCGATGGCCAGCAGCACGATCAGCCCGCACGCCGCCGCCCGCAGCACGCTCGGCTCCGGTCTGCACACCACGACGAAGCCCAGTGTGAGGCCACCGCCGAGCAGCGCGGTGGTCCGCAGCGGGATACCCAACCTGGGGGCCAGCCCTCGCCGTTCCGCGCGGTGGGCGGTGCCGGGCGGGCCGATGAGCAGCGCGAGGACGATGGTGAGGTTGGCGCCGCTCACCGCGAGCAGGTGGGTGAGGTCGGTCGCCCGGAACGCCTGGTCGAGGTCCGGCGGCACCCGCGAGGTGTCGCCGATCACCAGCCCCGGCAACAGCGCCCGCGCGTCGTCCGGCAACCCGTCCGTCGCCTCCCGCAGCCCCGCCCGCAGCTCCCCCGCGAACCGCTGGACCCCGGACGGCGCTCCGACCACCTCCGGCACCTGGCCCTCCGGCACCCGCAGCACCGCCGCGATCCGCTCACCGTCCCCCAGCGGCGCCGCGAGACTGCCCCGCACCCGCAGCCGCGTGGACGGCAGCAGGTCCAGCCACGGCGAGCCGCGCGGGCGCTGCCGCACGCCGGTCTCGCCCTGCGTGCGTGCCCCCGTGGCCGTATCTCCCTGCGTTCGCGCCCTCGTGGCCGCCTCTCCGTACGTACGCGCCCCCGCGCCGGTCTCTCCCTGCGTGCGCGCCCCCGTGGCCGCCTCTCCATACATGCGCGCCCCCGCGCCCATCTCTCCCTGCGGCAGCGATCCCGCGGCGGCTTCTCCGTCCGGCGGTGCCGCCGACCTGCCGACCGACGCTTCGCCCTCCGGGTGGCCGGGAGCACCTCCCTGCCACCCGGCCCCCGGGCCCGGCCCGAACCCCGGCACCGGCGCCGTTCCGGCGGGCCCCGGTGCCGATGCCGCGTCGGACCCACTCCGTTCCTTCGCCTCCTCCCGCACGATGACCAGCACCGGCGCACGGGTCACGCTCGTCGTGCCGTCGGCCTCCGCCACGCGGACCACCTCCCCGTTCAGGACGATGGCCGGCGGTGCCGCGCGGTCGCCGGTCACCCGGGGTCGGGTGCGGCGCGGGTCCGATGTGACCTCCACCTCGGCCGTCACCTCCGCGTACCGTTCGGCGAGCTCGGGGACCGGGCCTCGGTGCAGATCCGCCCCGTGCAGTCCGGCGGACGCTGCCGACGCGGCGGCGCAGAGCAGCACGGCGGCGACACTCACCCGCCCCCACGCGAACCCACCCCGCCTCCGGGCGCCGGGGTCCCGCCGTCTCCGGGCCGGGTCGCCCCCGCTCCCCCGCGCGGTCCACGTCACCAGGAGCACTCCGGCCACCACTACGCACACCACGACCGCGCCGACCACAAGACGAGGCGGAGCCGTCAACGCGAGGGCCGCCGCGGCCCAGGCCGCGAGAGCCGGCGGAACCAGGCGGAGGTCCACGGGGCCCTCCTGGCGTGGGTTCCCCACACCGAACCGGCCGCGCCGTGGGCCGGGCACGCCACCGCCGGCACCACGGGCGGAGGAGCGAGCTGCCGCATGCCCCTCCGCCCTCGTCGCGGGCCTCATGGCCGCACGAGATTCTGCAGGTCCGCGAAGCGCTTCTCGCCGATGCCGTTCACTTCCCGGAGTTCGTCCACCGAGCGGAAGCCGCCGTGCTCCGCGCGGTAGTCGATGATGTGCTGGGCCAGGACCGGGCCCACGCCCGGCAGGGTGTCGAGTTGCTCGGCGGTGGCCGTGTTGAGCCCGACAGGTCCGGCCGCCGCGCCTGCGGCCCCCGCTGCCGTGCCCCCGGCCGCGGGCCCCGCACCGGAACTCGGCCCCGCGCCCACCCCCGCACCGACGCCCGCCCCCGCTCCCGCTCCCGGGGGCGCGGGGCCACCCACCACGACCTGCTCGCCGTCGACCAGCAGCCGCGCCCGGTTGAGTCCATCCGTCTTCGCACCGGGGCGGACCCCGCCCGCCGCCCGCAACACGCCCGCCGCCCGCAACGCGTCGGCCACCCGGGAGCCCGCGGGCAGCCGCTGCACACCCGGCCTGCGGACCTTGCCCCCGACGTCCACGACGACCCCACCGGCCGCCGCGCCCGAACCACCCGCGCCGACCGCGAGCCCTCCGTCCGGCCCCGGAGGCGCCCCGGGCGAAGGGGACGGCCCAGCCTCGCCGCCTGCCCCCGCCGCCTCGCCCACCACGTCCGGCGCCCGGACCGGCTGCGTCCGGCCAGTCCAGAAGTGCTGGGCCGCGAAGACAGCTGCCACGACCAGGACAAGGCCGAGGGCGACGACGCTCCGCCGCTCCAGGCCGCACCGCAGCCGCAGCCAGAGAGGGAGCCGCTCCCGCACCGCCGCCCCGACCCGCGCCCGCCACGACGACCGCTCCACTGGGGCGTCGGCACCGGGCCCGCCGTCGGCACCAGACCCGCCCTCGGCGCGAGGCCCGCCGTCCGCAGCGGCCACCACCTCCGCAGTGCCGACCGCGCCGACCCTGCCAACCCCGCCAACCGAACTCACCCGGCCCGATGCCGTCACCGGCCCCGCCCCATCCACCGGGCTCGGTGCACGCGCACTCACCACCCCCGAGCCGCCCAACACCCCCACCCCGCCCGCCACAGCCGGACCTCCCGGCCCGCCCCTCCGCGACACACGCGCACCTGCCGCACCCGCCGCCCGCACGGGGCCCGGGACCCCTGCCGCACCCGCCCTCTCCGGCGCAGCCGGAACCACAGCCTTACGCATGCGGGACACGCCCCCACCAGCCGCGACGCCCCCGTCCCCGCTCCCAACGCCCGCACCGCCTCCAGGCCCCGAACCCCCAACATCCCCAGCCCACCCGGGAGTCCGAAGCCGCCCAGCCTCCGGCCGCACATGTCCCGCAGCCGCAGCGGCCGCCGCTGCCGCCGCACGCCCCTGCTCTCCGCTGCCCACATCGGGCCCCGTGAAGAGCGCTTCGGCCCGCAGCCGCATGGCTTCCGCCGCCGCGCGCCTGCGCCGGGCCCGCTTCCGGGCGTGGCGGTGCGCCAACTGCCCCACAGCCACGCGGCGTTCCGCGCCCGATGCCCCTGGAGCCGCGCCCGCCGCCCGCGACGGCGAGGCCCCACCTGTCGTCCGTGAAGGTGATCGAAGAAGTGCCATGCCGAAAACGCTAGGCACCACCACGAGAAGTTGTTGATCTTGCTCAATTCCCGGGGATTACCCGGCAGTTGTGGATAACCCCGTCACCCACACGAGGCGACCACCCGGGCACCGGGCTTCGTGCACCGCACTCGGCACGCCAAACTTCCCAAGCCCCCCGGGCCGGTCCTCTCAGCGAGGCGAAACCACAACCCCCAGCAACCCGGGCCCCGTATGCGCCCCGATCACCGCCCCCACCTCGCTGACGTGCAGTTCGGCGAGGGCCGGGAGGCGGTCCCGGAGGCGGTCCGCGAGGGTCGTGGCGCGCTCGGGCGCGGCCAAGTGGTGCACGGCGATGTCCACGTCGTGTGCCCCGGCCCGCTCGACCACGATCTCCTCCAGGCGGGCGATCGCCTTCGACGCAGTGCGTACCTTCTCCAGCATTTCGATGCGGCCGCCGTCCAGCGCGAGCAGCGGTTTCACGGCGAGCGCGGAGCCGAGGAGCGCCTGGGCGGCGCCGATGCGGCCGCCGCGGCGGAGGTAGTCGAGGGTGTCGACGTAGAAGTACGCGGAGGTGGCCGCGGCCCGTTTCTCGGCGGCGGTCACCGCTTCGTCCATCGAGCCGCCCGACTCCGCGGCCTCGGCCGCGGCCAGCGCGCAGAAGCCGAGGGCCATCGCGACCATGCCGGTGTCCACGACGTGTACCGGCACCGGCGCCTCGCGTGCGGCGAGGACGGCGGCGTCGTACGTTCCGGAGAATTCGGCCGACAGGTGGAGCGAGACGATGCCGGTGGCGCCCGCCTCCGCGACCTTGCGGTAGGTCTGGGCGAAGACTTCGGGGCTGGGCCGCGAGGTGGTGACGGGGCGGCGTTTCTGCAGGGCGAGGGCGAGTGAGCGGGCGGAGATCTCGGTGCCCTCTTCGAGTGCCTGGTTGCCGAGCACCACCGTCAGCGGTACCGCGGTGATGTCGTGCCGCTCCATCGTCCGTTGCGGCAGGTAGGCCGTTGAATCGGTGACGATCGCGACATGGCGGGACATGAGCTGGAGATTACCCGCAGGAACCCCGGTGCGGCAGTCCGGCCCCTTCACGCGGGGGACGGAGCGCATGCCCGTCGACGCGCCGACGGGCATGTGGGGGCCGGGCTTCGGCGCTGAAGGCGGGGCATGCGGTCAGGTGGTGCTCTCGGGCTTGGGCTTCTTCTGCCAGGGGTACGTCGGCTGCGGCGTCGGCGGGGTGATCGCGGGGCGGGTGGGTTCCTGGGCGGTGCGCTCGTCGGTCTCCGCGCGGGCGGATGCCTGCGGCCGCGCGGGCTTCTTCATGTCGGCGGCAGGGCTCGCCCCGGACGGCTCCCGGCCGGTCCCGGCCGTCGGCGTGGGGTCGGACCAGGAGGTGAGGGGCTGGTCGTCGGTGGGTTCCTTCGTCCAGTGCCGGAGCGCGCCCGTCTCCATGTCGATCTGTTCCCTGAGCAGGTCCAGGTCGTCGTCCGCGAACTTGTGCGCGCGGTCGCGGGCCGCCCAGCGGAGCGAGTCGGCGGCCTTGACGATCTGTTCGGTGCGCTCCCGCAGGGCGGGCAGGCGCTGGCTGAGCTCGATCCGGTCGGGCTCGCGCTCCAGGCGCTTGAGCTCGTCGTCCAGTTCGTGGCCGTGGGCGCTCAGGCGCTGGAAGAGCGCCAGGGATTCGTGCAGCGAGGCGTCCTCGGCGACGCCCGCGCGCAGGGAGTCCTGGGTGGCTCGCATCGATGTGCGCAGCTTGAGGCGGAGCTGGGCCAGCTCGCCGACGGCGCCGGGCTGCGCGAGGGTTCTCGCGCGCAGCGTGGTGTCCTCCACGGTGCGGCGGGCCTGCGTGATCGTGCGGTCCATGCCGCGGCGGGCCGCGCCGACCACCTTGACCGTCGCATACGCGCCCACCGCCAGGAACAGCACGAAGAGCAGCGCGACCACTGCGATCACGGCTTCCACGATGCTTCTCCTTCGGCCCTGCGAATCGGTGCGGCTCGGTCCCCGGCGGCGCGACAGCGCGGCGTTCGCGGTCTGTCCGCCTTCTCCACGGTAAACGCAACGGGCAGCCCGAGGGTTCCAGCGGAACCCCCAAGCTGCCCGTAGGGGACTACCCCGATGCGCTTCGGCAGAGACGCAGTTGGCCGTCCGCCCCGGCAGGGCGGGCCCGGGTCTGCCCAGGGCGTGTCCGCCCTAGGCAGGAACGATGTTCACCAGCTTCGGCGCCCGCACGATCACCTTGCGGATCCCCGCACCGCCCAGCGCGGTGACCACCCGTTCGTCGCCCAGGGCCACCTTCTCCAGCTCCTCATCGGAGATGGCCGGCGGGACCTCCAGACGTGCTTTGACCTTGCCCTTGATCTGCACGACGCAGGTCACGGTCTCGTCGACGACGTACGCGGGGTCGGCGACCGGGAAGTCCTGGTGGACGACGGAGTCGGTGCGGCCCAGCTTGCGCCACAGTTCCTCGGCGATGTGCGGGGCCAGCGGCGCGACCAGCAGCACCAGGCGCTCGGCGACCGAGCGCGGCACGGGGCCCGCCGCCTTCGTCAGGTGGTTGTTCAGCTCGGTGATCTTGGCGATGGCGGTGTTGAACCGCATGCCGTCCAGGTCCTGGCGGACGCCGTCGATCGCCTTGTGCAGCGCGCGCAGCGTGTCCTCGTCCGGCTCGGTGTCCGCGACGGTCACCTCGCCGGTGGCCTCGTCGACGACCAGGCGCCACATGCGCTGCAGCAGCCGGTACTGGCCGACCACCGCGCGCGTGTCCCACGGGCGCGAGACGTCCAGGGGGCCCATGGCCATCTCGTACAGACGCAGCGTGTCCGCGCCGTACTCCGCGCAGATCTCGTCCGGAGTGACGGCGTTCTTCAGGGACTTGCCCATCTTGCCCAGCTCGCGCTTGACCGGCTCGCCTTCGAAGAAGAACTTCCCGTCGCGCTCCTCGACCTCGGCGGCGGGGACCGGGAAGCCGCGGCTGTCGCGGTACACGTACGCCTGGATCATGCCCTGGTTGAACAGCTTGTGGAACGGCTCTGCGGACGAGATGTGGCCCAGGTCGAACAGGACCTTCGACCAGAAGCGCGCGTACAGCAGGTGCAGCACGGCGTGCTCGGCGCCGCCGACGTACAGGTCGACGCCGCCGGTGGGCTGTCCCGCGCGGGGGCCCATCCAGTAGCGCTCGATGTCGGGGGCGACCAGCTGGCGGTCGTTGTGCGGGTCCAGGTAGCGCAGCTCGTACCAGCAGGAACCGGCCCAGTTGGGCATGGTGTTGGTCTCGCGGCGGTACTTTCGCGGGCCGGCGCCGTCGCCCAGGTCCAGCGTGACGTTGACCCACTCTTCGTTGCGGGACAGCGGGGTTTCCGGCTGGGTGTCGGCGTCGTCCGGGTCGAAGGTGCGCGGGCTGTAGTCGTCGACCTCCGGCAGTTCCAGGGGCAGCATCGAGTCGGGCAGCGAGTGGGCGACGCCGTCCTCGTCGTAGACGATCGGGAAGGGCTCGCCCCAGTAGCGCTGGCGGCTGAACAGCCAGTCGCGCAGGCGGAAGTTGACGGTGCCCCGGCCGATGCCCTTGCGCTCCAGCCACTCCGTGACGCGCGCCTTGGCGTCGACGACGACCAGGCCGTCCAGGGAGACCTCGGCACCGGACGAGTTGATGATCTTCGCCTCGTACGAGTCGAAGGAGTCGTCCCAGGTGGACGGGTCGGTGCCGCGGCCGTCAGCGGGCTCCACGACGCAGTGCATCGGCAGCTCGAAGGCGCGCGCGAAGGCGAAGTCGCGGCTGTCGTGGGCGGGGACGGCCATGATGGCGCCGGTGCCGTAGCCCATCAGGACGTAGTCGGCGATGAACACCGGGACCTGCTCGCCGCTGACGGGGTTCGTCGCGTACGCGCCCGTGAAGACGCCGGTCTTCTCCTTGGCGTCGGCCTGGCGCTCCACGTCGGACTTGGCGGCGGCGAACGCGCGGTACTTGGCGACGGCCTCGGCGGGGGTCGCGTGGCCGCCCGTCCACACGTCGTGGGTGCCCTCGGGCCAGGCGGCCGGGACGATCGTGTCGACCAGTTCGTGCTCGGGCGCCAGGACCATGTAGGTCGCGCCGAACAGGGTGTCCTGGCGGGTGGTGAAGACGGTGATGGCGTCGCCTTCGGAGCCGACGGGGAAGTCGACGCGCGCGCCTTCGGAGCGGCCGATCCAGTTGCGCTGCTGCAGCTTGATGGCCTCCGGCCAGTCCAGCGCGTCCAGGTCGTCCAGCAGGCGGTCGGCGTAGGCGGTGATGCGCATGTTCCACTGGCGCAGCTTGGCCTTGAAGACGGGGAAGTTGCCGCGCTCGGAGCGGCCGTCGGCGGTGACTTCCTCGTTCGCCAGGACGGTGCCCAGGCCCGGGCACCAGTTGACGGGGGCGTCGGAGGCGTACGCCAGGCGGAAGCCGCTCAGGACGTCGGCGCGCTCCTTGGGGTCCAGTTCGTGCCACGCGCGCGTGGAGCCCGGTACGGCGCGCTCACCGCTCTCGAACTGGGCGACCAGGTCGGCGATGGGGCGGGCCTTCTTCGCCTCGTCGTCGTACCAGGAGTTGAAGATCTGCAGGAAGATCCACTGGGTCCACTTGTAGTAGTCCGGGTCGATCGTCGCGAAGGAGCGGCGCTTGTCGTGGCCCAGGCCCAGGGCGCGCAGCTGCGCCTTCATGTTCTCGATGTTGGCTTCCGTGGACACGCGCGGGTGCGTGCCCGTCTGCACGGCGTACTGCTCGGCGGGCAGGCCGAACGCGTCGAAGCCCAGGGAGTGCAGGACGTTGTGGCCCGTCATGCGCTGGAAGCGGGCGAAGACGTCCGTGGCGATGTAGCCCAGCGGGTGGCCGACGTGCAGGCCCGCACCGGAGGGGTACGGGAACATGTCCATGATGAACTTCTTGGGCCGCTCGGCGACCGCCGGATCACCGGCCAGGTCGCCGCTCGGGTTGGGTGCCTCGTACGTGCCGTTCGCGTCCCAGAAGTCCTGCCAGCGCGCCTCGATCTCGGCCGCCAGGGCGGCCGTGTAGCGGTGCGGCGCCGCCGCCTCGGCGGCCGAGGGGGCGCCTCCCGCGCCTCCCGCGCCTTCAGCAGTGGCGGAGGAATTCGTCTCGCTCATGGTCCTCAAAGCTCCATCGATCGTCTCTGCCTGCGGAATCGGCCGGACGGCCAAACAAAAATGCCCCTCGCACAGGAGGGGACGCCGCGCCGATTCCGACCACGCTCACTGGGCGGTCGGAACTGATCAGCGCGGCCCGCTAAGCAGAAGGCGTACGGCACGCATGGCGTCAGGGTACCGCAGCGCTCCACAGCCGGGCGACGCGCTTCGCCCCGTACCGCGGCGGACGCCGGAACTCCACTCCCACCGAGGCCGGAATCCAACCCTTGGCCAGAGGTTACTCCGCGTACCGACCACTATCGGGGCAACACCAAGATCGAGTCGCGCTTTGATAACAACGCAATAACTCAAACCCCGTACCCATCGGTATGGCGCGACTTAGCATGCGGCGACCGGACCATTTCGGAGTCGCCCCCATGAACCCTCTGAACCCGCATCGCAAGAGTCCCAAGAGTCCCGCTTTACCCACGTCGCCGCCGCGCTCCTCCCCGGCGTCCGCACCCTTCCCGCCGTCGGCACCCCCTTCGGGGCCGGCGTTCCCCACCTTCCACGAGCCGAGCAGAGCGGCCCGCGGCATCGTCACCACGGCCGCGCTGCTGCTCATCCCCCTGCTCGTGTTCGCGGGCGGCGACGACTTCCGCGCCGCCCTCGACTTCACCACCGGCGTCCTGTCGCTCGTCGCCCTGACCGCCTCGGTGATGTGGGGCCTGGTCGCCTCCGACCGGCTCTTCCTCCGCTCCCGCCAGCGACTGCTCGCCCAGGCCGTGCACCGGGCCACAGCGATCGCCTCGGTGGGTTTCCTGCTCCTGCACGGCACCGTGAAGCTCGCGCTGGACCATGTGTCCTTCGTGGGCGCCCTGGTGCCGTTCGGGCTCGGCTTCTCGGGCAGCGACGGCCTCATCGGCCTCGGCTCGCTCGCCGGGCTCCTCATGATCACCACCAGCGTCACCGGCGCCCTGCGCAGCGCCTTCGCCTCACCGGTCCAGGTCGCCTCCCGGTGGCGGGCACTGCACGCGCTGGCCTACCCGGCCTGGTGCGCCGCCCTCGTCCACGGCCTGTACGCGGGCCGCGCCCCGAAACCGTGGGTCGTCGCCCTGTACTGCCTGTGCCTGGTCGCGGTCGCCGGGGCGGTGGCGCTGCGCGCGGCCCCGCGCCCCGTCAAGCGCAAGGTGGCCGCCCGGATCTTCGCCCTCCTGGAGCCGGACGCCCGGCCCGCTCCCGGCCGCCCCCGGCGCCGCGAG
>NZ_AOPZ01000144.1 GCF_000414115.1 Streptomyces aurantiacus JA 4570
GCCGCAAGTGGTGAGCGGGTGGGCGCCGTAGGCGGTGAGTGGGGTGGTGCCGCAAGCGGTGGCAAGGTCGGCGGTGGAGCCCGTACCGCGGTCGGGGGCAAGGGCGGCGACCCGGTCCGGCAGCTCCGGCGGGCCGTGTTCCCCCTCGCCCCCTGGGTCTTCGCCGCGCCCACGGTCGGGTTCGTGACCCTTCCGGGGCTGGTGCACGCGGGTCTGGTCTTCACCGGGATCGCCACCGCCGTCGTCCCAGGAACCGGCCTCCTGGTCCAACCCCTCGCCCGCCGCGCGGCCGCACACCGACACGCGGCCGCGAGCATCGGGCTCCTGGCGATCGCGAGCGGCCTGGCCCTCGCCGCGTGGGCCGCGCACACCGCCTCCCAGCCGTGGGCGATGACCGCCGCGGTCACCCTGGGCGCGGGCTACGGCTTCACCCTCACCCATGGCCTCACCCAGGTGGCCGCCACGGCACCCCCGCACCAACTGGCCCGCCTCACGTCGTACTTCTGGACGGCCGCGTACACGGGCATGTTCACCCCGTACGCGATCACCCTCCTCACGGACAACGGCCCCCTCACACCCCCACAGACCCTGACCGCCGCGGCGGCGCTCGCGGCCGTGACCTGCGTGACCCACCTGCGGGTACGGCCTGGCACGATCACCCCATGACCCGCCTCCTGACCCACTCCGACCTCACCGCCCTCCTCGACCCGGTCGCCTGCCTCGCCGCGCTCGCGGACGGCTTCCGGGTGGCGGACGAGGTGCCGGTCGCCGGGCAACGCGTGCGTACGGACCTGCCGTTCCCGGGCACGGCGACGGCGCTGATCCCGGGGCTGCTGCCCGGCGTGGCCGCGTACACCGTCAAGGTCAACGCCAAGTTTCCCGGCGCGCGGCCCGCCTTGCGCGGGGTCATCTGCCTGCATGGCGGTGCGGACGGAGAGTTGCTGGCCCTCCTCGACTCGGCCACGGTCACCGCGTGGCGCACGGGCCTGGCGGCCGCCCTCGGCACGCACGTCCTCGCCGCCCCGGACCCGGCCGGCACCGCCGTGCTCGGCGTGATCGGCGCGGGCGCGCAGGCGGAGCTGATGGTGCGCGGCCTGCGTACGCTGCGGCGCTACAGCGCGCTTGCGGTGTACGACACCGACGCGGGCCGCGCGGCCGATTTCGCCGCCCGGCACAAGGGCGAGGTGTCGACGTCCGCCGCCGAAGTCGCGGCCCGCGCCGACGTGGTCCTCCTCGCCACCTGGTCCCGCACCCCGCTCCTCGCCCTCGCCGACACCCGCCCCGGCGGGCACCTCACGACCCTCGGTGCCGACGAGCCGGGCAAACAGGAGCTGGCCGCCGACCTTCTCGACGCGGGCCTCCTCGTCGTCGACGACCGCGAACTGGCCGCGTCCATGGGGGCGTTGGCGGCCGCCGGGCTTCCGGCCAGCGCGGCCGACGCCACCCTCGGCGAGGTCCTGCGCGGCGAGCATCCCGGACGTACGGGCGCCGCCGCCCTTTCCGTGTACGCGCCCGTCGGTCTGCCCTGGCAGGACCTGGCCCTGTCCTGGCTCGCCTTCCGGGAGGCGGAACGGCGCGGTGTCGGGGCGGAGGCCGATCTTCTGGGCTGACTCCTGGGCTGACCGTGGCTCCGCCACGCGGCGGAGGGGGTTCGTTCCGGCAGGTGATCCGGGTGCCCCGCCTTGATCGGCACCGTTGACCCATGACCGTCACCCGTACCGAATCCCGTTTGCGGGCCCGCTGGGCCGCCGCGCACGCCCCCGCCGCCGGGGTGCCCCGCTGGGCTCGGCTCGCCGCGCTGGCCGTGCCCCTCGCCGTGCTGCCCTCCAGTGTCTGGCGGATCGCGTCATGGTTCTTCGACGAGGGCGTCCGCGGTCAGCGGGGAGACCTCCCGGCCTGGGTGCCCGGGTGGGCCTACCTGGTGTTCCTGTCGGTCCTGTCCGAACTGTTCGCGTTCACGGCGGTGGGGCTGGTGGCCCGCTGGGGCGAGGTGTTCCCGCGCTGGGTGCCGTTCCTGCGGGGGCGCGGGGTGCCGCCCATGGCCGCGATCGTCCCGGCGGCGCTCGGGACCGTCGCGGTCACGGTGCTGTGGACGACGGCGTTCATCTCGCAGGCACGCGGCGTCACCATCACCGGTGAGGAACTCTCCGACGACTTCCCCACGCGCCAGGGCGCCTGGGAGGCGGCGGCGCTGTACGTGAGTTACGCGCCGTTGCTGCTGTGGGGGCCGTTGCTCGGGGCGGTCACCTGGGCGTACTGGAGGCGGCGCCGCACACCGAGGTGAGGAACGCCGCCCAGGCGGGGGCGGTGACGGTCACCACGGGCCCGTGGGGGACGAGTTTGCTGTCCCGTACGGGGATGACGCCCGGTATGCCGTCGGCGACCTCGACGCAGTTCTCACCGCCGTCGCCGCTGCTGTAACTGCTCTTGCGCCACTGGGTGGTGTTCAGGCCGACCTTGCGCATCGTCTGTGGTCCTCCGCCACCGCCTGGATCAGGGTCAGGGACGCCTCCGGCGGCAACGCGGCAGCCCTGAGCAGATCGTAGGACCCCTGCACCTGCCTCACCACCGCCGGTTCGTCCAGCAGATTCCCCGTATGCACCCCTTCTGTATAGACGGTGGGCGGCGCGTCCTCGAACTCCATGAGCTTCATCATCTTGCCCATCCTCGGATGCGCCCCGGCCGCGAAGGGGATCACCTGCACCAGCACCTTGTGCTCCTGCGCCATCGTCACGACGCGGTCCAACTGGGCCGCCATGGTGGCGCCGCCGCCGACCGGCACGCGCAGCGCGGCCTCGTGCACGATCACCCAGTACGTGGGACGCGTGGCGTCCGCCAGGATCCAGGCACGGTCCGTGCGGGCCTGGACCTGCTCCTCGATGTATTCCTCGGTGGCGAACGGATTGCCTGCGGTGTAGAGGGCCCGTGCGTACTCGGGAGTTTGCAACAGTCCCGGAATCAACGCCGGTTCGAACTCACAGATCTTCGTCGCCAGCCGCTCCAGCTCCACAGCATGGGCAAAGTACGCCTTGAACGGTTGATCCTTGATCAGCTTGCGCCACATTCGCTCAAAAAAGCCTCCGGTTTGCAGGACCTCATCGATCCGCTGAGCCACATCCAACTGCGGCTTCCGAATGGCCTGTTCGAACTGGCCGATGTAACCCCCGGAGACAAAGACCCGCGCCCCCAGCTCGACCTGGGTAAACGCGACCTCCTCGCGCCTCCGCTTCAGCTCCGCGCCGAAGAACTCCCACGCGGCCTGTCGCGATCCATGAGCACCTTTGGCCATGGATGAACTCCCCTCCGCAGCCCCGCACTTGTAGCGCACAGACTCCTGCCAATCGTAGACGCAACGCGTCACCGTGGGGACACGAAGAGTGAAATCCGACGGACAAGGGGAACCACGTGACGGCGAATAGCGCCGCAGGCAACTCGCACTCTGTGGGTTGTCTCGAAGAGGCGGAGGAAACAGTGGAAGAATTGCGCGCTGCTCTGGCGGGGACAGGAATTTCTTTGCCGTCGCTGCGGGTCGATCCGGTGACGGTCGTCAGAGAGGCGCCATGTCCGCTGGTGGAATTGGGCGGCTGCCCGGTGGAGACGGCGGCGCGGCTCGCGGCGGTGCTGCGGGGGGTGGCGAAGCCGTGAGGCTGCCGATCGGGACGTACGCGGTGGACACCCGGACGGGCCGGGTGGGCAGGGTGATGGGCCACGAGGGCCCGTACGTGCAGCTGCGGCCGTACGGGGGCGGCCGGGAGTGGGACTGCGCCCCGGACGCGCTCAGGATGGCCACGAGCGCGGAGCGCCTGCGCGCGGCGACGGCGTACGCGAACGCGCGGAGCCGCGGCGAGGTGCCTTGACGCGCAGCGGGGGCGTCAGCCGTACCAGGTGACGTTGCAGACGTAGACGCACTCGTGCCGGGGGACAGGGAGGAAGCTGATGAAGCCGCGCCCGCCGAGGATGTCGAACTCGCGCAGCCCGCCTTCGCGGTCGATCGGCCTGCCGACCCGGACGGTTTCCGGTCCGAGCGCGGCGAGTTCGGTGACGATCCGTTCGACCTCGGCCACCACGCCCGGCGGCAGGCCGTCGGTGATGTACTCCTCGCTGGGGTTGTAGTCCCAGGTCCAGTCGCTCACCGAAGGCCGGCCTCGGTCTCCGCGGCCTCCTGGATCTGGCGGATCTCCGTCACGGCATCCGCCGGGTCCTGCTCGCCGTCGGAGACAAGGCGCTCCAGTTCCCGCAGTCGCGCCGCTCGCTGGGGGTGCCGCTCGATCGCCACGAACACGGCCCAGGAGTGGATGAACGCCCGCAAGGGGGCGAGGCTCTGCGTCTGCTGGGCGTTCGTGGTCGCCTCGAAGAGGTGCTGGATGAGGGCTGGTACCCGGCTGGGCGCGATCTTGACCACCGCCGAACGCAACGCGTCGGGCGTCAGCTCGGGCATCGGGATCAGCGGGCCGTACGGGCCGTCGGGTTGCGCGCTCACAGGGGCCTCCGGTGCGGGCAGGGGTGTCCTCGTACGCTACCGGCCCGCTGGAGAAAACCAGCGAAAATTGGTGGGTGGGCGCGATGGGCCGTGGCCCGCCCCGAACCCGGGGCCGTCGCGGGGGCGGCGTACGGGAGAATGGGCCCATGAGCCTGTTCCGTGATGACGGTGTCGTGCTGCGCACCCAGAAGCTGGGTGAGGCGGACCGCATCATCACGCTGCTCACGCGCGGGCACGGGCGGGTGCGGGCCGTGGCCCGCGGAGTGCGGCGCACGAAGTCCAAGTTCGGGGCGCGACTTGAGCCCTTCTCGCACGTGGATGTGCAGTTCTTCGCGAGAGGGAGTGAACTGGTCGGGCGTGGGCTGCCCTTGTGTACGCAGAGTGAGACCATCGCTCCGTACGGTGGCGGGATTGTGAGCGACTACGCGCGCTACACCGCCGGTACGGCCATGCTGGAGACGGCGGAACGGTTCACCGATCATGAGGGGGAGCCGGCCGTGCAGCAGTATCTGCTGCTGGTCGGCGCGCTGCGGACGCTCGCCCGCGGGGAGCACGAGCCGCATCTTGTGCTCGATGCGTTCCTGTTGCGCTCACTCGCCGTGAACGGCTACGCGCCCAGCTTCACGGACTGCGCCAGATGCGGCATGCCGGGCCCCAACCGCTTCTTCTCCGTCGCCGCGGGCGGCTCGATTTGCGCCGACTGCCGGGTGCCGGGCAGCGTCGTACCCTCGGCGGAGACCCTGACGCACCTCGGCGCGCTGCTCACCGGCGACTGGGCGACGGCCGACGCCTGTGAGGCGCGGCACGCCCGCGAGGGCAGCGGCATCGTATCGGCCTATCTGCACTGGCACTTGGAGCGCGGCCTGCGCTCGCTTCGGTACGTAGAGAAAAACGTATAGAAAACGGAGTAGTCACCTCATGGCACGACGCGGAATCCTCGGACGGTCCCGCCGCGAGTACGAGCTGCCCGAGCCCCACCCCTCGGGAGCGCGGCCGCCGAAGATCCCCGGCGAGCTGGTCCCCAAGCACGTGGCCGTCGTCATGGACGGCAACGGGCGGTGGGCGAAGGACCGCGGCCTGCCGCGCACGGAGGGCCACAAGGTCGGCGCCGAGCGCGTCGTCGACGTGCTCCAGGGCGCCATCGAGATGGGCGTCGGCAGCATCTCCCTGTACGCCTTCTCCACCGAGAACTGGAAGCGCTCGCCCGACGAGGTGCGCTTCCTGATGAACTTCAACCGCGACTTCATCCGCAAGTCCCGCGACCAGCTCGACGAACTCGGCGTGCGGGTGCGCTGGGTGGGGCGCATGCCCAAGCTGTGGAAGTCCGTCGCCAAGGAGCTCCAGATCGCCCAGGAGCAGACCAAGGACAACGACCGGCTCACGCTGTACTTCTGCATGAACTACGGCGGCCGCGCCGAGATCGCCGACGCCGCCAAGGCCCTCGCGGAGGACGTGCGCGCCGGACGCCTCGACCCGTCGAAGGTCAGCGAGAAGACCCTCGCCAAGTACCTGTACTACCCGGACATGCCGGACGTGGACCTGTTCCTGCGGCCCAGCGGCGAGCAGCGCACCTCCAACTACCTGATCTGGCAGAGCGCCTACGCCGAGATGGTCTTCCAGGACGTCCTCTGGCCGGACTTCGACCGGCGCGACCTGTGGCGCGCCTGCCTGGAGTACGCCTCGCGCGACCGCCGCTTCGGCGGGGCGATCCCCAACGAGGAACAGATCGCGAACAGTTGATCAGGGGGTGTGGGGGTACGAAGTACCCCCACACCTGAAAGGGTGGGTGGGGAGTGCGGGCCCACCACGGGGCTGCTCAGGCCCGCGCCGAGCAGTCCTCGCACGTACCGAAGATCTCGACCGTGTGCGCCACGTTCACGAAGCCGTGCTCCGCGGCGATGGACTCCGCCCACGACTCGACCGCGGGGCCCTCGACCTCGACGGCCTTGCCGCAGACGCGGCAGACCAGGTGGTGGTGGTGCTCGCCGGTCGAGCAGCGGCGGTAGACCGCCTCGCCGTCGTTGGTGCGCAGCACGTCGACCTCGCCGGCGTCGGCGAGGGACTGGAGCGTGCGGTAGACCGTGGTCAGGCCCACGGAGTCACCGCGGTGCTTGAGCATGTCGTGGAGCTCCTGCGCACTGCGGAACTCGTCCACCTCGTCGAGCGCGGCCGCCACAGCGGCCCGCTGCCGGGTGGACCGGCCTCGTACGGGGGGTCCCGCAGCCGTCGTCACAGGTGCCTCCTAGCACTCTTCAGCACTCGTCCGCACTTTCGTGGTGCGTCGTCTCGCCCGGCCATTGTGCCAGGTAGCCGCCGGACGGTGACCAGAGTGATCTCAGACAGTGACCTCGTCCGACGCGGAGCGCGAGCCCGGCACGTCCGCCGTGCACGCCGCGTCGCGGGCCGCCGACGCGCGCGCCCTCCTGCGCGCCAGAGGCGTCGCGAGCAGCGTGAGCACGATGAACACGCCGATCGTGAGGAGCACGATCGTCGCTCCGGGGGGCACGTCCTGGTAGTACGAGGTGACCGTGCCGCCCAGCGTCACGGAGACCCCGATGGCCACCGCGATCGCGAACGTCGCCGCGAAGCTCCGGGTGAGCTGCTGCGCCGCGGCCACCGGCACCACCATGAGCGCCGACACCAACAGCAGGCCCACGACCCGCATGGCGACGGTGACGGTGACCGCCGCGGTCACGGCCGTCAGGAGGTTCAGGGCCCGCACCGGCAGACCCGTCACACGCGCGAACTCCTCGTCCTGGCTCACCGCGAACAACTGGCGGCGCAGGCCGACCGTGACGAGGACCACGAACGCGGCGAGCAGACAGATCGCCGTCACGTCGTCCTCCGAGACGGTCGACAGGGAACCGAAGAGGTAGGAGCTCAGGTTCGCGTTCGAGCCGCCCGGCGCGAGGTTGATCAGCATCACGCCGCCCGCCATGCCGCCGTAGAACAGCATCGCGAGCGCGATGTCGCCGCGCGTCTTGCCGTACCAGCGGATCAGCTCCATCGCCACAGCTCCGACCACCGCGACCGCCGTGGCCATCCACACCGGGGAGGTGGACAGGAGGAAGCCGAGGCCGACGCCGGTCATCGCGACATGGCCGATTCCGTCGCCCATGAGGGCCTGGCGGCGCTGCACCAGATAGATGCCGACCGCCGGGGCGGTGACGCCGACGAGGGCGGCGGCGAGCAGGGCCCGCTGCATGAATTCGTAGTTCAGGAATTCCATGACGATCGCCGGTCCTCAGGTGAGCAGGCCGGTGCGGACGGGGGCCGCGTCGGCGTCGTGGGGGTGGACGTGGTCGTGGCCGGGCAGCGCGTGCTGGCCCACGGCCTTGGGCGGCGGGCCGTCGTGCAGCACGCAGCCGTCGCGCAGCACCACGGCGCGGTCGATGAGCGGCTCCAGCGGGCCCAGCTCGTGCAGCACGAGCAGCACCGAGGCGCCCTGGTCGACCTGGTGGCGCAGGGTGGCCGCGAGGACCTCCTGGCTGGCCAGGTCCACGCCCGCCATCGGCTCGTCCATGATCAGCAGTTCGGGCTCGGAGACCAGGGCGCGGGCGATCAGGACCCGCTGGTGCTGGCCGCCGGAGAGGGCGCTCACGGAGTCCTTGGCGCGGTCCGCCATGCCGACGAGCTCCAGGGCGTGCGTGACCGCCGCGCGGTCGGCCTTGCGCAGCACGCCGAAGCGGGCCCGCGCGAGCCGGCCGGACGTCACGACCTCCGTGACCGTCGCCGGGACGCCGCCCGCGGCCGTGGTGCGCTGCGGGACATAGCCCACCCGCGCCCAGTCCCGGAAGCGCCGGCGCGGCGTACCGAAGATCTCGATCGTGCCGCCGGTCACCGGGACCTGCCCGATGACCGTGCGCACGGCCGTCGACTTGCCGGAGCCGTTCGCGCCGAGCAGCGCGACGACCTCGCCGCGGCCCACGGCGAGGTCGATGCCGCGCAGGACCGGGCGCCCGCCCAGCTCGGCCGTCACCTCGCGCAGGGATATGACGGGCTCACTCTTGGCGTCGGCCATGGCGGCTGCCTTCCGTGACGGTGACGGGCGTGTGGTGGAGGTCACTTGGTGCCGAGAGCCTTCTGGAGGGCGGCGAGGTTGGACCGCATCACCTCGAAGTAGTCGTCGCCCCTCGACTTCTCCGTGATGCCCTCGATCGGGTCGAGCACGTCCGTCTTCAGCTTGGCGTCCTTCGCGAGGGTCTTCGCGGTCTTGTCGCTGACCAGCGTCTCGTAGAACACCGTCGTCACGCCGTCGGCCTTCGCCATCTCCTGGAGGTCCTTGACGCGGTTCGCGCTCGGCTCGCCCTCCGGGTCCAGGCCGGAGATGGCCTCCTCGGTGAGGCCGTAGCGCTCGGCGAGGTAGCCGAAGGCGGCGTGGGTGGTGATGAAGACCTTCTCGTCGGACGCGGTTTTCTTCAGGCCGTTCTTGAAGTCCGTGTCAAGGCCGGTCAGCTTCTTCACCAGGGCGGCGGTGTTCTTCTCGTACGTGGCCTTGTGGTCCGGGTCCGCCTTCGCGAAGGCCTCGCCGACGCCCTCGGCGACCTCGGCGTACCTCACCGGGTCGAGCCAGATGTGCGGGTCCTTGCCGCCGGGGGTCTCGTGGCTGTGGCCCTCGTGACCCTCTTCCTCGTGGCCGTGCTCGTCCTCGGAGCCGTGCTCGTCGTGCTCCTCGTGCTTGTCGTGCCCGCCGACCTCGTTGCCGTGCTTCTCCAGGCTGGTCAGGGAGGCGGCGTCGATCTTGGTCTTGATGCCGGACTGGCCGATGGCCTCGTCGACGGAGGGCTGCAGACCCTTCAGGTAGAGCGCGGCGTCCGCGTTCTCCAGCTGCGCCGTCTGCTTGGCGCTGATCTCCAGGTCGTGCGGCTCCTGGCCGGGCTCGGTGAGCGTGGTGACCTCGACGTTCTTGCCGCCGATCTCCTTCGCCAGGAACTCCATGGGGTAGAACGACGCCACTACGTCCAGCTTGCCCTCGCTGTTCTTGTCCGCCGCGTCCGAGGACGCGCAGCCGGACAGGGCGGTGAGGCCCAGAACCGTGGCGGTGGCGAGGGCGGCGGAGGGTATGAGGCGTCGTACGTTCATGACAGTCATTTTCAACAAACTTGGAAACGGTTGTCAACAAAGTGTCGATCTGTACGCGTCTGCTCGCGCTCGGCGACTGCCGGAACCGGACCGTGCCAGAACCGATTTGATCCGAGGGGTACGGCCGCCGGTAATCTGAAGCATTCGCTCCTGAGGCATGCGCTTCGTCAGCCCCGAAGCGTGGCTTCGCCGTCGTCGTAATGAAGAGAGCACCGTGGCCGCCGACAAGATCGACACCATCGTCAGCCTGAGCAAGCGCCGAGGCTTCGTCTTTCCGTGCAGTGAGATCTACGGCGGCCAGCGCGCCGCCTGGGACTACGGACCTCTGGGCGTCGAGCTGAAGGAGAACCTCAAGCGTCAGTGGTGGCGCTACATGGTCACCTCGCGGGAAGACGTCGTCGGTATCGACTCGTCCGTGATCCTGGCCACCGAGGTGTGGCAGGCATCCGGCCACATCGCCACCTTCACCGACCCGCTCACCGAGTGCACCTCCTGTCACAAGCGCTTCCGCGCCGACCACCTGGAGGAGGCGTTCCAGGAGAAGAAGGGCCGCGCTCCGGAGAGCCTCGCGGACATCAACTGCCCCAACTGCGGCACCAAGGGCCAGTTCACCGAGCCCAAGCAGTTCTCCGGTCTGCTCTCCACCCACCTCGGCCCCACCCAGGACAGCGGCTCCGTCGCCTACCTGCGGCCCGAGACCGCCCAGGGCATCTTCACCAACTTCGCCCAGGTGCAGACCACTTCGCGGCGCAAGCCGCCGTTCGGCATCGCCCAGATGGGCAAGTCCTTCCGCAACGAGATCACGCCCGGCAACTTCATCTTCCGCACCCGCGAGTTCGAGCAGATGGAGATGGAGTTCTTCGTCAAGCCGGGCGAGGACGAGAAGTGGCAGGAGTACTGGATGGAGCAGCGCTGGAACTGGTACACCGGTCTCGGCCTGCGCGAGGAGAACATGCGGTGGTTCGAGCACCCGCAGGAGAAGCTCTCCCACTACTCCAAGCGCACCGCTGACATCGAGTACCGCTTCCAGTTCGGCGGCAGCGAGTGGGGCGAGCTCGAGGGCGTCGCCAACCGCACCGACTACGACCTGTCGGCCCACTCGAAGGCTTCGGGCCAGGACCTGTCGTACTTCGACCAGGAGGCCGGCGAGCGCTGGACTCCGTACGTCATCGAGCCCGCCGCCGGTGTCGGCCGCACCATGCTCGCCTTCCTGCTCGACTCCTACATCGAGGACGAGGCGCCCAACGCCAAGGGCAAGCTGGAGAAGCGCACGGTCATGCGCTTCGACCACCGCCTCGCCCCGGTGAAGGTCGCGGTGCTTCCCCTGTCGAGGAACCCGGAGCTCTCGCCCAAGGCCAAGGGCCTGGCCGCCGCCCTGCGGCAGAACTGGAACATCGAGTTCGACGACGCGGGCGCCATCGGCCGCCGCTACCGCCGCCAGGACGAGATCGGCACGCCGTACTGCGTGACGGTCGACTTCGACACCCTGGAGGACAACGCGGTGACCGTGCGCGAGCGCGACACCATGAAGCAGGAGCGGGTGTCCCTCGATCAGATCGAGGGCTATCTGGCTACGCGCCTCGTCGGCTGCTGACGTTCACCCGCGTTCACCCTTTCTTGGCACGAAGGCCCCCGGTTCCGGCCACGGAACCGGGGGCCTTTGCTGCACACTGACGCCATGCCTTCGACGACCACGAGCAAGGTCAGCAGATGGGACCAGCACGGGCGCGAACACGTCGTCCGTGTGCAAAAGGCGGGCGTGCAGCGGCAGTTGACCTGCGACACCTGCGGCTGGAGCCGCAAGGCGCAGTTCTTGCCTTGGCTCAAGGCGGAGGAACACTTGGTGCAGGAGCACCAGGCGACGGTGGATCCGTCGGCATCCTCCGGCTGATCGGCGCGCGGTGCGCCATGGTGCCGCGGCCACCTGTGCGGCTGCGGGTGGTTCGTGGCTGGTCGCGCAGTTCCCCGCGCCCCTTCGGGCGCGCAGAGCCTACGCGGCGTTGCGGATCAGGTCGGCCGCCTTTTCCCCGATGGCCATCGCCGCCGCGTTCGTGTTTACCGACACGATCGTCGGCATGACCGACGCGTCCGCGACGCGGAGACCGGGGACGCCCCGGACCCTGAGGTCGGGCGTCACGACGGCCGCCGCGCCCGTCCCCATCGCGCAGCTGCCTGCCAGGTGGAAGTAGGGCCCTGTCGCCGCCGCCAGGAACGCCCGCAGGCCCGCCTCGTCCGTGACCCCCGGCCCCGGCAGCACCTCCCGCGCACCCCACTCGGCGAACGGCCCCGCCGCCGCCACCGCCCGCGCCACCTCCAGGCCGTGCAGCATGCGCCGCACGTCCGACTCGTCGCCGAGATAGCCGGGGTCGATCAGCGGCGGCGTGTCCGGGTCGGCGTCGGCGAGCCGCACCGAGCCCCGGGAGCGCGGCACCGTGGCCACGCCGAGAGTGAAGCCGTTCTCGGGCGCCGTCATCGTCGGCGGGTGGTACGGCACATGGATGAACATCAGCTGCATGTCCGGGCCCGGCAGGGACGCCTCGCTGCGCCAGGCGAGGGACGCCTCCGACAGGTTCACGCGACCGGCCGGTACCGGCCGGTCCGCCGCGTACACGAGCCCGCACAGCGGATGGTCCTGCAAGCCCCGGCCCACGCCCGGCAGATCGTGGCGCACCTCCACCCCGGCCCGGCGCAGCTCCTCGGCCGGACCGATGCCGGACAGCAGCAGGAGCCGGGGCGAGTCGACCGCGCCCGCGCTGACGATCACCTCGGCGCGCGCGTACGCCCGCACCGTCTCGCCGCCGCGCGTGAACTCCACGCCCACGCACCGGTCGCCGTCGAAGAGGAGCCGGTGCGCGCGGGAGTCCGTGGACACCGTCAGCCGCGGGCGGTGCGGGGCGACGGGGTGCAGATAGGCGTCGGCCGCGCTCTGCCGGATCCCGTCGGCGACCGTCAAGTCGTGCAGGCCCGCGCCCTCTTGACGGATGCCGTTGAAGTCGTCGGTCAGGGGGTGTCCGGCGGCGACGGCCGCGTCGACGAAGGTCCGCGAGAGGGGATTGACGTCGGCGTCGGCGGCGGGGGAGGGGCGCAACGGGCCGCGGTCGCCGCGGAGTTCGGCGCCCGCGCCGCCCCCGCCCGGCACCGACTCCATCCGCCGGAAGTACGGCAGCAGGTCGTCGAAGCCCCACCCGGTGCAGCCCGCGGCCGCCCAGGCGTCGTAGTCGGCGCGGTGGCCGCGCAGGAACACCATCGCGTTGATGGCGCTGGAGCCGCCGAGGGTGCGGCCGCGCGGGCAGGGCGGCGCGATCCCGCCGAGGCCGGGCTGCGGCACCGAGGCATAGCCGTGGTCCACGTCCGTGCCCCACAGCGACGGCCACGCGAAGGGCGTCGCGAGGTCCGCCTTCGTCTCGCGGGGACCGGCCTCCAGGAGCAGCACGCTGCGGGCGTCCTCGCTGAGCCGCGCCGCGAGCACGCATCCGGCCGACCCGGCGCCGACGACGACGTAATCGGCTTCGACGGCCCCCGTTTCCGTCAACTCGCTTGCCTTCAAAGCCACTTCACGCCTCCTGGTGTCCCCGGGTGTGCCGGGGTTCAGGGAATCAGGCGGGGCGGGGGCGGGTCAGCGGAACGGGAGAATCAGGCCGCGTGCCTGGGGCGACGTCAGGGGCGCAGGCCCCGCACCAGCAGGTCGAGCAGCGAGGTGAACGCGTCCTCGACGCCCGCACGCGACCAGTCCGGCGCGTACACCGGGTCGTGGTAGCGGGCCGTGGCCTCGAACAGGGCGCGGGCCGTGACGTCCGGCTCGCACGGGGCGAACTCGCCGCCCTCGACGCCCTGCCGGACGATCGCGGCGAGCTGCCCGGTGAGGTCCGCGATGTGTTCCTCGACGACCTCGCTGGCCTCGCCGGTCAGGACCGTGTACGTCGCGAACAGCTCGGGGTCGTCGCCCGCCTTGTGCTGCTTGGCCTCGAAGAGCCCGGCCAGCCAGCGCCGCAGCCGGTCCTCCGCGGGTCCCTCCGCGTCGACCACGCCGGACAGGGCGTCCGACGTCCGGTCCAGCCACCGCTTGGTGACCGCCTCGCGCAGCGCGGCCTTCGTACGGAAGTGGCGGTACACGCTGGCGTGGCTGACGCCGAGCGCGCGGGCCACGTCCACCACGGTCGCCTTGGCGGCACCGTGCCGGCGCAGCACCTCCTCGGTCGTGGCGAGGATGCGCTCGGCGGTCAGGGTCTCGGTCGTAGCCATGGTCAAGAAGGTACCCGCAGGCACCGGCCGGGGCGGTGGCCGGTCATGTCAGCGCTCGCTGTCGAGGTGCGCCATCTGCGCCTCGGGGTAGCGGGCGCCGGCGGCGGCGCCGGCCGGGACGGCCTGCTCGATGGCGGCGAGGTCGGCGTCGGTCAGCGTCACGTCCAGGGCGCCGAGGGCCTCGGTGAGGCGGTCGCGGCGGCGGGCGCCGACCAGCGGCACGATGCTCGCGCCGGACCTCGGGCCCTGGGCGAGCACCCAGGCGATCGCGGTCTGCGCGACGCTCACGCCCTTGTCGTCGGCGATCTTGCGCAGGGCGTCGACGAGGTCCAGGTTGCGCTGGAGGTTGTCGCCCTGGAAGCGGGGGCTCATGCCGCGGAAGTCGTTCGCGGCGAGCTGCCGGTCGCGGGTGAAGTGGCCGGAGATCAGGCCGCGCGACAGGACGCCGTACGCGGTGACGCCGATGCCGAGCTCGGCGGCGGTGGGCAGGATGTCGTCCTCGATGCCGCGCGAGATCAGGGAGTACTCGATCTGGAGGTCCGAGATGGGCGCGACGGCCGCCGCGCGGCGCAGGGTGTCCGCGCCGACCTCCGAAAGCCCGATGTGGCGCACGTGCCCCTTCTCGACCAGCTCGGCGATGGCGCCGACGGTCTCCTCGATGGGCACGTCCGGGTCCATGCGGGCGATGCGGTAGACGTCGATGTGGTCGACGCCGAGGCGCTGCAGGGAGTACGCGGCGAAGTTCTTCACCGCGGCCGGGCGGCCGTCGTAGCCCGACCAGCCGCCGTCCGGGTCGCGGAGGGCGCCGAACTTCACGCTGGTGAGGGCCTGTTCGCGGCGGGCCGCGGGGGCCGAGCGCAGGGCCTCGCCGATGAGGAGTTCGTTGTGGCCCATCGCGTAGAAGTCGCCGGTGTCGAGGAGCGTGACGCCCGCTTCGAGGGCGGCGTGGATCGTCGCGATCGACTCCGTGCGGTCGGCTTCGCCGTACAGCGCGGACATGCCCATGCAGCCGAGGCCGAGGGCGGAGGTGGTGGGGCCGGTGGTGCCGAGAGTGAGAGTACGCATGCCGACCATCATGCACGCGTCGCTGACAGATTTCAAGTTTTGTTATCTGTTTTCTGTACTCTGTAACTTGTCGGTCGGCTCCTCGCCGAACCGCTCGGCCGTGCGCCGTGCCGTGCCGCGCGCCCAGGCCCCGCTGCTCAGCGCCCCGAAGACGAGCACCGCGAGCCCGCACCCGGTGATCACCCACCAGGCGGGGCGGCCGGCCTCCGTGAAGTCGTGCGCGTACGAAGCCGTGTGCGCGACGGCCACCCCGGAGGCGAGGACCGCGCCGATCACCGCGACGCCGAGGGTCTGGCCGATCTGGCGGCTGGTGGACGCGACGGCGGCGGCGACGCCCGCCTGGGCGCGCGGCATCCCGGCGACGGCCGTGTTGGTGATGGGCGCGTTCACGAAGCCGAAGCCGAGCCCGAACACGACGTACGCGAGCAGTCGGCTCGGGCCCGCGTCCTCCGCCTCGAAGGCCGCGAACAGCACCCCGGACACCGTCATCGCGACGCCCGCGATCAGCAGCGAGGCGCGCGGCCCTCGGGCGCCGACGAGCCGACCCGACAGCGGCGCGCACACCAGCGTCATGGCGGCCATCGGCAGCATCCACACGCCCGCGTGCAGCGCGTCGAGGCCGCGTACGTCCTGGAGGTAGAGGGTCGACAGGAACAGGAAGCCGCCGAGGGCCGCGAACGCCGCGATCGCGATCACGGTGGCGCCGCTGAACGGCGCCGACTGGAAGAAGCGCAGGTCGATCAGGGGTTCCGCGCGCCGGGGCTCGTACAGGAGCAGGCCCGCGAGCGCCGCTGCCGCCATCGCCGCGAACGTCATGATCAGCGGGGACGTCCAGCCCGCCGTCGGCGCCTCGATGATCGCGTACGTCAGGGCGCCGAGCAGCACGATCACCAGGAGCTGGCCGACGGGGTCGGCGCGGCGCGGCTTCGGCGCGCGGGACTCGGGGACGTACCGGGCGGTGAGGAACAGCGCCGCGAGGCCCACCGGCAGATTGACCAAGAAGATCGCCCGCCAGCCCACCGAGTCCACAAGCAGGCCGCCCACCAGCGGGCCCGCCGCCATCGAGATGCCGACGACGCCGCCCCACACCCCGATGGCGCGGGCCCGCTCACGCGGCTCGGTGAAGGTGTTCGTGATGATCGACATGGCCACCGGGTTGAGCATCGAGCCGCCCACGGCCTGGACCATGCGGAAGGCCACCAGGCATTCCAGGTTGGGGGCGAGCGAGCACAGCACCGACCCGAGCGTGAACACCAGCAGGCCCGCCTGGAACACCTTGCGGCGCCCGATCCGGTCGGCCGTCGAGCCCGCCAGCATCAGGAAGGACGCGAGGACCAGGGTGTAGGCGTCGATCGTCCACTGCATGCCCGAGATGCTCGCGTCGAACTCCCGGCGCATCGTGGGCAGCGCCACGTTCAGGATGGTGTTGTCGAGACTCACGATCAGCAGGCTCATGCAGCAGATCGCGAGCACCAGTATCCGGTGCCGGTGGCTCAGCTCGGGCATACGGTCGACGGTAGCTCCAGGTGCGGGGCGCCGCCTCGGGCGGGCGGGCGCGCGAGGCCGGCGCCGGAGGGCACGCGCGGGCTCAGCCGAGCTCGCGCGGCAGGCGCAGGCTCAGCGCGGCGAGGGCGAGGAGCCCGGCGAGCTGCACGGCGAGGACCGTCGCGAAGGCTTCGCGCAGGCCGACGCCGGAGTTCAGGGCCAGGAACAGCGAGCCGAGCGTGGCCACCCCCACGGCGAGGCAGGACTGCTGGGCCGTCGCGGCGAGCCCGCTGCCGGCGCCCGCACGCGCGGCGGGCACGGCGGACAGCAGGATCCGGAAGTACAGCGGGAGCTGGATGCCCTGGCCGAAGCCGCACAGCGCCAGGCCCGGCGCCAGCGTCAGCGGGGTCAGCGCCGACCACGGGGCCCACAGGACCGTCAGGGCGAGGACGGCGACACCCGTGCCGTGCACCAGCGCGCACAGGGTCAGGGCGCGGCTGCCAAGCCGATGCACCAGACGCGGCGCGAGCAGAGACGCCGCGAACTGCGCGACACCCATGGGGATCAGGGTCAGGCCCGCCTTGAGCGCGCCGTACCCGAGGCCCTCCTGGAGGGTCACCGCGCTCACGAACATCCAGCCGCTGAACCCGATGAAGATGGGCACGCCGACGAGAAGACCCCGGCGGACGCCCGGCTCCCGCATCAGGGACGGCGGAAGCAGCGGGCTGCCGCCGCTCGCCTCCGCGCGGCGCTCCACGGCGGCGAACGCCCAGATCAGGAAGGGCGCGGCGACGAGGGTGACGATCGACCAGAGGGGCCAGCCCGCGGCCCGGCCCTCGGTGAGCGGGAGCAGGAACGCGGTCAGGGCCACGGCGAGCAGGACCGTGCCCGCCAGGTCGCCGCGCGCCGGGCGGTCGGCCCGGCTGTCGGGCACCGCGCGGACCGCGAAGACCAGGGCGAGCGCGGCCACCGGCACGTTCACCAGGAACACCATGCGCCAGCCGGTGCCCGCCAGGTCGGCGGCGACCAGGACCCCGCCGAGTATCTGCCCGAGCACCATCGATACGCCGCCGACGGAGCCGTACAGCGAGACGGCCCGCGCGCGGCGCTCCCCGCTGGTCGTCGCGTGGATGGTGGCGAGCACCTGCGGCAGCATCAGCGCCGACGCCGCGCCCTGCGCCGCCCGCGCCGCCACCAGCCACCACGCGGTCGGCGCGAGCCCGCAGGCCAGCGAGGTGAGCCCGAAGGCGGCGACGCCCCACAGGAACAGCGTCCGGCGGCCGTGGGTGTCCCCGAGCCGGCCGCCGAGGACGAGCAGCACGGCGTACGCGACGGCGTAGCCCGCGACCACCATCTCCAGGGTGGCGGCGGGGGCGCGCAGGTCGGCCTCGATGTCGGGCAGGGCGACGTTGACGATGAAGAAGTCGATCATCGGCAGGGCGGCGCCGAGCAGGATGGTGATCAGGCCGAGAGGGGTGAGGGCGGCGGGGGTCGGGGACGGGGGAGCGGTGCGTGCACCTGGCTGGGTGCCATGGGTCGTGAGAGTCACGGATACGACGATGGACGGGCGCCCTAGGGGGGTACCAGAGTGTCTTTATCCTGGTAGTAGGTGCACCTGGCAACGGGGTGAGGGGTGCGGCAGCCTGGGGGTGTGACCGTTACCGCAGAGTCCGCCGCCGTGTCGTCCGCCGTGGGGTCCGCCGCCTCGGCGCCCGCTGCCGGGTCCGCCGCGCCGCCCGCCGCCGGG
>NZ_AOPZ01000145.1 GCF_000414115.1 Streptomyces aurantiacus JA 4570
GCCCACCGCGCTCGCCCGCGGCATCGACCTCGACGAGATCGTGATGGGCCTGTGCCGGGCCACGGTGCCGACGTTCTCGGACGCGATCCTCGTCTATCTGCGCGACCCGCTGCCGGTCGGCGACGAGCGCCCCGCGGGGCCGCTGCTGCTTCGCCTGCGCCGCACCGACCGCATCCCCGAGGACCAGGACACCGACGGCGGCACGCTGCCCGCCCTCCAGGTGCAGTCCGACCTGTCGTCGGCGGCCGAGATGTGCGAGGTGCGCGTCGGCAGCGCGCTCGCCGAGGTGCTGCGCGGCGTGCGCCCCGTCTTCGCGGACGCCGCGGCGGCGCTCGGCGCGCTGCCGGAGCTGCTCGGCGAGGGGCGCACGGTGCCCGGCGGGCAGCGGGCGATCCTGGCGCCGCTGCGCGGCCGCCGCCGGGTGATCGGCGCGGCGGTCTTCCTGCGCCGCCCCGACCGGCACGCCTTCGAGGCCGACGACCTCCTTGTGGCCGCCCAGCTCGCCACGCACAGCGCGCTCGGCATCGACAAGGCCGTCCTGTACGGCCGCGAGGCGTACATCGCGGACGAGCTGCAGCGCACGATGCTGCCCGAGACCCTGCCGCGCGCCACCGGCGTGCGCCTGGCCTCGCGCTACCTCCCGGCCGCCGAGACCGCCCGCGTCGGCGGCGACTGGTACGACGCGATCCCGCTGCCCGGCAGCCGGGTCGCGCTCGTCGTCGGTGACGTCATGGGGCACTCGATGACGTCCGCCGCGATCATGGGGCAGCTCCGCACCACCGCGCAGACCCTCGCCGGGCTCGACCTGCCGCCCCAGGAGGTCCTGCACCACCTCGACGAGCAGGCCCAGCGCCTCGGCTCGGACCGCATGGCCACCTGCCTGTACGCGGTGTACGACCCCGTGTCGCACCGCATCACCATCGCCAACGCGGGCCACCCGCCGCCGGTCCTGCTGCACCTGGGCGGCCGGGCGGAGGTCCTGCGCGTACCGCCGGGCGCGCCCATCGGCGTCGGCGGCGTCGACTTCGAGGCCGTCGAGCTGGACGCCCCGGCGGGCGCCACGCTGCTCCTCTACACGGACGGCCTGGTGGAGTCCCGCCTTCGCGACGTCTGGACCGGGATAGAGCAGCTGCGCGAGCGGCTCGCCGCCACCGCCCAGCTCACCGGGCCGGACCATCCGCCGCCCCTTGAGGCCCTGTGCGACGAGGTCCTCGACATGCTCGGCCCCGGCGACCGCGACGACGACATCGCGCTGCTCGCCGCCCGCTTCGACGGGATCGCGCCGAGCGACGTGGCGTACTGGTTCCTGGAGCCGGAGGACGCCACCCCGGCGCGGGCCCGCAGGCTCGCCCGCAGCGCCCTGGAGCGCTGGGGCCTGACCGACCTGAACGACGCGGTCGAGCTGCTCGTCAGCGAGGTCGTCACCAACGCCGTGCGGTACGCGACGCGGCCCATCACGCTGCGTCTGCTGCGTACGGACGTGCTGCGCTGCGAGGTCGGTGACGACGTGCCGCAGCTGCCGCGGCTGCGCCAGGCGCGCGCCACGGACGAGGGCGGACGCGGGCTCTACCTGGTCAACAGGCTGGCGCGGCGGTGGGGTGCCACCCGCCTGAGCACCGGGAAGGTGGTCTGGTTCGAGCTGAATCAGAACGGCTGACGATACTTGTCCGGATCCGGGCTGAAATTGGACCCCGTCCAAATGTTGCCGACACTTCGTCGGCGGAGTTGACTGGCGTGGTGAACGAAGCGACCTGACACAACCCTCATGCATGACGGGAGGACGCTCGTGACCGACGCATCCCGACAGGTGCCGCAGACCACGAACAACGCCGGCGTACCGGTGGAGAGCGATGAGCACTCGCTGACCGTCGGCTCCAACGGCCCCGTTCTTCTCCAGGATCACTATCTGATCGAGAAGATGGCCCAGTTCAACCGCGAACGGGTCCCCGAGCGGGTCGTGCACGCCAAGGGCAGTGGCGCGTACGGCATCTTCGAAGTCACCAACGACGTCAGCCAGTTCACCAAGGCCGATCTGTTCCAGCCCGGCAGGCGCACCGAGATGCTCGCCCGCTTCTCCACCGTCGCCGGTGAGCAGGGCTCGCCCGACACCTGGCGCGACCCGCGCGGGTTCGCGCTGAAGTTCTACACGGAACACGGCAACTACGACATGGTGGGCAACAACACCCCCATCTTCTTCGTCCGTGACCCGATCAAGTTCCAGGACTTCATCCGCTCCCAGAAGCGCACCCTGGACAGCGCGGTGCGCGACCACGACATGCAGTGGGACTTCTGGACGCTGTCCCCGGAGTCCGCGCACATGGTGACGTGGCTGATGGGCGACCGCGGCATCCCGAAGACGTACCGCAACATGAACGGGTACTCGTCCCACACCTATATGTGGATCAACGCCGGCGGCGAGAAGTTCTGGGTGAAGTACCACTTCAAGACCGACCAGGGCATCGACTTCCTGACCCAGGACGAGGCGGACGAGCTGGCCGGGTCGGACGGCGACCTGCACCGCAGGGACCTGTTCGAGTCGATCAAGCGCGGCGACCACCCGAGCTGGACGCTCAAGGTCCAGGTCATGCCGTTCGACGACGCCCCGGACTACCGCTTCAACCCGTTCGACCTGACGAAGGTGTGGCCGCACGGCGACTACCCGCTCATCGACGTCGGCCGGATGACGCTCAACAAGAACCCCGAGGATTTCTTCGTCCACATCGAGCAGGCCGCGTTCGAGCCCTCCAACATGGTGCCCGGCATCGGCCCGTCCCCGGACAAGATGCTGCTCGGTCGGCTGTTCTCGTACCCCGACACCCACCGCTACCGGATCGGCCCCAACTACGCCCAGCTGCCGCCGAACCGCGCGCACTCGGCCGTCAACTCGTACGCGAAGGACGGCCCGATGCGGTACGAACCGGCCAACATCGCCCGCCCGTACGCGCCCAACTCGTACGGCGGCCCGTCCGCCCCCGTCCAGGAGTCCGTCGACCCGGCGGGCTGGCAGACGGCCGGCGAGATGGTGCGCGAGGCGTACAAGCCGCACCGCGAGGACGACGACTTCGGCCAGGCCGGCACGCAGGTGCGGCAGGTGCTCGACGACGCGGCGCGCGAGCGCCTGGTGTCGAACATCAGCGGCCACCTGCTCGACGGCGTCTCCCGTCCGGTCCTGGACCGCGCGCTGCAGTACTGGCGCAACGTCGACAAGGCACTGGGCGACAAGGTCGCGGCCCGGGTCAACGGCGCCGGGAAGTAGGCCCCTACGTACGGAAGGCGCCCCGGAACCTCTCGGTTCCGGGGCGCCTTCCGTGCCGTCAGTCCGACCTGTCCCGGTCCGACCGATCCGCCCGGTCGTCGTCATCCGGAGGATCCGGGATCCCCCACGTCGGCGGGGGCGTCGTCGGCGGGGTCGTCGTCGGGTCCGTCGGCGGCGGCGTGGTCGGCGGCTTCGTCGTCGGGGTGGTCGGCGGCTTCGTCGTCGGGGGCTTGGTCGTGGGCGGCTTGGTCGACGGCTCATCGTCGTCGTCCGGCGTGGTGGGCGGGGCCGTCGGGGTCTGGGGCGCCTGCGTCGTCGGCTCGGGCGGCGGGGCGACGCCGACGCCCATGTCCGTGTCGAGGTTGAACTTCGTGCGCGAGCCCATCGAGTTGAACGTGTACGCCGCCCAGATCTCCGCCGGGAAGCTGCCGCCGGCGACGCGCTTCATGCCGCCCGCGCCCTTCATGGACACCTGCGCGCCGCGCTTGAGCTTCCCCTCGTCCTCGGGCAGCTCGCCGAACAGGCCGACGGACGTGACCAGCTTCGGCGTATAGCCCACGAACCAGGCCGACTTGTTGTCGTCGGACGTACCGGTCTTGCCCGCGACCTGCTGGCCCTTGCGGTTGGACGCGTCGCGCACCGACCGCTTGGCCGTGCCGTCGTCGACCACGCCGGTCAGCACGGAGGTGACCGAGTCCGCGGCGCCCCGGCTGATGACCCGCTCGCCGATCGCGTCCGGCAGGTCGATGGAGCGGTCCTTGTGCTCGACGGACTTCACCAGCTGCGGCGTGACCTTCTTGCCGTGGTTGTCGAGCGTCGCGTACACGCCCGCCATCTCCAGCGGGCTCGCGCCCATCGAGCCGAGGGTCTGCGCGGGCACGGCGGGCAGCTTCTCGGTGTCCATGCCCAGCTTGCCCGCGGTCTCCAGGACCTTGTCCATCTTCACGTCCACGCCCATCTGCGCGAAGACGGAGTTGATGGACTTGTTCATGGCGGTCTGGACGGTGACCGGGCCGTAGGAGACGTTGTCCTCGTTGGGCGGCGCGAAGCCGACGTCGCTGCCCACGACCGGGCGCTTGCTGCGGCCGCTGTAGATCGTGTTCGCGGTGATCGGCTTGCCGCTCTGCGTCGTGGCGCCCTCCTCCAGGGCGGCGGCGAGGATCAGCGGCTTGAAGGTGGAGGCGGGCTGGTAGTCGGTGCGGGTCGCGTTGTTCGTGTAGTGCTCGGTGTAGCCGCGGCCGCCGTACATGGCGACGATTCCGCCGCTCTTCGGGTCGACGGACACCGCGCCGGCCTGCACCCGCGCGTCCGCCTTCCGCTTGCCCGGCTTCAGCCGGTCGTTGAGCTTCTTGTCGACCGACTTCTCCAGCTCGCGCTGCTTCTTGCGGTCGATGTTCAGTGTGACCGTGTAACCGCCGGCCCTGACCTGCGCCTCCGCCTCGGACTTGGTGTAGCCCTGCTTGACCAGGCGCTGCTGGAGCACCGCGTTGGCGGCCTCCACCAGATAGCCGGTCTGGCCCTTCATCTCGGGCCGCGGCTTCGGCGTGTGCGGCACCGGGAACTTCAGGCCGTCGCGCTCGTCGGCGGGCAGCCAGCCCTCCTCGACCATGTTGTTCAGGACGTAGTTCCAGCGCTCCTTGACCAGCTTCTTGCCGGTGGGCGTGGCGTTCGTCCAGTCGTAGGAGCTCGGGGCCTGGAGGAGGGAGGCCAGGTAGGCCCCCTGGGCGACGTTCAGCTTCTCGGCGTCCACGCCGTAGTACGCCTGCGCGGCGGCCTGGATGCCGTAGGCGTCGCGGCCGTAGTAGCTGGTGTTGATGTAGCCCGCGAGGATGTCGTCCTTGCTCTTCTCGCGGTCCACCTTCAGCGAGATGACCAGTTCCTTCAGCTTGCGCGAGACGGTCTGGTCCTGCGTCAGGTAGTAGTTCTTCACGTACTGCTGGGTGATCGTGGAGCCGCCCTGCTTGCCCTTGCCCGCAAGGGTGTTGAGGACACCGCGGGCGGTGCCCTTCAGGTCCACGCCCGAGTCCTTGTAGAAGGACTTGTTCTCCGCGGCGACGAAGGTGCGCTGGACCTTCTTCGGCACCTTGTCGAGGTCGACGATCTCGCGGTTCATCTTGCCCTGGCGGGCCAGCAGCGTGCCGTCGCTGTACTTGTAGACGTTGCTCTGCAGCCTCGCCGCGGCGTTTCCCTTGGGGATGTCCACGACCAGATACAGCACCACGAAGCCGAGCATGCCGAGCAGGATGAAGCCGAAGAAATAGCCGAGCAGCTTCTTCCAGGTGAAGAAGCGGCGGATGCCGGTGCGCTTGGGCTTGGCGGTGCGGCCGCGACGGGACGCGCGGCCGCCGGAACCCTCACCGGCGGGGCCTATGCCGACCGGTTCGCCGCCCGCCGCGCCCTCCGCGGAAGCGGACCCCTCGGCGGAAGGGCCCCCGACCGACGGACTGCCGGTGGCCGGGGCGCCGCCGGACGGGCGGCCGCGCGCTGCCCGGCGCGCACCGCGCTGCCGCGCTTTTCGCTCTTCCGCTCGGCCCATGACTGTGACTGCTCCGCTCGTCTCGTCGTCTTCGTACGTCTCGCCACCCGTGGCAACTCAGGTCAGCTCACGAAGCTAACACCGCGCCCGGGGACAAACTCCCCACGATCCGGCCTTTTCCGGACGTGACAATCAGCACCCATCACTGGGGAACCAGTGCTGTCCCACCCAAATCGACTCACCAGAGCCACGGACGGTTGCCCGCGCCCCGAACACACGACTCAGGGACCTCCCGCGACCGACCTACACACTGCGCGTATACATAGGGCGTATACGTGGTGTGTATAGTGCTCCGCATGTCCATCGGTCACACCCTTCTCGGGCTCCTGGAGTCCGGGCCACGCCACGGCTACGACCTCAAGCGCGCCTTCGACGAGAAGTTCGGGCACGACAAGCCGCTGCACTACGGCCAGGTCTACTCGACCATGTCCCGGCTCCTGAAGAACGGCCTCGTCGAGGTCGACGGGATAGAGGCGGGCGGCGGTCCCGAGCGCAAGCGGTACGCCATCACCGAGGCGGGCATCACCGATGTCCAGCGGTGGCTGGCGACCCCGGAGAAGCCGGAGCCGTACCTCCAGTCGACGCTCTACACCAAGGTCGTCCTCGCGCTGCTCACCCACCGCGACGCCGCCGACATCCTCGACACCCAGCGCGCCGAACATCTGCGCCTGATGCGGATCCTCACCGACCGCAAGCGGAAGGGCGATCTCGCCGATCAGCTCATCTGCGACCACGCCCTGTTCCATCTCGAGGCCGACCTGCGCTGGCTGGAGCTCACCTCCGCGCGTCTGGGCAAGCTCGCCAAGGAGGTGCTCCCCGGATGACTCCCGCGGGTTCCCTGCTGACCGCCGACGGACTGCGCAAGACGTACGGCCCCACCACCGCGCTCGACGGCGCCGAGTTCTCCATACACCCGGGCGAGATCGTCGCCGTGATGGGCCCCTCCGGCTCCGGCAAGTCCACGCTCCTGCACTGCCTCGCCGGCATCGTGCGCCCCGACGCGGGCGAGATCACGTACAACGGGCAGCAGCTGACGGGCATGAGCGACACCGCGCTGAGCGCGCTGCGCCGCAGCGAGTTCGGGTTCGTGTTCCAGTTCGGCCAGCTGGTCCCGGAGCTGACGTGCCTGGAGAACGTCGCGCTGCCGCTGCGCCTCAACGGCACCAAGCGCCGGGACGCCGAGCGGACCGCCCTGACCTGGATGGAGCGCCTGGAGGTCGACGACGTACGCGACAAGCGTCCCGGCCAGGCCTCGGGCGGCCAGGGCCAGCGCGTCGCGGTGGCCCGCGCCCTGGTCACCAACCCGCGCGTGCTGTTCGCGGACGAGCCCACCGGAGCCCTCGACTCCCTCAACGGCGAGCGGGTGATGGAGCTGTTGACCGACGCCGCCCGCTCCACCAACGCCGCCGTCGTCCTCGTCACCCACGAGACCCGGGTCGCCGCCTACTCCGACCGCGAGATCGTCGTACGCGACGGCAAGTCACGGGACATGGAGCGGCTGGTATGAGCACGACCCGTACGAAG
>NZ_AOPZ01000146.1 GCF_000414115.1 Streptomyces aurantiacus JA 4570
CCCGCGTGCGCGTGCGCGCGCCGCCCGGGCATGCCCCGCGTACGCCGTCCGGCGCCCGTCCCGCGCCGCGCACCACCCGGCGTACACCGTGCTCCACCGACCCGCTCCCCCGGCCTCGAGGAGAAGCGCATGACCACCGAGACGACCCTCGACCCGGCGGCGCGCTCGGAGGCTTCCGCCCCGCTGCTCACCGCCTCCGACCTGCACATCACATTTCCCGGGCGCCGGGGCGCCGACCCGGCGCGCGCGGTGGACGGCGTGGACCTCGACATCCGGCGCGGCGAGATCGTCGCGCTCGTCGGCGAGTCCGGCTGCGGCAAGACCACGCTCGCGCGCTCCCTGCTCGGGCTCGTCGCGCCCACGTCCGGCCGGGTCTCCTTCGACGGCAAGCCGCTGGACTACCGCGGCCGGGCCCTGAAGGCGTACCGCAAGCGGGTCCAGCTCGTGCTCCAGGACCCGAGCGGCTCGCTCAACCCGCGGCACACGGTGTACGAGGCCGTGGCCGAGGGGCTGCGCATCCACGGGTACGGGGGCGACGAGCGGGCGGCCGTCGGCGAGGCGCTGTCGCGGGCCGGGCTGCGGCCGCCGGAGCGGTTCTTCCTGCGCTACCCGCACGAGCTGTCCGGCGGCACGAGCTGTCCGGCGGGCAGCGCCAGCGGGTCGTCATCGCGGGCGCGCTGGTCCTCGACCCCGAACTCATCGTCGCGGACGAGCCGGTGGCCTCACTGGACGCGTCCGTGCGCGGCGAGATCCTCGCGCTGCTGCTGCGGCTGCGCGAGGAACTCGGCCTGTCCGCGCTGGTCGTGACCCACGACCTGGGGCTGGCCTGGAACATCGCGGACCGGGTGGCCGTCATGTACCTGGGGCGCATCGTCGAGACCGGGGCGGTCGAGGACGTCCTGACAGCGCCTCAGCATCCGTACACCCAGGCGCTGTTGTCCGTCCTGCCGGAGGCGCCGGGCGAGCCGGTGGTGCTCACGGGTGAGCCGCCGGACCCCTCCCGGGTGCCGGGCGGCTGCCGGTTCCATGCTCGCTGCCAGATCCTCGCGAGCGGCGAGGCGGAGCGCGCCGGGGTGGCGCGGGACTGCCGGGAGCGGGACCTTCCTGTGCTTTCCGGCGCCGGAGGCACGCAGGTGGCTTGCCACTGGGCGGCTGTTCGGCGTTGACCTTGCAGTCGGCGTGCCGCAGATCGCCCTTCGGGCTCGTCCTCAATCGCCGGACGGGCTGAATACCGTCGCTCAGGCCGTCGTCAGCCCGCCGTGGCCGCGTCTGCTGCCTCGACCAGTTCCCGCGACTTCTTCACATCGTCGCCGATGGCGACCAACAGCTCGTCGATCGAGTCGAACTTCGCCTGGCCGCGGACGAAGGCGAGGAAGTCCACGGCGACGTGCAGGCCGTACAGGTCGAGGCCGACGCGGTCGATCGCGTACGCCTCGACGGTGCGCTCGGTGCCGTCGAACTGCGGGTTCGTGCCGACGGAGATCGCCGCGGGCATCGCCTCGCCCTGCGCGTGCAGCCAGCCCGCGTAGACGCCGTCGGCGGGGATCGCGGTGTGCGGCAGGGTCTCCACGTTGGCCGTGGGGAAGCCCAGCTCGCGGCCGCGCTGGGCGCCGCGGACGACGACGCCCTCGACGCGGTGCGGGCGGCCCAGGATCTCGTGGGCGCCCGCCACGTCGCCCTCGGCGATGAGGCGGCGCGTGAGCGTGGACGAGAACGGCAGGCCGCCACCGGCGGTGCCGCTCACGTAGAGGTCGATGACCTCGACCTCGTAGTCGTACGTCCGGCCGAGGTCGGCGAGGACCTCGACGTTGCCCGCGGCGCGGTGCCCGAAGCGGAAGTTGGGGCCCTCGACGACCGCCTTGGCGTGCAGCTTGTCGACCAGGACCTTGACCACGAAATCGGCGGGCGACAGCTTCGAGAACTCGGTCGTGAAGGGCAGGATGAGGACGGCGTCGACGCCGAGGTCCGCCATGAGTTCGGCGCGCCGGTGGTGCGGGGCGAGCAGCGGCGGGTGACTGCCGGGCCGCACGACCTCGCTGGGGTGCGGGTCGAAGGTGACGACCACGGCGGGCACGCCGAGCTCACGGGCGCGGGCCACCGCACGGCCGATGATGAGCTGGTGACCGCGGTGCACGCCGTCGTAGGAACCAATGGTGACGACGCTGCGCCCCCAGTCCTGGGGGATGTCCTCCAAGCCACGCCAGCGCTGCACTGTCTTCGCTCCTCGCCGAACCCGTGTATGTATCCGTACGCCCGTACGTCTGTACGTTCCCTTGCCGATCGCGCAGGTCTAAGACTGCCATGCCGACAGTTTGTCGCCCGCATCGGCCGGGGTGGCGGAGCTCACGCCGACACGGGCACCGCCCCGGTCAGCTGCTCGATGGTGCGCCGGGCGCTCGGTCCGACGAGCGCGGCCCAGTCCTGCGGGGCCTCGCCGAGCCAGCCGGTCAGGCGCGCGGCGAAGCCGGGCGTGCGGCGCGCCAGGTCGACCAGGGCGCGGTCGGAGCGGGTCGCGCCCTCCGGGGTGCGGCCGAGCAGCAGCGCGGTGCGGCGCACCAGTTCCCGGTCGCGC
>NZ_AOPZ01000147.1 GCF_000414115.1 Streptomyces aurantiacus JA 4570
AGGGCCGAAAAGGGGGAGAGGGGCGCAGCCCCATAGACTTGCCGCATGATCGAAGCACGGCGGCTGCACATCCTCCGCGCGGTGGCCGACCACCGCACGGTCACCGCCGCGGCCGCCGCGCTCTACCTCACCCCGTCCGCCGTCTCCCAGCAGCTCACCGCGTTGGAACAGGAGACGGGGCACCGCCTCGTCGAGCGCTCGGCGCGCGGCGTCCGGCTGACCGCCGCGGGCGAGATCCTGCTCGCCCACACCAACGCCGTCCTCGCCCAACTGGAGCGCGCCGAGGCCGAGCTGGCCGCGTACAGCTCGGGCGAGGCGGGCACGGTGACGCTCGCCTCGTTCGCGACGGGCATCGGGCTCGTCGTCGCGCCCGCGCTGACCCGGCTCGCCGAGACCGCGCCCGGGATCCGGGTGCGCGTCCAGGACGCGGAGGGCGACGCGAGCCTGCCGATGGTCCTCGACCGGCAGGTGGACGTGGCGGTGGCCGTCGAGTACCGCGGCGCCCCCGGGGCGGACGACTCCCGGCTCACCCGCGTGCCGCTGTACGCCGAGCCGTTCGACGCGGTGCTGCCCGCCGGGCACCGGGCCGCGGGCAGCGAGCGGGTGCCGCTCGGTGAGCTGGCCAAGGACCCGTGGATCGGGCCCTTCCCCGGCAACCCCTGCCACGACGTGGTCGTGCTCGCCTGCGAGCAGGCCGGGTTCCAGCCGGTCCTGGAGCACACGTCCGACGACTTCCGTGCCGTCGTCGCGCTCGCCTCGGCGGGAGCAGGCGTGGCCCTCGTGCCGCGGTCCGCGCTGCGGGGCATGGATGTCGCCGGTGCCGTGGTCCGGCCCGTGGACGGGAACGCCCCCACCCGGCGGGTGTTCGCCGCGGTGCGGACCGGCGCGGAGACGCATCCGCTCATCTCGCCGGTGCTGGGCGCCCTGGGGGACGCGGCCGGGTAGGGACGCGTTCGCGGGTTCGCGCCCGCGTCGGGTTCGCGCCTACGTATTGACCCTGCCGTCGGCGAGTCATTAGCGTGGCGGGCACCGCCCGTGAGAAAGCGCTTTCTGGATGACGTGAACGATGTCCGCCGACGTTCCGGGGAGTTCACCGTGAGCCAGCGCGTCCTGTCCCCCACTGCCCCGAGGAAGCCGGCGGGAGTCGCCGAGCGTACGCGGCCGAGTCCGCGCCGCCGTGCCGTCGAGGCGGCCGAGAAGAGCTGGCGGCCGCTCGCCCTCCTTGCCGCCTGCTTCGGCGCCTGGTGGGTGATCGCCGCGGCCGGCTGGGTCGAGTCGTATCTGCTGCCCACGCCCGGCGCCACGCTCGACGTGCTCCTCGAACAGCCCGGCTATCTGTGGGAGCACGGCTGGGTCACCACGTACGAGACGCTGCTCGGTTTCCTCATCGCCGTCGGTGTCGGCATCCTCAGCGCCGTGCTGATGGTCTACTCGTCCACCGTCGAGAAGACCCTCTACCCGATCCTGCTCTTCGCCCAGGTCGTACCGAAGATCGCCATCGCGCCGCTGTTCGTCGTCTGGCTCGGCTTCGGCATCGGCCCGAAGGTCCTCATCGCCGTCCTCATCGCCTTCTTCCCAGTGGTGATCTCGATGGTGACGGGGCTCAAGGCCGTGGATCCGGAGATGCTCCAGCTGTCGGCCACCATGGGCGCGCGGCCCTGGCAGACCTTCCTGAAGATCCGCTTCCCGGCCTCGCTCCCGCACCTGTTCTCCGGCCTGAAGGTCGCCGTCACGCTGGCCGTCACCGGTGCCGTCGTGGGCGAGTTCGTCGGTGCGAACGAAGGGCTCGGCTACGTCATCCTCCAGGCCAACGGCAACCTCGACACCCCGATGCTGTTCGCCGGACTCCTTGTCATGTCGCTCATCGGCGTCGTCCTCTTCGTCCTGGTGGAGATCGCCGAGAAGCTGCTGCTCCCGTGGCACGCGTCCCGCCGCGACGCCGCCGCCACGACCACGCTCTGACACCGCGCAAGCCCCGCCACGCACGCGAGAAGGGCCGCCCCCATGCAAGCGCCGCGCACACCTCGCAGTCGCCTCCTCCCCGGTCTCCTCCCGCTGCTCCTGGTCTCCGCCACGGCGACGGCCTGCGGCGACGACGACAAGACGACCGTCAGCGACTCCGGCAAGAAGCTGGACAAGGTGACGCTCACCCTCAACTGGTATCCGTACGGCGAACACGCGCCGTTCTACTACGGCGAGAAGCAGAAGATCTTCGAGAAGCACGGCATCGACCTGGAGATACGCGCCGGACAGGGCTCGCAGAAGACCGTGCAGGCGACCGGCGCCGGGCAGACCGACTTCGGCTGGGCCGACACCCCGGCCGTGCTCGCCGGCGTCGACAAGGGAGTCAAGGTCAAGAGCCTCGGCGTCTACCTCCAGACGACGCCCGCGTCCGTGCAGTTCTTCGGCAGCGAGGACATCGCCGCCCCCGGCGACCTCAAGGGCAAGACCGTCGCGGGCACCGCGGGCGACGCGCTCACCAAGACCTTCCCGATCTTCCTGCAGAAGAACGGCATGGTGGTGTCCGACGTCCAGGTCCAGAACACCGACCCGGCGGGCAAGATCGCCGCGGTGATCTCCGGCCGCACGGACGCCCTCCTCGGCTACGCCAGCGACCAGGGCCCGATCATGCGGAACAAGGCCAAGAAGGACGTCTCGTACCTGCGCTTCTCCGAGCACGGCCTGAACTTCTACGCCAACGGTCTGATCGCGGGCAACAAGACCCTCGCGCGCGGCGATCTGGCCAAGCGCATGACGGCCGCGGTGAGCGAGTCCTGGGCCGCCGCCGAGAAGAACCCGAAGCCCGCGGTCGCCGCCATGGAAGGCGCCTCCGAGCAACTGCCGCCGCAGAACGTGCTGTCGGAGCAGTTCAAGACCACGCTCACACTGCTGCACACGGACGCCACCCGCGGCAAGGCGCCCGGCGCCAACACCGAGGCCGACTGGAAGCAGACCATCGACGTCTTCGCCGAGGCCGGCCTGGTCAAGAGCCCCAAGCCGGTCGCCGACTACTGGGACGTGGCCAACGGGGTCAAGGGATAACGGGGGCAGGGATGGGGACCGTGAACGACACAGCACTGAACAAGTCCGACGCGGCACCGGAGCAGCCGGGCGCGCCGTCCGACCGCACCGCCACCATCGCGCCCGCCGTCCGGCTCGCCGACGTCGCCGTCCGCTTCCGCACGAAGAAGAAGGACGTGACCGCCCTTGAGGAGGTCTCGCTCGACGTGGCGCGTGGCGAGTTCGTCGCGATCGTCGGGCCGTCCGGATGTGGGAAGTCCACGCTGCTGAAGCTCGTCGCGGGGCTGCTCGCGCCGTCGGCGGGCGGGGTGGCGCTCGGCGGTGAGCACGTGCGCGGGCCGCGGCGCGACATCGGCTTCGTCTTCCAGCGCGCCGCCCTGCTCGACTGGCGCTCGGCCCGCCGCAACATCCTGCTCCAGGCGGAGATGCGCGGGCTCCCGGCGGCCGGGGCCCGCGCCCGGGCCGACGAGCTGATCCGGATGACCGGCCTCGACGGCTTCGAGGACGCCTATCCGCACGAGCTGTCGGGCGGCATGCAGCAGCGGGTCGCGCTGTGCCGCGCGCTCCTGCACGAGCCGCCCGTCCTGCTCATGGACGAGCCGTTCGGCGCCCTGGACGAGCCGTTCGGCGCCCTGGACGCGCTCACGCGCGAGCAGATGAACGTGGAACTGCACCGCATCTGGCGCGAGACCGACACGACGGTCCTGCTGGTCACCCACTCCATCCCGGAGGCCGTCTATCTCGCCGACCGCGTCGTCGTGATGAGCCCGCGCCCGGGCACGGTCACCGAGATCATCGAGGTCGGCCTGCCCCGCGAGCGGGAGTACGCGGCCACGCTCGCGTCGGCCGAGTTCCGCTCGGCGACGGGGCGGATCAGGGAGCTGCTGGGGGCGGCGGGGGCGCACGACTGAGGGCGGGCCGGGCGCCCCGCTCGGCTCATTCTCGTATATGGGATAGCATCCCGAATATGACACGTGATGATGGTGAGGGTGCGGGCACCGCCCCCGAAGCCCCTGTCGCCCCTGTCGCACCCGTCGTGCCCGACGGGGCTGACGTGGACGCGCGTCTCGCCGCCCGGCTGTCCGGGCTGCGGGCCGAACACGGCTGGTCCCTGGGCGAGTTGGCGGACCGCAGCGGCATCAGCCGGTCGACGCTCTCGCGGGCCGAGCGCGGCGAGATCAGCCCGACCGCGTCCCTCCTGAACCGGCTGTGCGCCGTCTACGGACGCACCATGTCCCAGCTCCTGAGCGAGGTGGAGGCCGAGCCCGCGCGGGTCGTGCGCGCCGCCGAGCAGGCCGTGTGGACGGACGGCGCGTCCGGGTTCCGGCGCCGGTCCGTCTCGCCGCCGCACCCGGGCCTGCGCGGCGAAGTCGTCGAGGGCACGCTGGCGCCCGGCGCCGACCTCTCCTACGACCGGCCGCCCGTGCCGGGGCTCGAACAGCACATCTGGGTCCTGGAGGGCGAGTTGGAGGTGACGGTGCGCGGCGAGACGCACGCGCTCGCCGCCGGTGACTGCCTGCGGTTCCGGGTCTGGGGCGCGACCCGCTTCCGCTGCGGGGGCGAGCGGGCGGTGCGCTACGCGCTGGTGGTGGTGGCGCCATGACGACGGTTTCGGCACTCGGCGCCGAACGGCTCACCGGCGTCCAACTGGGCGCCCTCGCCGACGAGTTGGGCGAGCTGCTGGTGGACGCGGTGGAGGGCGGCGCGTCCGTGGGCTTCCTCGCGGGGCTCGACCGGGGAGCGGCCGCCCGGTGGTGGCGCGGCCGGGCTGCGGACGTCGACGCGGGGCGCGTGGCGACGTGGGCCGTCCGCGAGGGCGGGCGCGTCACCGGCACGGTCAGCCTCGCGTACGCGGACAAGCCCAACGCCCGCCACCGCGCGGAGCTGGTGAAGCTCCTGGTGCACCGCGAGGCGCGCGGGCGGGGCCTCGGCCGCTCCCTGCTGGCCCTCGCCGAGCGTGAGGCGGCACGGGCGGGCGTGACGCTGCTGCTCCTCGACACCCGGACGGACAGCCCCGCCGAGTCCCTGTACGCCTCGGCGGGCTGGACCCGGCTCGGCGTCGTCCCGGACCACGCGGCGGACCCGGCCGGGGCCCTCCGCCCAACGACACTCTTCTACAAGGCGATTGGGGCCTGAGGTTGGATCCCCGCGGCCTTCTCAATACCGCAGAGCCGCCAGGTACCGGTAGCTGTTCCGCGCCGTCGCGAACGGGTCCGCGGGGCTGTCGTGCTCGACCAGCCACTGCCGTACCCCGCCCGCGCGTGCGTGGTCGAACATCGCCGCGAAGTCCAGCGTCCCCGACCCCACGTCGGCGAAGCTCCCGTCCGCGGCCATGTCCTTCACATGCAGCGCCGGGAACCGCCCCGGGTGCCGCGCGAAGTAACTCCCGGGATCAGCGGCGCCCTTGACCGCCCAGTACACGTCCAGCTCGAAGCCGACCAGCTCCGGGTCGGTCTCCGTGACGAGGACGTCGTACAGGTTCACGCCGTCGACCACGGCGTGGTCCGAGCCGTGGTTGTGGAACAGCAGCCGTCCGAGCCCCGCCTCGCGCGAGGCGCGCCCGATCCGGTTGAACTCCCGGGCGGCCTCGCGGAATCCGGCCGGCGAGTGCAGCGCGCCGGGCAGGCTCGGCACGACGGGCCAGGCCGCGCCCAGCGCGTGCAGGTCCTCCAGGGCCCGACCGAGGCCGGGCCCGCGCAGAGTGTCGTACGAGATGTGCTCCAGGACCGCCTTGAGCCGGACGCCGTCAAGGATTCGCCGGATGCCGTCGGCCGTGTGACCGTGCCGCCCGCTGACGCCCACGGTGGCGTACCCCATCGCGGCCAGCTCCGCCAAGGTGCCTGCGAAGTCCCGCGCGAGGGCGGTGCGCATCGTGTAGAGGTGCATGCCGATGCCGCCGCGCGGGATGCGCCGGCAGGGGCGCCCGCGCCCCTCCGTCGCCCGCGCGGGCAGCCCCGCGCCGACGGCCGCCGCGACGCCCAGCGACGCACCGAGAAAGGCCCGTCTGGTTCCGTGGCTCACCGTGCTCACCTCACTTCACTGTGATGCGGACCGAACCGGTCGTCGTGTCGCCCTTGTCGTCCGTGACGGTCAGCCGTGCCGTGTACGCGCCCGCGCGCGGGTAGGTGTGTTCCGCGGTCGGCCCTTCCGGCGAGCCGGGCTTGGAGTTGTCGCCGAAGTCCCAGTGGTACGAGGCGACTTCGCGTCCGGTGGGCAGCTGGGGCGTGCCGGTGAGGCGGACGGTGAGCGGCGGCGCCCCGCTGTCCGGGGCGGCCCCGACCGTCACGCGCGCGTGCGGCGGCTTTTGGACGCCCGGCCCGTTGAAGTGCAGCCAGTCGACGGTGAGCAGGTCGGGCTTGTCCTCGGCCCACTGCGGGTTGGTGAAGACGGCGTACAGCTTGAACGTGCCGTCGTGCCGCGCCAGTTGGGCCGTGGGTGAGATGAAGTTGCCCCAGCCGCCGGTGTTCGGCACCGTCACCTTCCCGAGCAGCTTGCCCGTCGGGGAGCCCGCCCGGAACTCGACGTTGCCGCCGAGCCCGCCCGACGCCGCGCCGACCGTCACCGAGTCCACGCCCTTCAGGTGCACCGGGTCGAAGGCGACCCAGTCGCCGTGCTCGATCTCGATGAGCCGCTTGCCGCCGGAGGCGTCCGGGCGGCTGCCCGTGACCGCGCCCTCATGGGCGCCGCCGGTGGCCGTGCGGTGCTCCGCCTCGCGCAGCGACGTCCGCAGCGTCAGCGCGTCGGAGCCGGTGAGTGCCGGCACGCCCGGGGCGCCCTTGTCCGTGTACTGGGCGGTGATGCCGTAGTACAGGTTCTGGCCGGGACCGTGGCTGTCGCCGGAGTCCGTGACGATCTCGCCCGTGCAGCCGGTGTAGTTGTCCAGCGGATGCAGATGCGAGTCGTGGCCCAGCTGGGACTGGACGACGACCTTGGAGCAGTCGATCCGCCGGTCCTCGGGGTCGGTGACCTTCACCGTGAACGGAATGGTGTCGCCGAAGCTGAACACCCCGCCGTCCGGCGGCTGTTGGAGCGTCACGGTCGGCCGGGTGTTGCCGACGGTGATCTCCTGCACGGCGAGCCCGGTCAGCTCGCCGGGCCCTGTGACCTTCAGGCGCGCGGTGAACCGGCCCTTCTTCGTGTAGGTGTGCCTGGGGTTCGCCGCGGTCGAGTCGGTGCTGCCGTCGCCGTCGAAGTCCCACGCGTACGTGACCGGCTTGCCGTCCGGAAGGCCCGAGCCCTCGCTGGAGAACGACACGGTGAGCGGCGCGCCGCCGTTGTTGTCGGGCGTGGCGCTCACCCGCGCGTCCGGCAGCCGCTTGTCCGCCACATAGTCGATGCGGTAGATGCCCGCGCCCTCGTTGCTGCCGCCGCGCCCGGTGCCGCTGCCGAGCCCGAAGTCGATCACGTACATCGCCCCGTCGGGCCCGAAGTCGGCGTCGAAGGGCTGGTTCCACTTCATGTCGGGGAAGATGCCGTTGATGGAGTGCAGGTCGCCCGCCTTCGCGGGCGGGAACCGCGGATCCGTGAACTCCTGGTCCTTCTGTTGCGTCGAGAAGACCTTGAACCACTGCCGCGTCAGCTCGTACGTGAACCACTTGCCCTCGAAGTACTCGGGGAACTTGGTGCGGTACGGGTTGCCGGCGTCGTAGTCGTAGACCGGTCCGCTCATCGGGCCGCCCCCGCCGGTGCCGAGCTCGGGGAACTTCTCGGAGGCGGAGTAGGCGTACCAGACGTCGGCGGCCTTCGCGGGTGGCAGGTCCCGCAGTCCCGTGTTGTTCGGCGAGTCGTTGACGAGCTTGCCGCAGTCGAACTTCGCGCCGGGCTTCTGTGCCGCGAAGTCGTAGTCGTTGAAGGGGGTGTTGGCGCCGACGCAGTACGGCCAGCCGTAGTTCCCGGCCTTGGTGATCCGGTTGAACTCGACGGTTCCTTCCGGGCCCCGGTCGGGCACGGCCTGCCGCGCGTCCGGGCCGTAGTCGGCGACGAGGAGCGCGCCGCTCACCGGGTCCGTCGTGATCCGGAACGGGTTGCGCAGACCCATCGCGTACACCTCGGGACGCGTCTTGTCCGTGCCGGGCGCGAAGAGGTTCCCCTCGGGGACCGCGTACGTCCCGTCGTCCTTCGGCGTGATCCGCAGGACCTTGCCGCGCAGGTCATTGGTGTTGCCGGAGGTGCCCTGTGCGTCCCAGGCGCGGCGGCCCTCCCGCTCGTCGATGGGCGTGAAGCCGTCCGACGCGAACGGGTCGGTGTTGTCGCCCGTCGCGACGTACAGATCACCCTTCTTGTCGAAGGCGATCGAGCCTGCCATGTGCGAGTTGGCCCGCCCCTCGCCGCGCAGCGTCGGAATCGTCAGGAGCCGTTTCTCGGAGGCCGGGTCGACCTTGCCGCCCGCCTCGGTGAACCGCGACAGGTTGATGCGTTTCTCGGTCTTGTCCGAATGCAGCAGATACAGCCGGTGGTTGGCGGCGAAGCCCGGGTCGAGCGCGAGTCCGAGCAGGCCGTCGGACTGGCTCGTCATGTCCGGCGTGTACGCGAAGTCGAGCGCCGTCGTGACCTTCAGCGTCTCCTGGTCGATCACCTTCAGCTTGCCGGTGCGCTGGATGAAGAACACCCGCCGGTCCGGCGCGACCGCCAGCTCGAACGGGTCGGCGAGATCGCTCGTGACCAGCGGCGTCCGCTGGAAGGCACCCGTCTTCGTGGCCGTGCAGTCGCCCGCCTTCGCGCCCGCCGCCCACTGGATGCCGCCGAGCAGATGCTTCAGGAACCCCTGCTCCGCGAAGGCCGACACCGCGTGCCCGCCCGCCGTGTACCAGGAGCGGCCGCCGTCGTAGTTCTGGCACCACGACCACGGGTGGTCGACGCCCTCGTCAAGGCCGGTGACACCGTCCCGCACCTTGATCTGCGCGAGCGTGTGCACCTTCCCGGTCGGATTGGCCCGCCAGTTGTACCACTCCTCCGTACGCTCCCACAGCTCGGGCAGCCCCTTCGTGGACGGATGCGCCTGGTCCAGGACCTTGACCCGGCCGGTCTGCACCTCGGGGTGCTTGTCGAAGATCGCGCCGACCAGCCCCTCGTACCAGCCCCAGTCGCGCTCGCTCGCCGACGCCGCGTGCAGGCCCACCCAGCCGCCGCCCCCGCGGACGTACTTCTGCAGCGCCGCGCGCTGCGCGGCGTCGAGCAGATCGCCCTTCTCCGGGGTCGAGTTGGTGTTGTTGAAGACGATGGCCTGGAAACGGCCGAGGTTGGCGTCCGTGAAGGCCGCCGCGTCGTCGGTGGCCTCCACCTCGAAGCCGTTCTCGGCGCCCAGCTTCTTGATCGCCTCGATGCCCGCGGGGATGGACTCGTGCGGGTAGTTGGTGACCTTGGAGAAGACCAGAACCCGGAAGGCCGGGGCGGCCTCGGCGCGCGGTGGTGCGGTGAGGCCGAGGCCGACGAGGAGGGCGAGCAGGGCCGTGACGGCGATGCACGGCGAGAGAAGTCTTCGCGTGGAACTCATGGCGCTCCCTGGGCTTGGACGGCTGCCGGTCGCCGGGTGTGCGGTGAGTCGCTGGTGCGCGATGCGGTGCACGGTGCGCGATGCGGTGCTTCGGGGTGCGGCGGAGTGAGCCGTGCGGCGGGGCCGCAGGATGGAAAGCGCTTACTCCGCAAGGCTGTTCAGCGTAGGTTCTGCTTCGGGGGAGGGTCAATGGGTCGGAAGTGCCCCGAGCGGGGCGGGATTGACGTTCCGTGTGCGGGGGAGGGTGTGCCGGGAGAGTCGAGCCCCCGTCGCCCACGCAGAGGAGCACTCCGATGCCGGAACACGACCACGCCGGCGAGGCGCCGGTCACGTACACCGCGGGACTGCTGACCGCGCCGGACGGCGTGCCCGTCGCGACATACACGTGGCTGCCCACCGGCGGCAGGCCCCGGGCCTTCGTGCAGATCGCGCACGGCGCCGCCGAACACGGCCTGCGCTACGACCGCTTCGCGCGGCACTTGACCGCGCACGGATACGGAGTGGTCGCCTCCGACCACCGCGGCCACGGCGCCACCGCGCAGTCCACGGGCGGGTACGGCGTGGCGGACACCGCAGGCGGCGCGGACACCGCCGATGCCGCCGATACGACGGACGCCGTCAGCGGTGCCGACGCCTGGCGGGCGATCGTCGACGACCTGAAGGCCATCGGCGACCAGGTCCGCGCGCTGCACCCCGACGTCCCGGTCGTCCTGCTCGGCCACAGCCTCGGCTCGATGCTCGCCCGCGACTACGCCCAGGAGTACCCGGACTCCCTCGCGGGCCTGATCCTGTCCGGTACGTTCCGCTCGCTGCCCGGGGCCGAGACGGACGGGGCGCTCGCCCGGCTCGGCGAGGAGATCGCCAAAGGCGGCCGCGCGGCGCGGTCGTCCTTCGTCGCGGAACTCTTCGCCGCCTTCAACGACCCCTATACGCACCGCACCGGCTTCGAGTGGCTGTCGCGCGACGAGGCGGAAGTGGACGCGTACGTCGCCGACGAGCGCTGCGGGTTCCCGTTCTCGGCGGGCCTCTCGCGGGACTGGGTGCGCGCCGTCCGCAAGATCAACGATCCCCGGAACCTGGCCCGGATCCCCGGCGATCTGCCCGTGCACGTGGCCGTCGGCACCCAGGACCCCTGCAACCAGGGGATGACGCTCGTGTACGAACTCCTGGAGGACCTCCGGTACGCGGGCGTGGAGGACCTGAGCTGGAAGGGCTATGAGGGCGCGCGGCACGAGATCCTCAACGAGACGAACCGCGACGAGGTGCAGCGGGACCTGACGGAGTGGCTGGACGCGCGGATTCCGTGAGGCGGCCGGGGCGGCCCGTTCGTCGCGGGGCGGCCCGGCGGACGATTGGCGGGGCGGCCCGGCGGGCGATTGTCAGTCGGCTTGGCTACGGTTCTGGCCATGGTCAACGCCGACGACGTACGCCGCACCGCCCTCGCCCTGCCGGACACCACGGAGAAGATCGCCTGGAGCATGCCGACCTTCCGGGTCGCGGGAAAGATGTTCGCCACGCTGCCCGAGGAGGAGACGTCCATCGCCGTGCGCTGCCCGAAGCTGGAGCGGGACGAGCTGGTGCTCGCCGAGCCGGACAAGTTCTGGATCGCCGACCACGAGGCGAGCTTCGCCTGGGTGCGGGTGCGGCTCAAGGCCGTCGACCAGGACGAGCTGGCCGACATCCTCGCCGACTCCTGGCGCCAGGCCGCGCCCACCCGACTCCTGGACAGCCACCCGGAGTTGGGGGTGCCGAACGCGGGGTGACCGGACGCGGCGGGGGAGCGGGGGCGGGGGCGCGTCCCCGGCTCCGGGCGGCGCGTAAATCCGGCTGAGCCCGGCCGGATCGCGTGGCATGATCCTGCGCGGTCGTGCCGTCGGCGCAGCGCCGTCGGCGGTCAGCGGAGGGGCGGGTATGTCAGGGGCGTCGTCCGGGGGATCAGGGGGTTCGGGGGACTCGGCGGGTGCGGGCGAGGGCATCGCGGGTCCGGGGAAAGGCTTTGCGGGGCCGGGGGAATCGGGGCGTGCCGCAGCGGGCTTGTGGTCGCGGGACTTCGGGCTCTTCTTCGTGGCGCGGGCCGTCGCCAAGCTCGGCGACACGATGCTGCCCGTCGCGCTGGCCGCCGGACTGCTGCGGCACGGGTACGGCGCGGGGGCCGTCGGGCTCGCGATGGCCGCGACCGCCGCCTGCTTCGCGTCGCTCGTCGTCTTCGGCGGTGTCTTCGCCGACCGGTTCAGCACCCGGCTGCTGATGATCGGCGCCGACGTCGCCCGGCTCGGCACGCAGGCCCTCGCCGCCGGCCTCTTCTTCACCGGCCATGTGGTGCTGTGGCAGATCTGCGTGATCGGCGCGGTCAACGGCGCCGCGGCCGCGGTGTTCCAGCCGGGCGTCGCCAGCACCGTGCCCCGGCTCGCCGCGGACGTGCAGAAGGCCAACGGCGCCATCCGGGTCGCCGAATCCGGCGCCCAGCTCGCGGGCCCCGCCGTCGCGGGCGTGCTCGTCGGCCTCGCCTCACCCGGCGCCGTCTTCGCCGCGCACGCCGGCACGTACGCGCTGAGCGCCCTGTGCCTGCTGCTGCTCCGGCTGCCGCCCGCCGCGCCCGGCAGTCGCGCGCCCAGCCTCGGCTTCAAGCGCGATCTCGCCGTCGGCTGGCGGGAGTTCCGCGCCCGCACCTGGCTATGGGGCGTCATCGCCATCTGGTGCGTCCTGATGATCACGGTCACCGGCCCGACCACGCCCCTGGTGGCCGTCACCGTCGTCGAACAGCACGGCTCGGGCGCGTACGGCCTGGTCAACTCGGCGCTCGGTGCGGGCACCGTCGTCGGGGGTGTGATCGCCCTGCGGCTGCGGCCCCGGCGGATGCTGCGTGCCGGGGCGCTCGCCCTCATCGGCTTCGCCGCGTTTCCGGCGTCCGTCGGGGCGCAGCTCGGTGTGGGGCTGATGGTGGTGGGGGCGGTGGTCGCGGGGGCGGGGACGTCGTTCTGGGCGGTGATGTGGGCTACCAGCGTGCAGACGCAGGTGCCGGTGGATGTCCTCAACCGCATTCACGCCTACGACGTGGCGGGGTCGCTGGCGATGCTGCCCGTGGGGCAGGCGTTGGCGGGGCCTGCGGCTGCTGCGTTCGGCGCGGAGCGGGTGTTGCTCATGGGGGGTGTGATGGTGCTGGTGGTGTGTGGGGCGTTGTTGTCCGTGGCTGAGATACGGGGGCTGGTGCGGGTGGGGGCGGGGCCTGCGGCGGGCTCCCCAATCCCGCCCCTTCCCGAAACTGGGGCTCCCCCAGACCCCGCTCCTCAAACGCCGGAGGGGCTAGAACTCAGCGGCACATTCTCCGCCCGTCCGGCGGGCAGAAAGCCACTGATCCGCTCGCGCAGCGACTTCGCGTCCAGGCCGTGCGCCCGCACATGCTCCTCCACGCGGCCGTAGCGCCGCAGCTCGCGGCGGCCCACGCCGAGCCCGAGCACCCGGTGCGGAACATCCACGAGGGCGTCGTTCGCGGCGGCCGCCGACGTACCGGCGAGGTACGGCTCGACGAGCACGACGTCAGCCGCCCCACCCGCCACGGCCCCGCGCAGCGACGCCGCGTCGAACGGCCGCACCGTCGTGGCGTACAGCACCGTCACGTCCAGCCCCTCCGTCGCCGCGAGCACCTGGTCGAGCAGCGGTCCCACGGCGACCACGACCCCGCGCCGCCCCTCGCGCACGGTCAGGAACCGCGCACCGTCCACCGGCATCGGCGCCGCGTTGGCCTGCGCGGACAGGCGTACGTACACCTTGTCGTCGCCCGCGGCGACCGCGTGCCGCAGCAGCGTCTCGGCCTCGTCCGGGTGGCCCGGCACATGCACGCTCCAGCCGTCCAGCGTGTCGAGGAGCGCGACGTCGCCCGGCGCCATGTGCGTGAAACCGCCCTCCGGCCAGTCGAACGACGCCGCCGCGCTGACCAGGACGCCGCCCAGGTCCTGATGCCCGAAGTCCAGCTTGATCTGCTCGAAGGGCCGCTCCACCAGGAAGCTGGCGAAGGTGTGCACGACGGGCCGCAGCCCCGCGAGCGCGAGCCCGGCACCGGCGCCGACGAGCAGCTGCTCCCTGATGCCGACATTGATGACCCGGTCGGGATGGGTCCGCATCACCTCCTTGAAGGCGTCCTTGCCGATCTCGGCGAGCACGACGGCGACGCGCGGATCCTCGTCGAGCATCCGCGCCATGACGGGGGCGAAACGGTCACGCATGGTGTCCATGGGGAGGTTGTCCTTTCGGGAGGATCGGGCTCAGGCGGACTTGGATTCCACGCGGGCGACGACCACGTGCGGCCGCCCGGGGTGCGGCGCCGTGAACGCCTCGTACAGCGCCTCGTGATCGCGGCCATCGACGGTGAGCGCGGACCAGCCCGCCGCCTCGAACCGGGCGGCGATGCCGCCGGGCCGGGCGTAGCTGGCCGACGCGTTGTCGATCACCAGGGTGTGCAGCCGTTCCAGGCCGGCCGGTCCGGCGAAGGCGATCGCCTCGTGATTGCTGCCCTCGTCCAGCTCGGCGTCCCCGACGAGCACCCACACCCGCGGGTCGGTGAGGCCGCGGGCGCGCAGGCCGAGGGCCGTGCCGACCGCCAGCGGCAGGCCGTGCCCGAGGGAGCCGCTGCCGATCTCGGCGCCCGGCACCAGGACGCGGTCCGGGTGGTGCCCGAGCGGGGAGTCGTACCCCCCGAAACCCTCCAGCCAGTCGACCGGCAGGAAGCCCTTGGCCGCGAGGACGGCGTAGTACGCCATCGGCCCGTGCCCCTTGGACAGCAGGAACCGGTCGCGCCCCGGATCGTCCGCGCGGGCGGGTGTGACCCTGAGCACGCGGTCGTAGAGCACCCACAGCGCGTCGAGCGTGGACGTCGCCGCGGGGCCGTGCTTCTCGTCGCCCGTCATCCGGCCCATGAGGCGGGGCAGGTCCGTGTACGTGAAGGTGTGCTCCGTTGTCGTCGTCATGCCGACGAGCGTGCAACCTCAAGCAAACTTGAGGTCAAGCGAGGGAAGGCGTGAGCGATCACGGCCCGGAGTGCGGTATTGTTTCGGTGCGCGTTCGGCCAGGGGAAACCCCAGGTCAGCGGGCAACGGGACGTGGCGCAGCTTGGTAGCGCACTTGACTGGGGGTCAAGGGGTCGCAGGTTCAAATCCTGTCGTCCCGACCAGCTTCACAGCAGGTCGAAGGCCGCTTTCGCAGAGATGCGAGAGTGGCCTTCAGTGCTGTCCGGGGGTGCCCCCCCCGCCACGGCGCCGCACCGTCGCATTGCGGTCGGCGTGACGTGATGCGCGCGGTGACTTCACGGGCGCGTCGATGAAAGCGGCGTAATTTTCACCCGGCCCGGTCGGGTTTGTCGCCGGAATTTCAGAACACCGGACGGGCCGAATTGGCCAGAGTGCGGGAATCGGGCCGATGGGCCACAACGCCCTGGCCACGGCCGGGCACGGCCGCCTAGGATCGCCGACGCGAACCTGCACCGGCGGCGCACGGCCCGCGCGTCGCCCCCTCACGACCGGAGAATTTCGGGGGAAATTCAAGGGGGAGTGGAAATGATGACGGGGGAACAAGTGAGCGTCGTCCATTTACCGTCCGCGGAGCCCGAGCCGGGGGTGATGCCGCCCGCTCAGCCGGGCGCGGAGCCGCCCGCGACGGTCGGTGAGATCCGGTATCTGCACACCCTGGGCCCGACCGGGACCAACCTGGAGTCCGCGGCCCACCTGTGGCTCCGGCGGCGAGGACGCGCCGACGGGCAGGTCGTCCTGCACACCTCCCTGGAGAGCGCCATGGACAGCGTGCCCAGGACCGGCGAACACGCGCTCCTCGCCTGCGCCGTCTACCCCGAACTGCACACCCTCGTCTTCGGCAACCTGCACACCTGCCGCATGGTGGACTGCTTCCTGTGGCCCACCCACGAGATGGTGCTCGCCGCCCCGCCCGGCGCCCGCGCCGAACCGCGCACCGTGGCCACCCACCCCGCCCCCGCCGGACTCGTACCGCCCGCGAGCACCCGGCAGCTGGTGACCAGCAACGCGCAGGCCGCCATCGACTGCGCCGACGGCCGCGCCGACGCGTGCGTCACCACCGTCGTCGCCGCGCGCGCCCACGGCCTGCGGGTCGTCACCAGCTTCGGCGAGGTACCGATGGTCTTCACCGTCCACCAGGTACGGGAGACCCCTCGATGAGCGGCACGCACGCCCCGTACCGCCTCAAGGACGATCTGCTCGACGAGGCCGCGCGGCTCGGCCGCGGCCTGCTGCCCCGGATCGACGCCTTCCGCACCCGCCAGCGCGACGACGGCACGGTCCCCGCACCCGACGCCGACGACCGCCGCGCCCTGCTCGCCATCAAGGACGAAGCGGCCCGGTGGTTCGCCGGACACGGCAGGACGTCCCAGGCCGACGCGCTCACCGCCGACATCGACGACTGGCTCGCCGCCGGACTCGACACCCCACCGCACTTCGCGCGCTGCCGCGACGCCCTCACCGCGCCCGCCGACGGCGACTGGGCCGCGTTCCTCGCCCCCGTGCAGACCACCAACAGCGTCCCGCCGGTCGGCCGCCGCCTGGAGTTCTTCCTCGTACGCCGCAAGGAACCCGACGCGCTGCCCGAACTGGCCGTCCACTACCCGCACCCCAAGAACAACTGCCAGGCCACCGTGCTGCTCGCCGGCAGCGCGGGCCTGACGCGCGGCAACTGCATCGTCTTCTTCCCGGAGAACGTCGCGGCCCACGACAAGGTGGCCGAACAGGACTACGCGATCTTCTTCTTCAGCAAGTTCCGCCGGATCCACGAGACCTTCGCGCTGCCGTCCGCACGCGCCGTCCTCACCGCCGAAACCGTGCCCCCCGGATCCGCGGGACTCGACCCCGAGGTGTGCTACCAGGCGCGCTCCGTCTGGGGCTATCTCCACGACTACTTCCACCACCAGGGGCAGTGGCCCCTCGACCGGCACGTCAAACTCAAGATGAACTGGTTCATCGGCCTCCTGGAAGAGCTGAAGGTCGACGCCAAGACGGTGCTCGCCTGCCACGACGACGCCCTCGTGCCCTACGCCGACGAGCAGATCGCGATGATCCTGCTGGAGCGCATGTTCCGGTACCCCCTCGACGCCCACGCCGTACGCAACTTCGACGCGGGCACCGGTGTCTTTCTGTACTCCTGGCTGCGCGCGCGCCGGGCGATCGCCGACGGGCGCGGCGGCGGGCTGCGCCTGGACCACGAGCGGGTCATCGACGGGCTGCGGGAGTTGGTCGACACGATCGAGGGTATGGAAGCGGCCGTCGGCACGTCCGCGGAGTACCGCGCGGCGGCCAAGGAACTGGTACGCACCCAGCTGCCCGAAGGCGCGGAGGGCGACCGCTACGCCTTCACCGACGACCAGCGGACGCTGGTCACGGCGCGGGAGCGGCTCGCCTCCTTGCCGCCCCTGCGGTTCGCGCCGGCGGAGATGTGACCGGAAGCGACCGAGAGACGAGAGGACGCGCAGCCATGGGAAGCCTGGACCGGGCCACGATGGAGGCCGCGGTGCGGCAGTACTTCGAGGCGTGCAACAAAGTCGACCGCGACCTGTTCGCCCGGTGCCTGTCCGAACAGGTCGTGCACTACCTCGCCCACGGCATGTCCGGGCCCGTGCACGGCATCGACCCGATCGTGGAACGCTGGGGCGCCGACGTGCGGGCCAACCAGTCGCACTGGGCCGTGGACGCCGTCTACGCCGACGAGCACACCCGCACCGCCGTCTGCGAGTGGACCGCCTTCAAACCGCGCCTCGGCAAGGTGCTTCGCGGCGCGGAGGTCTACCGCTTCGACGACACCGGCCTGATCGACGAGGTCCGCATCTACTACGCGTCCCGCCGCGACGACACCGTCGACGCCAACGAACTGGAGGGCTACCCCTACGCCGAGCGGGGGTTCGCCACATGACCCGTGCGGCCCCGCCACCCGCCGCCGCCCTCGACGACCGGGACGGCGTCATCTGGCTCGACGGGGAGTTCGTGCCCTGGCGCACCGCCCGGCTGCACGTCCTCAGCCACGGACTGCACTACGGCGGCAGCGTCTTCGAGGGCGAACGGGCCTACGGCGGCCAGGTCTTCAAGCTGTCCGAGCACAGCGCCCGGCTCGTCGCGTCGGCCCGCCTCATGGGATTCGAACTGCCCTGGTCCGCCGCCGAGTTGGACGCCGCCACGCGCGAGACGGTCGCCGTCGCGGGCCTCACCGACGGCTATGTCCGCCCCGTCGCCTGGCGCGGCAGCGACACCCTGCGCCTGGTCGCCCCGGACACCTCCGTGCACGTGGCCGTCGCGGCCTGGCCCTGGCCGCGGATCTTCACCGACGGGCCCCGCGGCATCCGCCTGCGCACCTCGCGCTGGCGGCGCCCCGCCCCCGACACCGCGCCGGTCACCGCCAAGACCGCGGCCGCGTACGCCCTCGGCTCCCTCGCCGGACAGGAGGCCGAGGAAGCGGGCTGCGACGACGCGCTGCTCCTCGACCACCGAGGCCGCCTCGCCGAGGCCACCGGCGCCAACCTGTTCCTGGTCCTCGACGGCGCCCTCCACACCCCGCCCCCGGAGTGCGTCCTCGACGGCATCACCCGCCGCACCGTCATTGCCCTCGCCCACGCCCTGGGCCTCACCGTCGTCGAACGCCACCTCGCCCCCGCCGAACTCGACCGCGCCACCGAGGTGTTCCTCACCGGCACGGCGTACGAGGTCCAGCCGGTCACCGCCGTCGACGACCGGCACTACCCGCTGGGCGAGGTGGGCGCGGCGCTCGCCGCGGCGTACGCACGAGCCGTCCGGGGCGAGGAGGCCCTGCCGGGCCCCGGCTTCGCCTCCGCCGCGACCCCGGGCGAGCGCGGATGACCGATCGCGGATCCGGGCCCGTGTGCCCGGCGCCGTCCGGCGGGCCGCGCGACGCCTGGGTCGTCGGGGCCAGGGCCGCCGTTCCGTTCACCGTCGCCATCTTCGCCTTCGGCATCTCCTTCGGCGTGCTCGCCAAGGGCGCGGGCTTCGGCGCGCTCGCCGCCACCTCGATGTCCGGCCTGGTCTTCGTGGGCTCGTCGCAGTTCGCCGCGGTCTCGGTGATCGTCAACGGCGGCGGCTGGGCGGCCGCGGCCGTCGCCGGGACCCTGCTGAACCTGCGCTACCTGGTGATGGGCTTCGCCATCCTGCCCGCCCTGCGCGGCGGCCGGGCCCGCCGCGCCGTCGAGTCGCAACTGGTCATCGAGGAGTCCTGGGCCATCGCGAGCGACGCCGACGGCCGCTTCGACCGCGTACGGCTGCTGTCCTCCGGAGTGGTGCTCTGGCTCGGCTGGGTCCTCGGCACCCTGCTGGGCGCGATCGGCCCCTTCAAGGCCGTGGACATCCTCACCTACGGCCTGGACGCCGTCTCACCGGTGCTGTTCTTCCTGCTGCTCGCGCCCCACCTGGGCACCGCCCCCAAGAGGACGGCCGCGGCCACCGCGGCGGCCTGCGCCGCGCTCCTCACCGCCGTCGCGGTGCCCGACGCGGCCATCGCCGTCGCCTGCGTCATCGCGGTCGTCTGGACATGGCGGTCCCGCTCGCCCACCACCGGACGCGGAGGGCCCGTTGAGCCGTGACCCGTGGATCGTCGTCGGCGCCCTGGTGGTGACCACCTTCCTCATCAAGGGCGCCGGTTCCCTCGTGATGGGCGACCGCGAACTGCCCGCCTGGTTCCCCCGGTTCGTGGAGTACCTGACGCCCGCGCTGCTCGCCGTCCTCGTGGTCACCCAGCTCGTGGGCTCGGCCGGCGCGCACGGGATGACGTTCGACGCCCGGCTGGCCGGCTTCGCCGGGGCCCTCGTGGCCTGGCGGCTCAAGGCCCCCGTGCCACTGGTGATCCTGGTGGCCGCGGCGGTCACGGCGGGGGTACGGGCGCTGAGCTGACGCCGGCGCCCGCGTCCCGCACGGCCTCGGCGGCCGCCAGGGCGCGCGCGAGCCCGGGCCGGTGGCCGCAGGCCCGATGCAGCCGCACCGACCGCTCGACGGCCCGTTCCGCCTTGCCGTGCTGACCGAGCGCCAGATGCACCAGGGCCAGCTCGGTCCGCGCCGCGCCCTCGACGAGCCGGAGCCCGGACTGCCCTGCCGCGGCCAGCGCCCGCCGGGTGCACGAAAGGGCCTCGCGGTACTCGCCCAGGTGCCGGTGCACGGCGGCCAGCCCCACGCACGCCTCGGCCTCGGCCCGCCGGCAGCCCGCCGCGCGCGCCGCCACCAGGGCACGCTCGTGGTGGTCCAGGGCGCCGGGCACGTCGTCGAGGCGCAGCAGCACCGTGCCGATCGTGTTGAGGACGTCCGGCTCCACGAGACGACGCCGGGTGCGATGGGTGACACCGAGGGCGTCCACGCCGTACTTGAGCGCGAGCCGCGGGTCGCCGCCGTCCCGGCACGCCTGAGCCAGGGCGTTGAGGGCGCCCTCCGCCGCGTACGTGAACAGCAGCCTGCCGTCCGCCGCGAGGGCCCGCGACAACAGCCGCTGCGCCTCCTCCGGCGTGCCGAGCGCGTGCTGGACGGCGCCGAGACCCCACAGCGACAGCATGACCGTGTGCTGGTCGCCCGACGCCTCGGCGCGGGCACGGGCGTCGGCGAAGTGCCCTTGCGCGCTGTCGATGCGGCCCTGGTCGAGCCGGACGAAGCCGAGCAGGAACAGCGCCCACGCCTCCCCGGCGGGCTGCCCGCCCTCCACGTAGAGCCCCAGGGCCCGTTCGGCGGCGCGGGCGGCCTGGTCGAGGGCACCCTGCTCGCGGTGCGAGGCGGCGAGCCCGAGCACCGCCCCGGCCGTCTCCACGCCCACGCCGGTCCGCGCGAACAGCGCCTCGGCGCGCGCGCTGTGCTCCAGCGCCTCGTCGTGCCGGGCCAGCTCCCACAGCACGTAGCACATGCTCCAGTGCATCACCGCCCGCGCGTGGTCGTCCTGTTCGGCCTCGGCGGCCCGCAGTCCGTCCTGCGCGGACCGCAGCCAGTCGGCGCGCCGGCCGTGTTCCATCAGGTGGCCGTGCAGCGCGAGCGCGCACTTCCAGGCGAAGGGGCGGGGCCCGTGCCGCACGGCGTGCCGCGCGCAGTCCAGGAGCGCGGGCCGCTCGTCGTCCAGCCAGGCCAGCGCGTCGACGGCGCCGCCGAACACCAGCGGCGAGGTCGGGGAGCCGTCCGGCTCCGGCGGGCGGGCCGCGTACCAGGAGTAGAAGGTGCCGTACAGCAGGTGGGCGGCCTGCTCGGCGGTCGCCAGGTACCAGGTGAGCAGGCGGCCGACGGCGCGCTCGCGGGCGTCGGCGTCCTCCTCCGCCTCGGCCCGCTCGCGCGCGAACAGGCGGACGAGGGCATGCAGATGGAACCGGCCGGGCCGAGGAGTCTCAAGGAGGCTGCGGGCGACCAGCTGGTCCAGGAGCCGGGCCGTCGAGGGCAGGTCGGACCCGGCCAGGGCGGCGACGGCCGGGGCGGACAGTTCGGGGCCGGGGGCCAGCGCGAGCAGCCGCAGCAGCTCCCGCTCGGGGGCGGGCAGGGACCGGTAGGACAGGTCGAGCACGCTCCGTACGCCGGTGTGCTCCTCCTGGTCCAGGGCCAGCTCGTGCAGGCGGTCGCCCTCGCGCAGCCGGCGCACGACCTCCGCGATCGGCGGATGCCGGTCGCCGACGAGGTGGGCCGCGACGATCCGCACGGCCAGCGGCAGCAGACCGCACAGCCGCACGGCCTCGGCGGCGGCCTCCGGCTCGTGCCGCACCCGGTCCGCGCCGATGACGCGGGCGAGCAGCGCCAGCGCCTCCTCCTCGGCGAACACGGTCAGGCTCACCCGGTGGGCGTCGTGGAACGCGGTCAGGCCGCGCAGGTCGTTGCGGCTGGTGACGACGACGAAGCAGGTCGGCGAGCCGGGGAGCAGCGGACGTACCTGTTCGAGCCCGGCCGCGTCGTCGAGCAGGATCAGCATGCGCTTGCCCGCGAGGAGCGAGCGGTAGAGGGCGGCCTTCTCGTCCGTGCTCTCCGGCAGATGCCCGGTGCCGACGCCGAGGGCCCGCAGCAGCTGTCCGAGGGCCTCGTCGGCCGTGGTCGGGGGCGCGGAGTCGTGGCCGCGCAGATTGGCGTACACCTGGCCGTCGGGGAAGCGGTCGGCGACCCGGTGCATCCAGTGCACGGCGAGCGCGGTCTTGCCGGCGCCCGCCATGCCGGACACGGAAGAGATCACCAGCGTCTGCCCGGGGCCCGCCTCGGCCTGCGCCAGCAGGGTGTCGAGCTGGCGCAGATAGTCCGTTCGGCCCGTGAAACTGGCGACGTCGGGCGGGAGTTGGCGGGGCACCGGCCGGGCCGGGGGCGGCGGAGCGGGCGCCCGGGCGGGGCCGGGGGCGAGACCGGGGTCGCCGGCGAGGAGGCGCTGGTGGAGCTCCTTGAGCCGGCGGCCGGGTTCGATGCCCACCTGGTCGTCGAGGAGCTGGTAGAAATCGCGGTACGCGGCGAGGGCCTCCGCGGGGCGGCCCGAGCGGTGCAGCCCCAGCATGAGCTGGCCACGCAGCCGCTCACGCAGCGGGAACTCGCTGACCAGCGTGGTCAGTTCGGCCACCGACTCCTCGTAGCGGCCCAGGTCGATGAGCGCGTCGAGGCGGTCCTCCCTGGCGACCAGGCGCAGCTCTTCGAGGCGCTCGGCCTCGGCCAGGGCGAAGCTGCGGTCGCTGACCCCTTCGAGGGCGGGTCCGGTCCACAGCGCCAGGGCCTCGTCGAGCAGCGCGACCACGGCGGCCGCGTCGCCGTCGGCGGCGGCCTTGCGGGCCTGGTCGGTGAGGTGGACGAAGCGCAGGGCGTCGATCTGTTCGTCGGTGACGTCCAGGGTGTAGCTGGTGTTGCTGCGGGCGCCCGCGCTGAGCAGGACCTCGAAGCCGGACGTGGCCCGTCTGCCGGGTTCCAGGATGCGGCGCAGATGCAGGACGTGCGTACGCAGCGCGCTGATCGCGCCGTCCGGCGCGTCGCCCTCCCACAGGAGTTCGGCGAGCCGGGAGGTGCTGACCGGGTGGCCGCGGGCGAGCGCCAGGGCGGCGAGGAGCGCGCGCTGCTGCGGCCCGAGGCCGACGTGTGCGCCCCGGACCTCCACGCTCACCGGGCCGAGCAGGCGGATCCGCACCGACTCCTTCGGCGCCTGCTCCACCTCGGGCCCCGGCGTGCGGCTCACACCATTCCCTCTGCTTCCCTGTCTCCGGGGTGTCTGCGGGTTCCGTGCGTCCCTGGGGCCGTCTCTTCGCGTCGCCGTCGTCCTCCTCTTCCTTTCGTGTTCCTTTCGTCTTCCTTCGTGCGCTCTATGACGCTCAGCCGGGGCCGGTGACAAAGCGCCGGATGACGCCGTCGGACACCGAGAACTCCCACGCGGTGTCGATGTCGCCCCAGATGTCGTTGTGGAAGCGGGCCTCGACGGACAGGCCGTCGGGCGACTCCCGCACCACCTCCATGCGCGCGTTCGAGGTGAGGAGCTCCCGCTCCACCCACGCGTCGAGGTCGCGCTCGGTGCCCACGTCGATCACGGTGGCGTCCTTGGCGAGAACGGCCCAAAGGGCTCCGGAATCCTGGGCGTTGACCGCGTCGACGAAGGCGCGTACGGCCGGGTGGGTCGGCATGTCGTCACGGGGGGTCATCGTTCGTGCCTCTCCTGGTGCTCCGGATGGTGGGGGGTGGCGGCGGCCCGGAAGGAGGGGTCAGTCGCCGGTCGCGGCCTGATGGAGGGCGAAGGTGTCCTCGAAGAGGTGGTAGCGGGTGACCTGGCCGCCGACGACCGTGAGGTGCGCGGCGAAGGGCGTCGTCAGCGGTTTGCCGTTGGCCTTGACGGTGTCCCGGAGGTGCCCGATGATCACCCCCTGCTCGCCGTCGACCACGATGTGCGTGACGGTGAACTCCTCGGGCTGCAGGTACTGGTGGAGCAGCGTGAAGAACTCCTTGACCCCCGCCTGCCCGGTCCGGTTTCCCGACCAGGGCACGGCCGGGGAGCCGGGAGCGATCCACTCCGCGTCCTCCGAGAACAGCCGCACCGCCCCGTCCAGATCCCGCTCGGCGAGCCGGGCCAGATAGGCGTCGATCGCACCCCTGGTGGCCTCGGCGGATCCCGTGGGGGACTGCGTGGACATCTCACCAACTCCTCGTCGAGTCTCGACCCTTGGTCGTGGAGTTCCAGTGTGGTGCGCCTGTTGCGGCGAGCGTAAGCGAGTCGACCCATTCCCGCCACGAGTTGGGGCTCGTCTGTGCTCGGAAACCGGCGGTGGCCGGAAACATTCGACGTGTCTCTGGCGTCGCACCTCGCGCCTCCCGTCGAGAGAGGGCGAACTCGAAAGCTTGCGCGTGGCGCCATAGTGGTGCGACTATGGCGCCATGGAGCTGACGCGGTACGTCGACAACCTGCGCCAGGAGCTGTCGGTCGCAGTGGAGTCGGGGGACGAGGAGACGCGCGAGCTCGCCGAACGCCTCGTCGCACCGCTTGTTTCGGCCGTCCGGCTCACCCTCCTCGACGCCCTGTCGGCCGCCGCGGACGAGATCACCCGCGACCTGGCCCCCGGGTCGGTCGAGATACGACTGCGCGGCCTGGAGCCGACGTTCGTCGTGCGGCTGCCCGCGCAGGAGCAGCCGTTCGGCGACGCGGGCGACGGCGGCTTCGACCGGGCGCGCAGTGGAGTGGCGCCATCGCTGGCACCACTGGTGCCAGCCACGGTGAACGGGGAGGACGGCGCGACCTCACGCATCAACTTCCGACCGCCGGAACACCTGAAGACCCGGATCGAGGAGGCCGCCGGCCATGAGCGGTTGTCGGTCAACGCCTGGCTGGTCCGGGCGGTGTCCGCGATGCTCGAGTTCGACGACCGTGGCCGTCGCGCCGAGCGGCGCGCACCGAGCGGCGTGCAGGAGGGCTCCCGGCACCGTCCGGGCTGAGTGAACCGGACCCACCCGCCGGACGCGTCCGACGCGCCCGGCGGCCAGAGCTTCGGTCCGGTGTGCTGCCGCACACCGGTACCGATCCCGCGGCCCTGGAGACCGACCTCCCCCGGCGGTCTCCAGGGCCGCACCCTTGCCGCTAATGCCGCTGATTTCCCCCGCAATTGACCTCAAGTCAATAGTGGCGCTGTGCGCTTCGTACCCAGGAATGTGCGATCGCAGTAGTCACCAAAGAAATGCCGACGGGCCAGGTTCAGACCAAGTGCAGGCGCTCCTGACTATTGCGGGGGAGGGGCGCCGGGCAGCATGGCATATGCCGGGGAACGGGTCGGTGTGTCAGCCGCTGATAGGTGTATGCCGCGGAAACGAGCGTCATGTGGTGATACCACCCGGGAAAGGAACGGCCCTCGAAGTCGAGGAGACCGAAGTGGCGTTCCATGCCCGCGACCGCGGTGGTGGTTCCGGTGCGGTGTGTGGCCAGTGAGGCAACGTTGTCGAGACGTTGATGAGTGAGGCTGGTGATCCACATGGACCCCGGGCGGCTTTCCGGCAGGATCTCGGTGAAAATGCGGTAGGGATATTCCGGCGTCGCTCCCGGCCGGGCTCCGGGCAAGCGCACCAGGACGGATCGCAGTTGGGTGTGCTGCCGCCGTCCGTCCGGCGCGGTGACGAGGACGGAGTCGGCGTTGCCCGAGGAGATGTGGGCCCGCGCGCTGACCGGTTCGGGGGCGCCCGGCGTGCGCTCGCCGACGGGCAGCACCTTCAGATGCTGGGGGACGGCGACCACGAAGTCCCGGGCCCGCTGGCTGAGTCCGCGCAGAAAGAGGGCCACGTCCGGGTCGTCGCTCATGTCGGCGACGACGGGCGCGGCGGTGGGCGAGGTGCGGGCCTCCAGCGTGTCCACCAGGTCGAGGGCCTGGGCCCACAGCGGGCGGTGGTCGATCTCGTCGGGTATCCGCGCGCGGCGGCGGAGCTGGGCGTCCTCGGTCCAGGGCGCCGGAAGCAGCAGCCGCCAGTCGACCGGGACCTGGAGGGCGCCGATGCCCAGGAAGGCGCCGAGGCCGAGCTGACAGTTCAGCGTGCGGCCGGAGGCGGGGTCGAAGTAGCGGTGCACGCCCACGGACCGGTCGCCGCGCTTGGGCAGCACCGCGCGGCCGATCGCCCATGTGGAGACCGGGCCGTGACCCCGCGCCCAGCGGGTGAGCTCGTCCATCACGGGCTCCCAGTCCCAGGGGCTCAGGCTCACGAACTGGCGCAGGGACTGCACGGCGGTGGGAGAGGCTGAGACCGCGCCGGCGAGGCGGCGTACGGACTTCTTGCCGGGAGTGATGAGCAGCCCCGCCAAATAGGCCCCCGCCCATCTGCGCTGATCGGCCCGGCGCAGATTCTGGAAGACCTGGTCGGTGAAGTCACTGAAAGGCGACGCGAGATGGGTTTCGGGCACCTCGCTGACCGGAGTCGATGCTGGCAATGCGCAGGGCAGAACCATGCTGCAATCCCTCCCGGACGTCCCTGAGCGGCGGTTGCCGAGCGTCGAGTCTAGGATCCGAGAGCGCGTCGCACCATCTTGCTGCGGCGGTGGTTGATGTGGCAACCGTGGCAGCAAATCGGGATCGCGCACGGCATCCGCGCGCGGGCCCCGGAGCCCGCGCCTCCGGGCCCTGGGTGAACTTCCGGAAGGGTTCCGCGAGGAGGATCAGGAATTCCAGATTCCGGATCGACGCCCGCGGAACGGGTCGTTCCGGAGTCGCCCGCCCTTCCGGGCGGAACGGCTGCCTCCCGGGCGCACGGGCGCCCCCGCGGCCCTCCGGTCCACCCCCTCACCCCTGCCCGTACCTCCCGTTCCTCGGTCCGGCCCGAACTCCGTATAGCCGTCCGGCGGCTTGTCGGAGGGGGTCCTTCGGGCACCTCGTGAGAATGGTGGCTCGTACGGGTGTTAAAAGTCCGTATGGAAAGTGCTAGCGTTCCCTAACGGTCCGCGGATTCCGCTATCGAGCACCGTTGGTGACAGACCATCACCAATCGCCCGGGACCCCTGCCCCGCAAAGTGAACGAAGTCCCCCCGCCTCCTGTACGTCCCCTTCTCTTCTGCAACTGTTTCGCTTCACGATGTGGTTGGCTCAAATTCATGCCTCTGATGGCGGAAGTTGATCTGAAGCCCCCGCAGAACGAGTCCTGGAGCGAGCTGTGTCACACCAGGACAGGGATAGCGAAGCTGAGCTATCTTGTTCGAACTTCGAAAAGTCGCGACGAGCGACAGCCTCTTCCTTGAATCTCCAACAGGCGTCGGGTTCTACTCGGTTGGGCCTTTGGAAGAGACCACTGCGAAGCCGGGTCACGGTACCGACGGGGGACACGTCGGCCGCCCCGATGACGCAGGGGTCCCTGGTCGAGGCGAACGGGGCGAGTAGTTGAACGGGGCGAGTAGTTGATGTACGAATCTGCACACATGCCGACTGAATGCCTTCCGCGCGGTCCTGAGGGCCGCGCCGAACGGCCGGACCTGCCTGTGCTCTGTGCCGGCGGCCCCCTCGAGCGGTGAGGGCGGCCCGTCGGCGTACCCGCATGTGGCGGCGCCGACGGATCCAGCCGTGAGTTGACGGAACTCTGACGACCCGATTCGGCGAGTGGCTCGACAGAGCCCTCATCCGGCCGATCGGCTGTGATTGATGGGCCAGCCCCTGCCTCGCGACGCGCGAAGGCCCCGATCCGTGCTGGATCAGGACACGGCTGCCCTACCTACCCGCAAGGCATCTTCTTGTTCGGATGCGGGCCCCTGTGTCCGTTTTCGTTCGATGTTCATTCACATGGAGGCATGATGACGAACCAGGTCAGCGACCTCGAGGGCTCGAAGGTTGTGCTCTTCCGTAGAAACGCGAGCGCGGTTCCGCGGCAGCGCAGGGCCGGAGTGGACGAGCGTCGTGGCCAGGTGCTGACGACGAAGGTGGGCCTGCAGATGCCGGTCGGCCTCACCTTCGAGGACTGGGAGCGGGCTGGACGCCAGCTCTCCGGAATTGTCAACTCCTCTTCCTGGTGGCTCGGGGACTGGCTGGTATACGGCAAGGACCACTACACCGACCGCTACCAGCGCGGCATTCGCGCGGCCGGGTTGCAGTACCAGACCCTGCGCAACTACGCGTGGGTCTCCCGGCGCTTCGACTTCAGCCGACGACGTGCGGCGCTGAGCTTCCAGCACCACGCGGAGCTGGCGTCGCTGCCGATCGACGAGCAGGAGCTCTGGCTCGACCGGGCCGAGCAGATGCAGTGGACGACCAAGCAGCTGCGCAGCGCCATCCGGGTCGCCCGCGAGGACGAGGCGCGCGATGTGACGCAGACACCCGAGACGATGCGGCGGCTGGCCGTTCCCGGCAGCCGGCTCCAGTGGTGGCACAAGGCCGCGGAGCAGTCCGGCATCGACTTCGAGCAGTGGGTGCTCGCGACCCTCGACAACGCCGCCGAGCGGGCGCTCGAGGACGAGGAAGAAGAACGCGAACAGGCGGGCATCAGCGCCTGATCGCGGCGTCCCGCCGACGGGACGAAGTCCCGGGCGGATCGCGCTACGCACAGCACCCGCCGAGGTCAGGGCAGTTGACCTCGGCGGGTGGCCATACGACGCGCAGGGCCCCCGCTCCGACAAGGAGTGCGGGCCCTGCGCGTCGGCACGTGGGCTCGTGCCTGCGCGCACACCGAGCCGCTGCCGCCGACCGGCCGTCGGACCCTCGAAATCCCGTGAGCGAGAAGAACGCGGAGGGCCCGGCAGACGGTCGGCGGCAGCGGTCCGGCGGTGCCGATGTGGACGTGCGCGTCGCGGACGAGGCCGGGGCGGGCGCGTCGCCCGCGCGGCAGGGTCAGCGCAGCTTGTCCATGAGCTGGGCCGCGGCCTGATGGCGCGTGCACTCGCGGCCGCCGAAGGACTCCCGCACGCGCTCCTGGACGTCGTCCGGCTGCTCCTGGCTGAGCTTGAACATGCCCTCGGCGCCGGTCACCCGGAACTGGAAGGCGCCGACGGCGGGCACGATCTTCCGGAAGTAGTCGAGCGACTCCGTCATGTCCCAGCCCGCGCCGAAGGCGCCCTCATAGGCACGCACGGTGGCCTTCACGACCTCCAGCGTGTTCTCTATGCCGTCGATCTTCTCCACGACGCCGTGCACATGCACGGAGGTGAAGTTCCACGTGGGCGCGGCGGGCGTCGTCCGGTACACGGTCGGTGACACATAGCCGTGCGGCCCCGTGAACGTCAGCAGATTCACGGTGCCCGACTCGAGGGCCTTCCAATGCGGGTTCGCCCGGTTCATATGGCCGAGCAGCCGGCCGCCGGAGAGGTCGTCCGACCATTCACCGGTCCACTCCGGATCCTGAATCACCGGCAGATGTGTGGCGAACGGCCCCGCTTCGGGACTGCCGTTGCTCACAAAAAGTGCCAACGGATTGCCGTGGATCAGGTCAAGCATCCACGAACTGTCCGGCTGGCGGTACTGGCTCGGAACGAACATCTGGGGCTCACCCCTTTCGTCAATCTCACTCACGGTGTGGTGTCAAGTCGCCGACGCTACCAGCGCTTTGCGAGGCGCAACCAAGAAATGCGGGCGCACGACATGGCTGTCCTGTCGACGGGACAGCCATGCCTGGCAGGTGATGCGGCCGGGACCTCTTGAAAGGTCCGTCCGGCCCCTCTAAGTTGGCGTGGCGGTGTTCTCCAGCGCAATACTCATGCGTGTCTCCCGGACCACCGGTCGAGATGTTCGAGACCATCAGCCGTACGTCAGACGAGAGTTGCCAGCATTTCCGACCGCAGCATTTCCGACCAAGATCCTCTGAGGCAACACAAATTACCTCGTCGAGGGTGCGGAATCCCTGTCGAAGCTACATCAGCGGGAGAGTGTCCATGGGTACGCGTGAACACGAGATATACGACATCGTCGGCATCGGGTTCGGCCCGTCCAACCTGTCCCTCGCCATAGCCCTGGAGGAGCACCAGGCCAATTCCTCGCAGCAGCCCGTCCGGGCCGCGTTCTTCGAACGGCAGCCGTCGTTCGGGTGGCACCGCAACATGCTCCTGCCGCAGGCGACGATGCAGATCTCGTTCCTGAAGGATCTCGCCACCTTCCGCAACCCGCTGTCGCGGTACAGCTTCGTCTCGTACCTGCACGCGTCGGACCGCCTGGTCCAGTTCGTGAACAACCAGGACTTCTTCCCCACGCGCCAGGAGTTCCACCAGTACCTGGAGTGGGCGGAGTCGGGCTTCCGGGACCGCGTCACGTACAACTCCGAGGTCACCGAGATCCGCGTGTCCGACGAGGGCTCCGGCGGCGAGCAGCTCCTGGAGATCGTCGTCCGCGACACCGTCGGCGGCGGCACCCGCGTGGTGCAGGCCCGCAACGTCACCGTCTCCACGGGCCTGGTGCCGCGCATGCCCGACGGCATGCTCCGCGACGAACGGGTCTGGCACAGCTCGGAGTTCCTCGCGAAGTACGGCCGGATGCGGCCCGAGGACCTGAAGAACGTGGCGGTCGTCGGCGCCGGCCAGAGCGCCGCCGAGATCACCAAGTACCTGCACGACAAGCTCCCGCACGCCCAGGTCTCCGCGATCCTGCCGTCGTACGGCTACTCCGTCGCGGACGACACGCCCTTCGCCAACCAGGTGTTCGACCCGACCGCGGTCGACCACTACTACTTCGGCACGGAGAACACGCGGGACGCGTTCTGGCGCTACCACAAGAACACGAACTACTCCGTCGTCGACGACGACGTGATCAGGGAGCTGTTCCGCCGCTCCTACGAGGAGGAGGTCGCGGGCGAGAAGCGGCTGCACTTCCTGAACCTCACCCGGGTCAAGGAGGTGAAGCGGTCCGGCAACGACACGCGTGTCGTACTGCACTCGCTCCTGGACGGCGAGAGCGAGCAGGAGATGGACGTCGACGCGCTCGTCTTCGCGACCGGCTACAGCACCATGGACGCCACCCGGCTGCTCGGCGACCTGGACCGGTTCTGCGAGCGCGACGAGGAGGGCCGTCACCGCGTGGAGCGCGACTACCGGGTCGTCACCTCCGGCGAGCTGTCCTGCGGCATCTACCTCCAGGGCGGCACCGAGCACACCCACGGCCTGACCTCGTCCCTGCTGTCGAACATCGCCGTACGCAGCGGTGAGATAGCCGACTCGATCGTCGAGCGGCGCGGAGCCGGGCAGCGGGTCTGAGCCGCACCCCCCCGAACCGGACGGCCCGTCAGCACCCCACCGCTGACGGGTCGTTCGCCTGTAGGCGCGCGGTGCAGAACAGGGGTGAGCTCCGAACGCAGAACAGCGGTGGGCTCCGAACAAGGGTGGGCCCCGGTGCCTTCCCGGCACCGGGGCCCACCCTTCGCGTCGCTCAGGAGCGCGCCCGCGTCACGCGGCCTGGTCCGCGGCCATCGCGTCGCGCAGGCTCTTGGGCCGCAGGTCGGTCCAGTTCTGCTCCACGTAGTCCAGGCACTCCTGGCGGCCGGCCTCGCCGAACACCACCCGCCAGCCGGCGGGGACCTCGGAGAACGAAGGCCACAGGGAGTGCTGCTCCTCGTCGTTCACCAAGACGTAGAACTGGCCATCCGCGTCGTCGAACGGGTTGCTGCTCATGGGTCCACTCCATTTCTAGCCGGTCACGACGGCTTCCCGGCGGAAGCGAATCGCGCTCAGGTACTGAAACACCCAGGCCGTACGGATAAGGCCGGTCTACGCGGAGAATCCGGCCGGCGGCCCGGTCGAGCATGGCACAGACGCGCCAGCCTCGTCATTGTCGGGCCGATTCGGCCCCGGCGTCCAGACCCGGCCGCGCTCAGGCAATTGGCCCGGCGTCACTGTCCCGTGGACAGGACAACCGATGCCGAAAGCCCGAACCGCCTGTAGTTTGTTGCGGGCTGTCGAGTCACCGCACTGCACTCTGTCGTCAGAATCGAGGAATGGGCGGCTCGGGTCGTGCCATTGTCGGTGGTCCCCCTCGGCTTTCCCGGGTGACTGGGAACTTCCACTCTAGGAGTTAGTAGCGCCATGAGCGTCACGGCAGCACAAGGGTTTTCGGCCGCGGGCGTCGCGGCCGGAATAAAAAGCAATGGAAATCCGGATGTGGCACTGATCGTGAACAACGGCCCGCGCCGGTCGGCGGCGGGTGTTTTCACCTCGAACCGGGTGAAGGCGGCGCCCGTCGTCTGGAGCGAACAGGTCCTGCGGGTGGGCACGGTGAGCGCCGTCGTCCTCAACTCCGGTGGCGCCAACGCCTGCACGGGTCCGGAGGGCTTCCAGGACACCCGGGCCACGGCCGAGAAGGTGGCCGCGAGCCTTGCGGGGCACCGCTCCGGCGAGGTCGCCGTGGCGTCCACCGGCCTGATCGGTGTGCGTCTTCCCATGGACAAGCTGCTGCCGGGAGTCGAGGCCGCCGCGGCCGAACTCTCCACGGACGGAGGCGAGAAGGCGGCCGTCGCGATCAAGACGACCGACAGCGTACACAAGACCGCCGTCGTCGAGGGTGACGGCTGGACGGTCGGCGGCATGGCCAAGGGCGCGGGCATGCTCGCCCCCGGCCTCGCCACCATGCTGGTCGTGCTCACCACGGACGCCGACCTGGACAGCGCCGCCCTGGACAAGGCGCTGCGCGCGGCGACCCGGGTGACCTTCGACCGCGTCGACTCCGACGGCTGCATGTCCACCAACGACACGGTGCTGCTGCTCTCCTCGGGCGCCTCCGGCACGGCGCCGGAGTACGCCGCGTTCGCCGACGCCGTCCGGCAGGTGTGCGACGACCTGGCGCGCCAGCTCATCGGTGACGCCGAGGGCGCCTCCAAAGACATCCGCATCGACGTCATCAACGCGGCTTCCGAGGACGACGCCGTGGAGGCCGGGCGTTCCATCGCCCGCAACAACCTCCTGAAGTGCGCCATCCACGGTGAGGACCCCAACTGGGGCCGGGTGCTGTCCGCCATCGGCACCACCTCCGCCGCCTTCGAGCCGAACCGCGTGAACGTCGCCATCAACGGCGTCTGGGTCTGCAAGGACGGCGCGATCGGCGCGGACCGGGAGGCCGTCGACATGCGCGGCCGTGAGGTCGTCATCACCACGGACCTGGCGGCCGGCGGGCAGTCGGCCACCCTGTGGGCCAACGACCTCACCGCCGAGTACGTCCACGAGAACAGCGCGTACTCGTCATGAGGATCAGCACGCAGGAGCACCCCGCACTGGTCAAGGCGCAGTCCGTGATGGACGCGCTGCCGTGGCTCAACCGCCACCAGGGCATGATCTGCGTCATCAAGTTCGGCGGCAACGCCATGATCAACGACGAGCTGAAGGCCGCCTTCGCGCACGACGTGGTCTTTCTGCGGCACGCCGGCCTCAAGCCCGTCGTCGTACACGGCGGCGGCCCGCAGATCAGCTCCGCCCTGCGACTGCACAACATCGACAGCGAGTTCAAGGCGGGCCTCAGGGTCACCTCGCCCGAGGCCATGAACGTGGTCCGGATGGTGCTCGCCGGTCAGGTGCAGCGCGAACTCGTCGGCCTCATCAACCAGCACGGCCCGCTCGCCGTCGGCCTCACCGGCGAGGACGCGGACACCGTCACCGCGACCAAGCACTGGCCGGAGGGCGAGGAGGGCGAGAAGATCGACATCGGCCGGGTCGGCGAGATCGTCGGGGTGAACCCCGGCGCCGTCGAGGCGCTGCTCGCGGACGGCCGCATTCCGGTCATCTCGCCGGTGGCCCGGAGCGTGGACGACGAGCACGTCTACAACGTGAACGCCGACACCGCGGCCGCCGCCATAGCGGCCGCCCTGAACGCCCACACGCTGGTCTTCCTCACCGACGTCGAGGGCCTGTACGCGGACTGGCCGCACAGCGACGAGGTCATCAGCAGGCTCAGCGCCAGCGAACTGGAGAAGATCCTTCCGGAGCTGGCCGACGGCATGGTCCCTAAAATGGCAGGCTGCCTGCACGCGGTCCGCAACGGCGTGGGCAGCGCGCGCGTCATCGACGGACGGGTCCAGCACTCGGTGCTGCTCGAGATGTTCACGCGCGAGGAGATCGGCACGCTGGTGATGCCGGACACGGAGCAGGATCCGCGATGAGCGGGGCCGAAGAGGGGTTGCGATGAGCGCGGCCGCCAGGGAGGGAATGCGATGAACGAGGACACGGGCGCCACAGCGGCCACCGGCGCCGTGGGGGAGCGCGGGAACGCGAAGCTCACCGAGCGCTGGCAGTCGTCCTTGATGGACAACTACGGCACGCCGAGGGTGCCGTTGGTGCGCGGCGAGGGCGCCGCCTTCTGGGACGCGGACGGCAAGAAGTACCTCGACTTCCTCGGGGGCATAGCCGTGAACTCCCTGGGCACCGCGCACCCCGCCGTCGTACGCGCCGTCAGCGAGCAGGTCGGCCGGCTCGGCCATGTGTCGAACCTGTTCATCGCCGAGCCGCCGGTGCGGCTGGCCGAACGCCTGCTGCGGCTGACCGGGCGCAAGGGGCGGGTGTTCTTCTCCAACTCCGGCGCGGAGGCGAACGAGGCGGCGTTCAAGATCGGCCGGCTGACCGGCCGCCGCCGCATGGTCGCCACCGAGGGCGGCTTCCACGGCCGCACCATGGGCGCCCTCGCGCTGACCGGCCAGCCCGCCAAGCGCGCGGCGTTCGAGCCGCTGCCCGGTGACATCACGCATGTCCCGTTCGGCGACGCGGCGGCGCTGCGCGCGGCCGTCGACCACGACACCGCGCTCGTCGTCATCGAGCCGATCCAGGGCGAGAACGGCGTCGTCGTACCGCCCCCCGGCTATCTCGCCGCGGCCCGCGAGATCACCCGGGCCGCCGGCGCGCTGCTCGTCCTCGACGAGGTGCAGACCGGCATCGGCCGCACCGGTCACTGGTTCGAGCACCTGGCGCACGGTGTCGAGCCGGACGTCCTCACGCTCGCCAAGGGCCTCGGCGGCGGCATGCCCATCGGCGCGACCCTGGCCTTCGGCCCGGCCGCCGAGCTGATGGCGCCCGGCGCGCACGGCACCACCTTCGGCGGCAACCCGGTCTCCTGCGCCGCCGCGCTCGCCGTGCTCGACACGATCCACGGCGACGGGCTCCTGGACCAGGTGAAGCGGCAGGGCGAGGCGCTGCGGCAGGGCATCGAGGCCCTCGCGCACCCGCTGGTCGACCGGGTGCGCGGCGCCGGACTGCTCCTCGGCATCGTCCTCACCGAGCCGTGTGCCCCGCGCGTGCAGCAGGCCGCCCAGGACGCCGGACTGCTGGTGAACGCGGCCCTGCCGGACACGATCCGGCTCGCGCCGCCGCTGATCATCGGCGAGGACGAGGTGACGGCGTTCCTGCGCGCGCTGCCCGGTGTCCTCGACCGGGTGCGGCGGGAGGGCGGCGCCTGACCCCGACCGCACGATGACCGATCGGGCCGTCCACCCACCGGTGGGCGGCCCGATCGGTGTCCGGCCCCGTCCCGCTGCTCAGCCGGCGTCGCCCTTGGGGGACTTGCGGGGCCGGCGCGGTCCGGGCGGTGTGCGGGCGGCGTGGTGGTCGGCCTGCTGCGGCAGGCCGACCAGGGCGTGGAAGACGTCGTCGAGATCGGCGGTGTGCACGGTGAGCGCGGTGGCCTCGACGGCCGCGTCGTCGAGGGCGTCGAGCACGGCGCGCAGCGCGGGCACGCTGCCGTCGCTCGGCAAGCGCAGGGCGAGCGTCTCGTGGTCGGGCACGGCGCGGTCGAAGAGCGGGGCGGCCGATTCGAGGGCGCCGGCGTCGGCGAACTGGACGCGGATGTAACCGCTGGGCGGGCCGGGGTCGGTCAGCGGGATCACCGGCGCCATGGACGCGGGCAGGGGTCGCGGTGCTTCGTGGTGCTGTTCCGCCGTCCCGCGCCGCTGCGCTTCCCGGTGCTGTTCCGCCGCGCCGTGCGGCTGCGCGTCCGGCGCCGGCGTCACCACGAACTCGGGGTCGAGGCCCCGCAGTTGCACGGTCACCGAGCAGCCCGGGGCGAGGTCGCGGGTGACCTCGCCCATGGCGGCGGACAGCGCGTTGAGCAGGGTGAGGCGGGCGGCGGTCTCGAGGGGGGCGGTGAGTCGTCGGGCCAGGGCGCGGGCTTCGTCGCCGCCCGCGTCCGCGGCGACTGCGAGCTCGTGCCGGAAATCGTCGACGTATGGCGTGAGGTCCATGACGCCATCATGGCATGAAGATGGCGCCATTCAAGTGCCACTTTAGTCGGGTCTCTTGGTCGACCGGACCTTGGCGCCTCGGGCCGCATCTTCGGCGTGCGCGGCCGTGCGGCTGCGCGCCGGGCCTCAGCCGGAAGCGCTTCGCCGGTGCGAACCAAGTGGACTGCTTCCTGTGTGGTTCTGCTCAGGATGCTGGCCCTGTCTCGCACCATCATTGGCGACTGCAACCCACTCGTACGGAAATGTGTGGGTGGCGGTGCGGAGGAATGGCCTCGTCCGGGGGTGCGCTGCTGCCGAGGGTGAGCCCTCGGCTCGCGGTGCCACCGCCCGGCGCCGGGGCGCTCGAACGGGTGTCTGCCTGCGCCCCTGACCGCCCCCGCCCCCGCCTCGGGACCTGTGATGACGCGGTGAAGACCACCCTGGTGCCGGGTGTGCGCCATGAGTGGCTTGCAATGGCGCCACTATGGTGCCATCGTAGCGCTATGGACCCCACGCCGTACGTGAACTCGGCCTCCCCGGGCCGGTCCGGCCGTGCTGTCCCCTGTCTGCCGCAGCCGTCGCCGTGCCCCGGCCGCCGAGCCCCGCGGTGACGCGCGCCGAAGCCGCCGCGGCGGTCTTCGCACTGTCCCCCTGGTCCTGACTACCCGACAGGAGTCCCCTTCGCCGTGGCTACCATCCTGTACAAACTGGGCCGCTTCGCCTTCCGGCGACGCGGCTTGATGGCACTGCTGTGGGTGCTGATCTTCGGCGGGGTGGGCTTCGCCGCCTCGTCCGCGCCGACGCCCCCCGCCGACACGTTCTCGATGCCGGGCACCGAGTCGCAGAAGGCGTACGACCTGCTCGAGGACAAGTTCCCGGGCGCGAGCGCCGACGGGGCCACGGCCCGCGTGGTGCTGCGCGTGCCGGGCGGCGGGAACGTCACCCAGGCCGGCGAGAAGGCCAAGGTCGACAAGGTCGTCGCCGAGCTGCGCAAGGCGCCCCAGGTGGCGGGCGTCGGCGACCCCTACGCCGCGGGCGGCGCCGCCGTCAGCAAGGACAAGTCCACCGTCTATGTGTCCGCCGTCTACAAGGTCGTCGCGACCAAGGTGACCGACAAGGCGCACGACGCCCTGGACAAGACGCTGGAGAACGCCCGCAAGAGCGGGCTGAAGGCCGAGGCCGGCGGTGACGCCGTCAAGATCGAGCAGTCCATGGGCGGTTCCTCCGAGGCGATCGGCGTCGCCGTCTCCGCGATCGTCCTCATCCTCACCTTCGGCTCCATGATCGCCGCCGGTATGCCGCTGCTCACCGCGCTCGTCGGTGTCGGCGTCGGCATCTCCGCCATCACCGCGCTCGGCTCCACCCTGGGGCTTTCGTCCACGACCACGACACTGGCCATGATGATCGGCCTCGCGGTCGGCATCGACTACGCCCTGTTCATCGTCTCCCGCTACCGGTCGGAGATCGCCGAGGGCCGCGACCGCCAGGACGCCGCGGGACGGGCCGTGGGCACCGCCGGTACCGCCGTGGTCTTCGCCGGACTCACCGTCATCATCGCCCTGGCGGGCCTGGTCGTCGTGAACATCCCGATGCTCACCAAGATGGGCATGGCGGCCGCGGGCACCGTCGGCATCGCGGTGCTCATCGCCATCACGCTGGTCCCGGCACTCCTCGGCTTCGCGCCCGTCAAGGTGCTGGCCCGCAAGGACCGCGCCCAGTACAAGGGCAAGCCGCTCTCGGAGAAGCAGCGGCGCAAGGCCGAGAAGCGGGCCCTGCAGCAGCAGCGGCCGAACCTCGGCGCCCGCTGGGCGCGCTTCGTCCTGCGCCACCCGGTCGCCGTGCTGCTCCTCGCGGTCGTCGGCCTCGGCGCGGTCGCCGTCCCCGCGGCCGGCATGAAGCTCGGTCTGCCCAGCGAGGGCACCATGGCGCCGGACACCACTCAGCGCAAGGCGTACGACATGATGTCGGACTCCTTCGGCAAGGGCTTCAACGGCCCGCTGATGGTGACGATCGAGGACAAGAACGCCAAGGCCGAGGCCGACGACGTCCGCGCGCGGTTCGAGAAGACGGCCGGCGTCGAGTCGGTCGGACCGGCCTCGCTCAACAAGGCCGGCGACACCGCCATCGTGAACGTCGTACCCAAGGCGGGCCCGGCCGAGGACGACACCAAGGACCTGGTCAAGTCCCTGCGGGGGATGGCGAAGGACATCAGGGCCGACAACGGCCCCGAAATCCTGCTGACCGGCCAGACCGCCATGTTCATCGACTTCTCCAAGACTCTCGACGACGCCCTCCTGCCCTACCTGGGCACGGTCGTGGGCCTGGCCTTCCTGCTCCTGATGCTGGTCTTCCGCTCCGTCCTGGTGCCGCTGAAGGCCGCGCTCGGCTTCCTGCTGTCGGTGACCGCCGCGCTCGGCGCGGTCGTCGCGGTCTTCCAGTGGGGCTGGCTCGCGGACGTCTTCGGCGTCGACCAGCCGAGTCCGATCATGAGCACGATGCCGATCTTCATGATCGGTGTGGTGTTCGGCCTCGCGATGGACTACGAGGTGTTCCTCGTGACGCGGATGCGCGAGGCGTTCGTGCACGGCGTCGAGCCGCGCGAGTCGGTCGTCACCGGATTCCGGTACAGCGGCCGGGTGGTCAGCGCGGCCGCCGTCATCATGATCAGCGTCTTCTCCGGATTCATCATGGAGGAGAACGACCTGGTGAAGATGATCGGCTTCGGGCTCGCCATCGCCGTCCTCTTCGACGCCTTCATCGTCCGCATGACCATCGTGCCCGCGCTGTTCGCCCTGCTCGGCAGGTCGGCGTGGTGGCTGCCGAAGTGGCTCGACTGGCTGCTCCCGAACATGGACGTCGAGGGCGAGAAGCTGTCCCGGCGCCTGGCCGGCAAGGAGCAGGTGCCGCAGCAGCAGCGTCAACCCGAACCGCAGTACCGGCACTGACGCCAAGAGCCGGCGGCGGGAGCTCAGCGCCGCACCGCCCGCCCCGGCAGCGCGTCCGGCACCAACTCCCCGTGCGCCACCACCGGTGTCCCGCCGACGAGGACGTGGGCGAACCCGACGGACGGCCGGGTGCTGTCGGCGTACGTCGCCCGGTCGCCGACCGTGGCGGGGTCGAAGACGACGAGGTCGGCGTCGCAGCCGGCCTGCACACGGCCCTTGCGGCGCAGCGCGGGCACGCCGGACTCCAGTACGCGCGCGGGCAGATGGGTGGCCCGGCCGACGGCGTCGAGCAGGCCGAGGGCGCCGAGTTCGCGTACGTACCGGCGCAGCATCCTGGAGAACGTGCCCGCCGTGCGCGGGTGCGTGACGGCGGCGCCCGGCGGCAGCGGCCACGCCAGCGGGTCCGGCGCCGGCCCCGTCCAGGTCAGCGGCATCGCGTCGGAGCCCACCACGGTGGAGGGGTGCAGCAGGGCCCGGTCGATGAACGCCCGGTCGGCGGCGTCGGTCTCGTCGAGGAAGTGCAGCACGGCGAGCGCGCCCGGGTCGGCGGCGCGCAGCTCGCGCAGCCGGGTGAGGTCCCGGATCCGCTCGCCGGTGGCCGCGAGGACGATGTCACCGACGTCGAGTCCGGCCGCGGGCAGCATCTCCGGGGCCAGGAACGCGGCGCCCACGGCGGTCATGCCGGCGCCGTAGGGATAAGCCTCCGTGGAGATGCGGCCGCCCTCGGCCCTGGCCCGGTCGAGAACGGCGAGGACCCGGTCGGTGTGGCGCCGCGAGGTCGACGTGACATGGCAGTAGTGGGCGTGCACACCGGTCTCGCCCGCCGCCCGCGCGATCTCCTCCGCGCCGTCGACGGGGATGTCGGGGACCTGGTCGACGAGGCTCCGGGCATGCGTGAACGTCGGCAGTCCGGCCAGGGCGGCGAGGCGGGCCACGGCCAGGTACTCCTCGGGCCGGATCCGCGGGGCGTAGCCGACGATCAGGCCGACGCCGAGCGCGCCGTCGGCGAGGTCGCGGCGCAGCAGTTCGAGGAGCGCGTCCTCCTGGGGCCGGGTGGCCTCCCGCTGCCAGGCCGCGTCGCCCAGGTGTTCCAGGGCGGCCGTGGCGCCACCGCCGTGCGGCAGCGCGCCGACGACGGCCATGCGGGCCTGCGCCCAGGACGTGGAGAAGCCGTAGTTGAGGGGGCGGCCCTCGGCGGCGGCCTGCCGGTACGCCTCGCCGACGGGGGAGAGGCCCAGTTCCAGTTCGAGGGCCGTGGTCACGCCGTCGAGGGCCTGGAGGCGGTGGCCGGCCACGGTGTGCGAGTGGCTGTGCAGGTCGATGAAGCCCGGGGCCACGACCAGGCCCGTCACGTCCAGCGTCCGGTGGCCGGTGAGCGTACGTGAGGAATCGGTGCAGGTCTCGGGCGTCGCCGGGGCCGTGCCCGGGGTGGCGCGGACCGTGGCCGATGCGACCCTGGAGGCGGGAGAGACCGCCGTGATCGTGCCGCCCGTCACCGCCACGTCGGCGAGCGCGTCGAGCCCGGTCTCCGGGTCCAGGACCCGGCCTCCGCGCAGCACCAGATCGTGCACATCGTCGGGTGGAGCGGCGTAAGCGGTCATGTGTCCACGGTAGGGGCAGAGGGGGCGGAAAACGGCTTGCGCGACTGCCAGATGGCGACAAGATGGCGTGGGCAAGTCGCCCAGGAAAACGTGAGGTGTCTCATTCGTGTGCGTGCCGCGACGTGCTCTGGGTACTGAGGGCTCATGCGAGTGAGCGTGCTGGATGTGGGATCGCGCACGGTGCGCCTCGTGGTGGCGGACGCCACGGGCGGAGCACCGCTGCCCGTCCACACGGAGAAGTGGAAGCTGCGGCTCTGCGAACGGGTCGAGCCCGGCGGGCCGTTCGACGAGGAGGCCGTGCGGCACCTCGTGCGTGCCGTGGACGCGGCCGCGGTGACGGCCGCGCGCTGGGGCGCCGAGCCCCCGCTGGCCTTCGCGACCGCGGTGGTGCGGGACGCGCCGAACCGCAGGGAGGTGCTGAACGCCGTGCGGGCGAGCACCGGAGTCGGACTGACCACGCTGCCGGGCGAGTTGGAGGCCGAGCTGACCTTTCTCGGCGCCCGCCGGTGGCTCGGCTGGCGGGCGGGATCGCTGGTGCTGCTCGACATCGGCGGCGGGTCGCTCGAAGTGGCCTTCGGGCGCGGGCGGCTGCCGGACTTCGCGGTGTCGCTGCCGCTCGGCGCGAACCGCCTCACGCACGAGTACCTGCACGGCGAGGACCCGCCCGCCCCGCAGGACGTCAAGGCGCTGCGCCGCAGGGTGCGCCACCAACTGCGGGACGTGGCGGCGCGGATCCGCTGGGAGGGGCCGCACACGGCGGTCGCCACGTCGCGTACGTTCCAGCAGCTGGCGCGTCTCACGGGCGCGGCACCCGGACGGCACGGGCCGTTCGTGCCCCGGCGCCTGGACCGGTCGGCGCTGCGCCGGGCGAAGGACCGCCTCGCGCGGCTGCCGGCCGCCGAACGCGTGCGGCTGCCGGGGATCTCGGCGCCGCGGGCCGGGCAGAGCCTGGCCGGGGCGGTCGTCGGGCACACGGCCATGAAGCTCATGGGCATCGCGTCGGCGGACATCTGCCCCTGGGCGGTGCGCGAGGGCATCCTGCTGCGCCGCATCGAGGACGGCGAGCAGTGGTGGGCGGACCTGACCGCGGGCCTCACGGACGGCGCGGGGCGCGCCCCCGGGGGCACGGTGTCGCTGCGGGTCGCCTCCTCCTGACCCCGCCAGGGGCGCACGTTCCGGCGGCCGGTGGGCACCGGAACGCGCGCCGCGATCAGGGCGCGGTCTTGCTGAGCCCGCCCGCGCGGGCGCCCTTCCTGGCCCGCTTGGCACCGGCACCGGTGCCGTTACCGCCGCTGATGCCGCCGCCGTTGGCGGCCCCGTTGCCCGAGCCGTTCGTGCCGGTGCCGCCCGTCGCCGGGGCCGCCACCGGGGCGTCGCCGTCGGCGGCTCCCGGCTCCGGCGAGTGGTCCGCCTCCCGTGCCTCGGCCTCCGCGCGTGCCTCCGCCTTCAACCGGTCGCGCATCTGGAGGTACTTGGCGTTCATCTCGTCGACGGCGATGAACTTGTTCACGCCGCGCTCGCTGACCTTGGGCTCCTGGCGCGCCATGATGTCGTTGTCCTGCTGGTCCTGGACGTACTGCTCCATCATCAGCGAAAGCCGCAGGATCAGCGGCCGCAGCGGCTTGACCGGCACCATCGTCCTGAGCAGCGGGTACTCGTACAGCCGCATGATCGCCTGGGTGTGGTGCTCGTCGATGGGCACGAGCCAGGTCGTGACCTCCAGCAGTCCCTGCTTCACGTGCGTCATGCACGGGGCCTGGTAAATGAGGTTGAAGTGCCAGGAGTTGGAGGGGTTGCCCTCCTCGCACTGGTCGAAGGTGTTGCGGATGATCGTGCCCTCGACGTCCACGCGATGGTTCACGATCTTGTTGGCGGCGATGTAGCGCTCGCGCCCGTCCATCCAGAGCTTGCGCCAACTGCCGTACATGAACGTGTAGTCGATGATGTTCGCCCAGTGATCACGGTGCACGAACGTCACGTGGTAGAACTCGAGCAGGCTCTCGATGTAGCGCGTGTAGTGGACCGGGCGGCTGAAGGTGATGGTCTCGTACGGCCGCGGGTGCTCCGCGAGTTCGTGCGGCAGCTCGATCTCCGGCAGCTTCGCGCGCTTGTCGCCCCACCACAGCCACACCAGGTCGTACTTCTCCCGCACTTGGTAGGTGTCGACCCGCAACGACGCCGGCACGCGGCCCTCCGAGCCGAGCGCCGGCACCAGGCGGCAGGCCCCGTCGGTGCCGAACCGGAAGCCGTGGTACGGGCAGGCCACCGAGTTGCCCACGAGGCGGCCGTCGGCCAGGTTCGCGCCCTTGTGCGGGCAGCGCGCCGACTGGCACACCAGGTTGCCGTCGAGATCGCGCCAGAGCACCAGCTCCTCGCCCATGCGGCGCACCCCGGTCGGAGCGTCGCGTTTGATGTCGTCGGTCCGCAGAATCGGATACCACTGATTCGGGATCATCAGGAACTTCCTGCCTTCCTTGGGTGGTCCGGCGCTCTCAGCCCTCCACGACCTCGACGACACCGGTGTCGCCGTCGACCATGACCATGTCGCCGGTGTTGATCACTTGCGTGGCGTACTTGGTGTTGACCACCGAGGGCACGTTGAACTCCCGCGACACGATGGAGCTGTGCGAGAGCATCGACCCGATGTCGGTGACGACGCCGCCGGCGATGGCGAACAGCGGCGTCCAGGACGCGTCGGTGTGCCGGGTGACGAGGATCTCGCCGGCCTGGAACTCGTCGGCCTGCCACACCAGGTCCTCGACGATGCGGGCCCGGCCGACGATCCGCCCGGGCGACGAGCCGAGCCCCTCCAGGCGCGTCCCTTCCTTCACCGGCCGCGCCGCGCGGGTGCTGTCGTGCTCGCCGACGAAGGTGAGCGGCGGCTCCGGCAGCCGGTTGTGGTACTCGTGCACGCGCCGCCGCTCCTCGATGACGGGCCGCGAGAACGCCTCGCGCGCGGGCAGCTCACCGGCCAAGTAGCCGCGTACGTCGGCGAAGTCCAGGAAGGCCACCTCGTCCAGGGAGTGCAGCACGCCCTCGTCGACCAGCTGCCGGCCCACTTCGTACACGACGTTCCTGACCAGCCAGATCGACGTGATCATCGACATCCGGGTGGTCTCGCGCAGCTCGCTGCACAGGGCGTACATGGAGATGAGGCCCTCGAGGGTCTTGCGCTGCGGCAGCGGCAGCTTCTTCAGGACGGCGCGGGTGTCGCCCTCCTGGCGCGCGCGGCTGCGGCCCATGATGTCGTCGGCGGTGAAGCCGTCCGCGGCGTAGCGGCGGATCATCTGGAAGATGTACGACGGGTCGTCGATCCAGCGCTGATGGGTGAGCTCCATCTCCTGGCGCCCCCGGGTGCCGTTGGCGCGCAGGAACGGCTCCATCTGCGACTGCCAGAACGCCTCGCCGTCCGGGTCGGCGCGCAGCCTGTCCGCGACCTCCTCAAGCGGCGCCGCCTCGATGATCTCCATCACCCGGGGCCTGGCCTTCGCGGCCTGCGCCACGCTCCAGATCTCCTGCGCCGACGCCACCGTACGCAGGCTGGACATGTCGGTCTTGATGCGGTTCTGCAGGTTGTCGCCCGCGGAGCCGAGCCACTTGGCGCACAGCTCGGTGAGGATGCCGTAGAACCCGAACGCGTTGATGTAGTACGGCATGTAGCCGACGTGCGCGTCGTGGAAGTAGTCGAGGTAGCGGGTGAGTTCGGCGCCCAGTTCGCGGCGGCCCATGCGGGTCAGGTCCAGGCGCCGGGCGCGGTCGAACTCGTACAGGCGGGCCTCGGCCATGTCGCGGGCGCGGCCCTTCATCACCAGCATCTCGTTGCCGGTGGCCCGCAGCCAGTGCGTCGTGGACAGCAGGTCCGCCATGCCGCCGGGGAAGGTGCCGAAGGGGTTCTCGTACGTCGCCAGGTCCACCTCCTCGCTGACGAAGCGGCGGGTGAAGTGCCGCTGGTCGCGGGTGGGCACGGCCTGGCCGAGCAGATACGCGGTGTAGGAGATGTTCAGGTAGACGTGGCCCTGGAAGAAGCCCATGTGCAGGCCGACGTCGCCGGTGTCGCGCACGCCGAGGGCCGCCGCGCAGTCGCCGTGCACATGGTCCTGGTAGTGCCGGGCGAAGCTCAGGCCGAGCGGTGACATCAGGCCGACGAAGATCTCGCCGATGTCCATGCGGGACCACAGCGTGCCGTGCCGGGTGGCGTCCGGGAGCTCCCTCAGGTGCTGGGGCAGGTAGGGGCTGCGGGCGTCGTCGGAGGTCTCGGGGCGGGGCCGGGTGGTGATCGGGCGGGCCTGCAGCAGGTGCAGGGTGCCGTCGCGCATCGCCCACTCGATGTCCTGCTCGGTGCCGTAGCGCTCCCGCACGTCCAGGGCGAGCCGGGCGAGGGCCGCGAGCTGGTCGCGGGTCAGGCAGGGGGCGTCCCGGTCGGCGGCGTCGACCTTCGTCATCCCGATGCGCCCGGGGGAGAGCGAGGCGCACTTGGTGACCTTGTAGCGGACGCGTTCCTCGACGACGTCGAGCGTACGGTCGTCCACGACGAAGAAGTCACTGGAGACCCGGCCCGACACCAGCCCCTCGCCGAGCCCGCAACAGGCTTCCACCACCAGGCGGTTGGGCCTGCCGCCGATCGGGTCGACCGTGAACAGGACGCCGCTGACGTCGGCGGGCACCATCTCCTGCACCACGACGGCGATGGAGCCCGCGGGGCCCGGCCCCGAGCGGTAGGCGGCCGCCCGGTCCGACCACAGCGAGGCCCAGCAGACCTTGACCGCGTCGAGCAGCGCCGCGTCCCCCGACACGTCGAGGACCGTGTCGTGCTGGCCCGCGAAGGACCGCTCGGCGGAGTCCTCGCGCGGCGCGGAGGAGCGCACCGCGACGCGGGGGCGGCCCAGGTCCTCGTACGCCGCGAGGATCGTGCGGGCGATCGGCTCGGGGACGTCCCGGGCGAGGATCGCCTCGCGCACGGTGAGGGCCGGTTCGGCCCGGGCCTCGGCGGCGCGGATCTCGGCGGCGAGGCCGCTCTCGCGCAGGAACAGGTCGAACAGGCCGGTGGTGAGGCAGAACGCGGACGGCACCGGAAGGCCCGCCGCGGTCAGCTCGTCGAGCCGGGCCCCTTTGCCGCCGAGTTCGTCGGCTGTGGCGGTGTGGGGGCGGCCGAGCACGGCGACCAGGTCGGAGTGCGGGGCGCCGGCCGGCCCGGCGGCGTGGTCAGTACCGGCCCGTGCGGACTCGGGGCCCGTGGCGGTGTCGTCGGCGGTGGGCGTGTCGGTGGTTGCCTTCGTCGTCATGACGCGGCCTCCTCGGCGGTCGTGGGGGTGGTGGCGCGGGCCGCGAGCGAACCGACGGGCCCCGTCGCCGCGTTGGTGCCGACGAACGCGCGGAACGCCTGGCCGGGCAGCACCCGGGTGGCCCGGGCGTCGTCGAAGCCCGCCTCGCGCAGCTGCCCGAGCAGCTCGTCCTCGCGCGGCAGGGGACCGCCGAAACCGGCGTACTCGAACCACAGGTTGAGCACTTCCAGGCCGAGCGTGCCGCTGCCCCGGCACGAGGAGGTGAGCAGCAGCGTGCCGCCCGGGGCGAGGAACGAGCGGGCGCGCGCGAGGACTTCGGCGCGCTGCTCCTGCGGGAAGTAGTAGATGTTGTTGTGCAGCGTCACCACGTCGAACTGCGGTTGCAGGTCCAGCGTGCGCAGATCGCCCTGGCGGGTCTCGACGCGGTCGGCGAGCCCCCACTGCGCCATGTTCTTCGCCGCCTGCTCGGCGACCTCGGCCTGGAGGTCGACGGCCAGGGCCGTCAGGCGCGGGTTGAGCCCGGCCGCGTACCGCACGTACGTGCCGCTGCCGCAGCCGACCTCCAGGAGGCGCACCGGCGTGGTGCGCGGCAGGGTCCGGCCGATGGCCTCCTCGACGAAGCCGCGCACCACCAGCGAGGAGCGGGCGATGACCAGGCCGTCCTGGTCGGACAGTTCGAAGCGGCTGCCGTCCTTGAGCATCCGCGGGGCGTCGCGCAGCGCCGGCACATGGAAGCGCAGCAGCTCTTCGAGGGCCGCGGCGACGGCGTCGTTGCCCACCTGCGCGAGGGCCTTGGCGGTACGGCTCTTCAGCAGGTAGCAGCCCTCGCGCCGGTCCAGTTCGCCGAGGCGCACCCCGACGTCCAGCCAGGCGCGCAGCCGCTGCCGGTCCTCGGGCCGGGTCCCCAGGTGCTCGGCGAGGCTCTCCAGGTCGCACGGGCGCGTCGCCATGCAGCGCAGCACGCCGGAGCCCGCGGCGGCGGCGAGGAACGAGGCCCGGTACAGCGGCGTGAACAGCGTCCGGTTCAGTACGAGCAGCAGCGGGAGCCGCGGGTCCGCGACGATCCGCGCGATCGCGGCCAGGTCCGTGAACGGCTCCTGCGCCCGGTTCTTGACGGCCCTGGCCAGGCTCAGCAGGTCCATGAGGGGTTCCTCTCCTCGGCGGTACGGGTGAGTGCGGTACGGGTGAGTTCGGCGCGCAGCTCACGAAGGAGCGGAAGCCGTGCGGGTCCGTTCAGGTAGAAGTGGCCGCCGGGCACCCGGCGGTGCAGCATCGAGGCGGAGGTGTACGCCCGCCACGCCTCGACGTGGGCCGACGGCGCGATCGGGTCGCCGGCGGCGGAGAACGCGGTCATCGGGCAGTCGAGCGGGCGGCGCGGCCGCCAGCGGTAGCGTGCGCACAGCGTGAGGTCGGCGCGCAGCACCGGCAGCCTGCGCTCCAGGTAGGAGCGGCCCACCCAGTCGTCGGGCGCCAACGCACCCAGGTCGCCCACCAGTTGACGCAGGTCGTCGTCGCCGAGCCCCTGGTCCTCCGGGCCGCCGTACAGGTGCGGGGCCTTGCTGCCGGACACGAACAGGTGCCGGGGCCCGGGCCGCCCCCGGTCGCGCAGCGCGCAGGCGACCTCGTAGGCGAGCAGCGCGCCCATGCTGTGCCCGAACAGGGCGTAGTCGTCGACGTGCCCGGCCGCGAGCAGCGCGTCGGTCACGTCGCGGGCCAGCGGGGCCATGTCGGTGTACGGCACCTCGTCGAGCCGCAGCCCGCGCCCCGGGAGCAGCACCGGTACGACGGTGACGCCTGGGCCGAGCCGGGACGGCCAGTCGCGGTAGACGGAAGGGGTGCCGCCCGCGTAGCTGAAGCAGATCAGGCGGGTGGCGGCGGGGGTGGCCTCCGGCCCGGTGAGCTCTGGGCCGGACCCGAAGCCGGGTCCCGTGAACCAGGCGTGGGACTCTGCTGGTGGCCGCTCGGTGATGGGCACTTCGGGTTCCTCTCGGGTGCGGGCGGTCCGGCGGGCGGCGGGCGCGTCAGCGGGGCACGCGTGCGCGCCCCTCGGGCGAGTCGAGCCAGGCGAGCGTGCGCCGCACCCCCTCCTCGAAGCCCACCTCGCTCTTGAACCCGAAGTCGTCGCGGGCCCGGTCGATCGCGTACGACTGGTCGCGGTCGAAGAGGTGCACCGCGTGCCGGGTGAGGACCGGGCGCGCCTTGATCCGCAGCGCCCCGTAAAGCCCCTCCGACACCGTCGCGACACCGCGCGCCACCGGCGCGGGCAGGCTCAGGGCGGGCGGCTTGACGCCGAGGCCGCGGGCCAGCGCCCCGACGTACTCGCGCCATGTCGTGCGGTCGGGGTCGCGCAGGTTGTACGTGCCTCCCGCGGCGGCCTCGGCCACGCAGGCGGCGATCATGGCGTCGGTCGCGTTGGTCACGTACAGCAGCCCGGCGGGGACGTCGCCGCCGCGGATGTGGACCATCTGCCGGCGCAGGAGCAGCGTCGCGATCTCGACGACGAAGTCCTTGCTGCGCGGCCCGTACACACTGACCGGGCGCACCACGGTGAGCGGCAGGCCCGCGCGGGCGGCCGCCGCGCGCACGGCCCGCTCGCCGAGGAGCTTGCTGCGGTTGTACGGCAGGCCGATGTCGCGCGGCGGTGTCTCCTCGTCGCACGGGCGGACCGGGTATCCGTACACGTCGGTGGTGCTCACGTGCAGGAACCGCTCGACCGTGCCCGCGTGCGCCGCGGCCTCGACGAGGCTCCGGCCGCCGTCGACGTTGACCCGCTCGAAGTCGGCCCACGGCCCCCAGTCCGCGGACAGGCCCGCGCAGTTGTACACGTGCCGCACCCCGGCGGCCGCGCGGCGCAGGCTGTCCGGGTCGGTGAGGTCCCCTACGGCCACGTCGACGTCGACGCCCGCGAAGGCGGAGCGGTCGCTGCCGTCGCGCACCAGGACGCGCACGCGGTGGCCGCGTTCGGCGAGCCGGCGGGTGAGGTGCCCGCCGATGAAGCCGCCCGCGCCGGCGACGAGGACGTCCGGCGCGGACGGGCCGGAGCCGGGGGCGGCGGGCGCCGTCGCGGCGACGGTTGTCGCGGCGAGGGAGGGAGTGGTGGCGGGGGAGGGCGCCTCCCGCGCCGCCTCGGGCTGCGGCGGCCCCGTGCGCGGAGTTCCGTTCGTCGTGCGTTCAGCCATGGCTCGCCCCAACAGGTCCAGTGCGCGGTCGAGTTCGCGTTCAGTGTGGTCGGCGTTGATGAAGAAGCGCAGGCGGCACTCGTCGCGCGGGACGGCGGGGTAGCCGATCGGCATGACGTTGACGCCGAGGCGGAGCAGGGCGTTGGAGAGCGCCATGGTCTCCTCCCAGCCGCCGATGACGACCGGGACCACCGCCGAGGCGCGCGACACGCCGATGTCGAGCCCCCGGGCCCGCGCCGAGTCGCGGAAGTGCTCGGCGAGGTGCCGCAGCCGCGCCACCCGATCCGGTTCACCCCGCAGCACCCGCAGCGCCTCCAGGGCGGCGGCGGTGTTGGCGGGCGATATGCCGGTGCTGAAGATGTGCAGCGGAGCAGTGAACTTCAGGTACTCCACGAGTGGTTGGCGCGCCGCGACATAGCCACCGAGGCTCCCGACGGCCTTGCTGAGCGTGCCCATCCACAGGTCGACGTCGGCGCGGTCGACGCCGAAGTACTCGCCGATGCCGCGGCCGGTGCGCCCCAGCACGCCGAGCGAGTGGGCCTCGTCGACCATGAGCATCGCGCCGTGCCGCTTCTTCACGTCGATGAACTTCGGCAGGTCGGGCAGGTCGCCATCCTGGCTGTACGCGCCCTCGATCAGGACGAGGGCCCGGCGCGCCCGCGCCCGCGAGGAGCCGAGCATCCGGTCGAGGGCGCGCCAGTCGTTGTGCGGGAAGGACCTGCGCCGCGCGCCCGACAGGACGCTGCCGCGCACCGCGCTGTCGTGGATCCACTCGTCGTGCAGGATCAGGTCCTCGGGGCCGAAGAGGTGCCCGATGGTCGCGACGTTCGTGGCGTGCCCGCCCGCGAAGACGATCGCGGCCTCGGTACCGAGGAACGAGGCGATCTCCGCGTCGAGTTGATGGTGCAGCGGCGTCTCGCCGAACAGCAGCGGAGTCGCCGAGCAGGACGTGCCGTACCGGTCGACGGCGGCGCGCGCGGCCTCGCGGACGCGGGGATGGTGGGACAGGGCAAGGTAGTTGAAGGCGGAGAAGTTGAGCACGGGTCGGCCGTCGACGGTGGAGCGGCCGCCGTTGAACCCCTCGTGCGTGCGCCCATAGGGGTTGTCACCGTCGGCGGTGGCCTGCGCCAGCCGCCCCTGCAGCTCCGCGTACTCGGGCCACTCCTCGAAGACGCGCTCCTGCCGGACGGCGGGGGCGGGGGTGTCTTCGGGGGCGGGACCGGGCGCGGGGGGTGACGGCGTGGCGTGGGCCGCCGACGGCAGGACGTCGGCGAAGTGCGTGCCGTCGGCCACGGGCGCGGCGCCTTCGAGCAGTTCGGCGAGCTGCCCCACCGTGGGGTCCTCCGGCAGCCGCTCGCGGTTGCCGTTCAGCTGCCCGGGGAACCGCCGCGTCAGGGCGCGCTCCAGCTCCGTACGCATCAGCGAGTCGAAGCCGAGGTCCGCGCCCAGCCGGGCGTCCTGCGGGATGTGCGCGACGGGGTGGCCGCAGACGAGGGACACCTGCGCGAACACTTCTTGGCGGCCGGCCGGGGCAGGCACGGCCTGGGCCGACGCTGTCGGCGGGGCGAGGGCCGGGGTGATGGCACGGCCCGCCTCCGACGACGCTTCCGTGAGGGGTACGTCCCGTGGGGCGCCCGCGTCCTGGCGCCTGGCCGAGCCCGTGGCCGCACCCTCCGGCAGCGCGTCCGAGCCCGCGCCCTCCAGCAGCGCGCCCGCACCCGTGGTGGCCGCCCCCTCCGGCGGCGTGAACCAGTACGCCTCCCGCTCGAACACCGCGTGCGGCACCGGCACATGAGGCCCCCGCCGCCCTGCGTCGAGCGCCGCCCAGTCCACCGTGCCGCCCGCGCAGTGCAGTCGCCCCAGGGACTGGAGCAGTGTCTCCCAGTCGCCCGCCGCGCCCGGCACAGCCCCGGCCCGGCCCCGCCGCAGCGACGGCAGCCACAGCGCGGGACCCGCGTCGGCCGGGGTCGTCGCGCGGCCGAGGCCGAGCAGCGTCGGGTGCGGTCCCGCCTCCACGAACGCGGTGCAGCCGAGCCGGCGCAGCGTCGCGAAGCCGTCGGCGAAGCGCACCGTGCCGAGGAGGTGGTCCACCAGCGCGTCGGCGTCGACGCGGCCGACCGGCTCGCCGGTGGCGTCCGACACCCACGGGACGACCGGTTCGGCGAAGCGCACCGAGCGGGCCGCAGCGCGCAACGGCCCGGCGGCGCCCGCCATCAGCGCGGAGTGGAAGGCGTGGGACACGGCCAGCGGCTTGACGACGACCGACCGCTCCACCAGCGCCGCGCGTGCCTGCTCGACCTCCGCCCGCTCGCCCGAAAGCACCAGGTGGGTGGGCGAGTTGACGGCGGCGACCGACAGCGAGGTGAACCCCGATGCCACGCCGCGCACCGTCTCCGCGTCGCCCAGGCAGGCGATCATCGCCCCGTCGCCGGGCTGTTCGTCCATGAGCCGCCCGCGCGTCGCGGCAAGCGTGAGGGCGTCCTCGAAGCTCATCGCCCCGGCCACGCACGCGGCGGCGTACGCGCCCACGCTGTGCCCGAGCACGGCGGCGGGCCGCACGCCGAGCGACAGCCACAGCTCGGCGAGGGCGACTTCGAGGGCCACGAGGGCGGGCTGGCAGTACCGCGTCGCCCGCAGCCGCTCGGTCCCGCCGTCCGTGAAAAGGAGCTCGGTCAGGGGGACTTCGAGGTGCGGGCGCAGCACGGCGTCCGCCCGGTCGACGGTCCGCGACGGCGTCCGCCCGGTCGACGGTCCGCGCGAACGGGGCGTGCGTGTCGTACAACCCCTTGCCCATGCCGGTGTACTGCGTGCCCTGGCCGCTGAACAGGAACGCCACCTTCGGCTCGGGCCCATGGCCCGCCGTGCCGCGGGCGACGGCCGTCGACGCCTCGCCGCGGGCCAGCGCGTCGAGCCCGGCGTCGAGCTCGCCGGCCGACCCGCCGACGACGACCGCGCGGTGCGCGAGGCGGGCCCGGCCGGTGTGGGCGGCCCGGCACAAGTCGCCCACGGCTGCCTCAGGGTGGGCGGCCAAGTGGGTGCGCCAGCGCCGGGCCAGCGTCGTCAGGGCGGTCGGGGTGTGGCCGGACAGGCACAGGGCGTGCACCGGCCGCGCGAACGGCGCTTCCGACGCCGTTTCCGGCGGCGCGGGCTCCGGCGGGGACTCCAGGACCACGTGCGCGTTCGCGCCGCCGAACCCGAAGGAGCTGACGGCGGCCCGCACCGGGCCCTCGTCCGGCAGGGCCGTCAGCCGCGTGGGTACGTCGAGGCCCGAGCCGTGCCAGTCGAGCCGGCGGTTGGGCGTGGTCAGGTGGAGCGTCGGCGGCACCTCGCGGTCGCGCACGACGAACGCCGCCTTGATCAGGCCCGCGATGCCCGCGGCCGCCTCCAGGTGCCCGATGTTGGTCTTGACCGAGCCCACCAGGCAGCGGGCGCCGTCGGGGCGGCCCATGCCGTACGCCGCCGCGAGCCCCTCCCACTCGACGGGGTCGCCGAGCGGCGTCCCGGTGCCGTGCGCCTCGACGTAGTCGACTTCCTTGCCGCTCAACTCCGCCCGGGCCAGGGCCTGTTCGACGACGGCGCGCTGGGCGGAGCCCTTCGGCGCGGTGAGGCCGTTGCTGCGCCCGCCGTGCCCCGTGGCCGAGCCCCTGATCACGGCGTGCACGCGGTCGCCGTCGGCGAGGGCGGCCGACAGCGGCTTGAGGCACACCAACCCCGCGCCCTCACCGCGTACATAGCCGCCCGCCGCGTCGTCGAACGTACGGCAGCGCCCGTCCGCCGACAGCATCCCGCCGTCCGCGAACGCCACCGACAGGCCGGGCGTCAGCATCAGGTTCACGCCGCCCGCGAGCGCCGTCGCGCACTCGCCGCGCCGCAGGCTGTCGCAGGCCAGGTGCACGGCCGTCAGGGACGACGAGCACGCCGTGTCCAGGGCCAGGCTGGGGCCGCGCAGGTCGAGGGCGTAGGACAGCCGGTTGGCGGCGATGGCGTGCGCGTTGCCGGTCGCGCCGTGCACGTCGACCGTGTCCAGGCGGCCCATCTGCAGCTCGGTGTAGTCGTGGCTGCTGATGCCGACGAACACGCCGGTGGCGCTGCCCGCGAACGACGCCGGGTCCCTGCCCGCGTCCTCCAGGGTCTGCCAGGCGGTCTCCAGGAGCAGCCGCTGCTGCGGGTCCATGCGGGCGGCCTCGCGCGCCGACAGGCCGAAGAAGCGGGCGTCGAACTCCTCGACGCCGTCGAGGAATCCGCCGAAGTCCGGCGCGGCGACCCGCCCTGCGTCCCAGCGGCCGCGCGGCACCCCGGTGATCGCGTCACGGCCGTCGCGCAGCAGCCGCCAGTAGCTGTCCGGGTCGGGCGCGCCCGGGAAGCGGCAGCCGATGCCGACGAC
>NZ_AOPZ01000148.1 GCF_000414115.1 Streptomyces aurantiacus JA 4570
CGCGTCGTCCGCCGTCAGGACCGTGCCCGCGCCCAGCCACGCGTCCGGCCCCAGCTCGGCCCGCGCCCGCCGCAGCACGCCGAGCGCGTCGGCGCCGCTCAGCGACACCTCGACCAGCGGTACACCCGACTCGACGAGCGTCATCACCGTACGGAACGACGCCTCCGCGTCCGCACCGCGCACGATGGCCACGAGCCGCCGGGCCCGCAGCTCCTGCATGAAGTCGACCATGCCCCCAGGCTCGCACAGCGCCCCGGCCGCGCCTCAGGGAACCCGCCGCGCCTCAGCGGCCCCGACGGCCCGACGCCCGCCGCACCACCGGCGTCCCCTCCGGATGCCGCGCCTTCCAGTAAGGGTTGTCGTGCGGCAGCGTCGCGCTCACCCTCCCGTACATCCCGAAGAACATCAGCAGCACCCCGACCGCAAAGCTGAACAGCACGTTCTGGATGCGGAACGCGAGGAAGTTGAAGCTGCTCTCCAGCAGGGCGAGATTGACGAATCCGCTCAGGATGAAGGCGATGCCCAGGATCATGTTCAGCGTCGACGCGAAGTTGCCGCCGACCACCATCCCGGCGAACAGCAGCAGCCCGACGCAGATCGACAGGACGCTCAGCGCCCCGTTGGTGTTCAGGCCCGCGACCTCGTCGCCGCCGGTGTCGAAGAAGCCGACCCTGTCGATCAGGCCGAGGATGCCGAAGGCGAGCAGGACCAGGCCCATCAGGCCCGCGCCGAAGCGGTAGATCCGGCTCAGCCGGTGGTCGACGGGCAGGTGCTCGTCGAGCCTGACGCGCCGTTTGCGGCTCTTGGACCGGGGGCCGGGGTGAACTGCGTGCGTGGCCATGTCCGCCTCCTTCGTGCGCGCGGAGGCCCGGTGAGACGACGTACAGCTACGTACGTGACGTACGTACAGACGCATCTCCAGGATCCGCCCAGGAACCACCGACCGCCAACAAGAGCGCCGCTACGCCCCCTGCCCCCGCTCCTCCCGGATCTGGGCGACCACGCGCGCGACGGCCGTGCGCACGGCCTCCGTCTCGGTCAGGAAGTGCCAGTAGTCGGGGTGGCGGCCGTCCAGCGCGGCGACGGCGCGGTCCAGGCGGGCCACCGAGTCGTCGAGGGGGCGGGCGTGCCGCGGGTCGGGCTTCTGGCGGCCGGTCATGGCCAGGCGCTGGGCGTCGCGGACGGCGAAGCGGGTGCGCTCGATCTCGGCCCCCGGGTCCTTCGCGACGGCGTTCAGGCGCCGCAGCCGGTCGCCGGCGGCGGACACCGCCTCGTCGGTGGAGTTCAGCAGCGCCCGCACCGTGGACAGGAGTGCCGTGGCGTCCGGCCAGCGCTGGTCCTCGCGGGCGCGCTGGGCCTCCTTCAGCTTGGTCTCGGCCTGCCGCACGTTCTCGTCGGCCTGCTCCGGCACCCGCTGCAGGTCCTGCCAGCAGGCCGCGGTGAAGCGGCGCCGCAGCTCGCTGAGGATCGGCTGCACCTGCTCGCTGCGGGTGGTCAGGGCCTGCGCGCGGGTACGCAGCGACACCAGGCGCCGGTCGATCTCGCGGGCCCGCTCCGGCAGCCGCTCGGCCTCGGCGCGGACGGCTTCGGCGTCCCGCACGACCCGGTCGGCACGCTGCAGGGTGTCGGCGACGCCGTGCCGCCCCGCGCCCTGGTTGAGCTTGGTCAGCTCGGGCGCGAGCGCGGCCAGCCGCCCGGCGAGGTCATCGGCCTTCAGGCCGGCGGTCCGCACCGCGTCGAGCGCGTTGCTCGCGGCGAGCAGGGTCTGCCGGGCGCGCTCCACGGCCGGGGCCAGGCGCGCCAGTTGGGTCTCGGCCTTGTCGAGCAGCGGCGTGAGCCCCTGCGAGAACCGGTCGAGCTCCTGCTTGGCGGTGCCGAGGGCCTCCTTGGCCCGGGTCAGCTCGGCGCGGGCGCGCGCGGCCGCGGACGCGTCCAGGTCGTCGCGGTCGAGGTCGTGGGCGTCCACGGCGGTGATGTACTGGTGGCTCACCTCGTCGATGCGCCGCCCGATCGCCTCGAAGTCGGACGCGGCCCGCTGCGCGGCGGGCGACGAGTCGACGGCGGCGATGGTCTCGATGGAGATCCGCAGGTCGCGCTGCGCGGTGTCCAGCTCGTAGAACGCGGCCGCGGCGGCGTCCTTCGCGGCCTGCGCCTCGGCCCGCACGCTCTCGCCGCGCCCGCCGAACCAGCGCCGCGTGCCGCCTCCGGCGAAGGAGGCGGGCAGGGCGGCGGCGAGCAGGGGGAGTACGGGAAGGGGCAGGAGAACGAGGGCGACGGCGCCGCGGAGGGGGCCGGAGGGCCCGGAGGACCCTGAGGACTTGGCCGGACGGGCGACCTGCCGGACGGGGCGCGGGACCTCACGTCCGCGCGGGGCCCCACGTCCGCCCAGGACCCCACGTCCGCCCAGGACACCTTGGACCGCGGCGTCGCAGCGTGAGACGACGGCATCCGCGGCGGACACCGCCAACGACGTCCATCTGTCCCTTGTGTACGGCCGCGGAGGTGTCGCCGTCACTATCCCTCTCCCGTGCTGTTCGCCCTGCCGGTGTCATTCTCCCACCGGTGGAGGACGAACACACGGGCCGGTCAGTTCGCGCTGCGCACTGTGACGTTGCCGTCGACGCTCCGCACGGAGACGTGGTGCGGGCTGCGGGTGTCGCGCGGAACGGAGACGTCGGCGCCGCCGTCGACGGCCTCGGTGTCCACGCGGTACGAGGCCGCGCCACCGCCCCCGCCGCCCTTCGCGACGGGCAGCGCGACGGTCACGGACCCGTCCTGGCTGCGGGCCTGGAGCCGGTCGGGCGCGGCGGCGAGCCGGAGCTGCACGGAGCCGTCCTTCGACGCGGCGCTGATCCGCTTCGACGTGACGCCCTCGGCCCGGACGGAGCCGTCGACGCTGCGCAGGTCGAGCGGCCCGCGGGCGTCCCGCACGGTCACGGACCCGTCCGACGTACGCACCTTCAGCGGCTCCCGGAACCCGGTGGCCGTCACCTTGCCGTCGTTGTTGAGGACGGTCACGGCGACGCCGCGCGGCACGACGACGCGGTGCTTGGCGGAGCAGTTGCTGATGACGCCGCTGCACTCCGTGCGGAACGTGAGCCGGTCCCCGTCCATCTTCCACTTGACCTCGGGGCTCTCCCCGATCACGGTCCGCCCGTCGAACCACCGCGTCACCCGCACGTCCGCGGCCTTCGCGTCGTCGGACACGACGAGCTCGAGGGCCGAGTCTTTCGAGTCCACGGTGAGCGTGCGCCCCGGCAGCGCGAAGGACCGCTGCTCCGGTTCGGAGTCGTCCTCGGCGCTGGCCCCGCACGCCGCGACCATCCCGACGGCGACCGCCGTCGCCCCCACCCCGACCAGGACACGCATACCCCGCGCACGCGGACGCCGGCTGCGGACGGTCATGACGTTCTCCCCCTGTTTCCTTGCCTCCCCGCAGCCGTTGCCGCGAGCACACGACGACCGTACGAACTGCCCGCCTCCCAGGGGATCCGGGCGGCCACCGGATCCACGGTGGGGCTATCCCCCGGCGGCCTCGGGGGTCCCCGCCCCTGACCTCCATACGGGTTTGCGGCGCAGGGCCACCGGCAAGGTAGGCTGTCGGCACATTCCGGGCGCGTAGCTCAGGGGTAGAGCGTCGCCCTTACAAGGCGAATGTCGGCGGTTCGAAACCGTCCGCGCCCACCAGGATGATCAGCGGGACAGCCTCGCATTCCCTTGTCAGAGGGGGTGCGGGGCTGTCCCGCTTTCCGGGGTTTCTGGAGTCTCCGGTGCTTCCGGTGCTTCCGGCGCGAAGATGCCCACCAGAGTGCGGAAGGCCGCGCGGTACGTGGTGGGTGTGGTGCCGTTGAAGCGGTGGAAGTGGTGGCGGAGGTTGGCGGGGGTGCCCAGGCCCGTGGTGGCCGGGATCTGTTCCACGGGGATGTCCGTGTGTTCCAGGAGCCACTGGGCCCGTCGCATGCGGGCGCGCAGGAGGTACTGGAGCGGGGTGAGGCCCGTGTGCGCGCGGAAGTGGCGGGTGAGGCTGCGGACGCTGCTTCCCGTGTGGCCCGCGATGTCCGAAAGCGTCAGCGGGCGGTGGAGGTTGGCCTCCAGCCAGGTCGCGGTGGGGTCGGCGGTGAAGTCGGGGCCGGGGGCGGGGTCGGAGCCGGGGCGGGTGTCGGCGCGCAGGGCCTCCGCCGGGTTCGGGAGCATCAGGAAGAGATGGCGGTCGGCCTCCCTCGCGGTCTGCTCGCCGTGCTCCTCCTCGATGATCCGTACGCAGAGGTCCTTGCCGCCAAGCACTCCGGAGGAGGTGAGGAACGGGCCGTCCGCGACGGGCCAGTCGCCGAGATCGACCTCGATCCGCGGGTGCCGGCGGGCCAGTTCGGGCGCGTGCGACCAGGCCGTGGTGGCGCGCCGGCCGTCGAGGAGCCCGGCTGCCGCCAGGGCGAAGGTGCCGGTGCCGATCGCGGCCAGCCGGCTGCCCCGGGCGGAAGCCGCGCGCAGGGCGTCGAGCACGTCGGGCGGGGGCGGGGCGGGGCAGCTCGCGTATCCCGTGACGATGACCGTGGCCGCGTCCGGAAGACCGTCGAGGCCGTGATCGGCGGTCACCGTCATGACCGCCGGGCCCGCCGTCCTGACCGTGCTCGCGGCGGCGCAGACGCGCAGCTCGTACGGCGGGCGGCGGTAGTACGCGCGCGAGGCCGCGCCGAACAGCAGCCCCGGGGTGCTGAGTTGGTGGGCCGGGACCCCGTCGAGCGCTAGCAGCGCGACCACTGACATGGCCAGAATTTAGCCCAGGGTGGCATCAGGGGGCTTTTTCCGCCCTGGCGGACGCACGGAGGATGAGGGCACGCGCTGCGGAGAACGGTGCAGGTCAGCTCACCTGTTCCGCTCCGGATACGAACGCGCGACCCGCGACCCGGGTAGCGCGACCCGCGACCCACCGCACCATCCGTCATGCACACGCGAAGGGCACCTCCATGTCTGCTCAGGCTCACCCGACCGCTCCGTCCCGCCCGCTGCGACGCCCGCGACGACGCCCCTTGCGACGCCTGCTCGGCGGCGTCGGAGCCGTCGGCGCCGCCACCGTCCTGTGCGCCGCCGGCCTGAGCGGCAGCGCCCACGCCGTCGTGGGCGGGCAGGACGCCACGGAAACGTACCCGTTCATGGTGTCGATCCCGATGACCTTGGAGCAGGAGGACGGGAGCACCCTGGCGGGGGTGTGCGGCGGCACCCTGATCGCCCCGCGGTGGGTGGTGACCGCCGCGCACTGCGCGCAGGACGGCTTCAAGGCCACACCGGACGGGACGGTGCGCGTCGGCAGCGACCGGCTGCACTCCGGCGGCACGGTGCGCACCATCGTCAAGAAGGTCGTCCACCCCCGCTACGACATCGGCGGTGACCGGCGCTCCTTCGACGACATCGCGCTGCTCCGCCTGGACCGTCCCGTCGTCCGCCAAGCCCCGATCCGGATCGCCGACCACGCCCCGCGGCCCGGCGCGCACACCCGGATCCTCGGCTTCGGCACCACGGTCGACGCCACCGAGCCCGAGGAGTGGAAGTTCTCCGAGCGGCTCAAGCAGCTGGACACCCGGCGGGCCCCGGCCGCCAAGTGCCTGGACATCAAGGGCAGTACGGAGCTGTGTACGCAGAGCAGGGTGCCCGGCGCCATGGCGTGCAACGGCGACTCCGGCGGCCCGCAGATCCAGCGCGTCGGCGGCCGCTGGCAGCTCGTCGGGGCCACGTCCGGCGACGGCGACGCGGCCGTCGACCCGAAGTGCGCGGGCGGCCCGGGGATCTACACCTCCGTCGCCGCGTACCAGGGCTGGATCGACAAGACGATCGGCAGGACGAGCGGCAAGGCGGTCGGCGAGCAGCGCTGAAACCGCCTGTCCGGGGCGGCCTCGTACCCGCGTGGCTGCCCCGTTCGGCGCCCGGACCGCCGTACCCGACGGATACTCCGACCATGTCGGTCATCGCGCTGCTCGCCCTCGACGGCCTCCCCGCCCACCAGCTCACCACCCCCGGCCTGGTCCTGGACGCCGTCGCCCGCAGCGCCCCGCGCTCCGCGTACACGCTGCGGATCTGCGCCGTCCCGCGCACCGTCACCACCGCCGAGCCAGCCCCCATGACCATCACCGCCGACCAGGGACTGGAGGGGCTGGAGGGCGCGGACACGGTGGTCGTTCCCGGCCACCAGGGGCTGGGCGCCGACCCGCCGCCGGGCGTGGCCGCCGCCCTGCGCCGCGCCGTCGACCGGGGCAGCCGGGTCGCCGCCGTCGGCACCGGCACCTTCACGCTCGCCGCGGCCGGGCTCCTCGACGGCCGCCGCGCCACCACCGTCTGGAGCCACGTGCCCGAACTGGCCGCGCGCCACCCCCGGGTGGACGTCGACCCGGCCGGGACCCTCGTCGTGGACGGGCCGTTCCGCACGTCGGCCGGGTTCCTCGGCGGCCTCGACCTCTACCTGCGGCTCGTCGAGGAGGACCACGGCCGCGCCGCGGCGGCCGCGACCGCGCGCCGGCTCGTCCTGCCCGTGTACGACGAGGCCGGTGCCGCGCGGGACGAACTCGACCGGGCACGCGCCGGGACGGGGGGCCTCGGGCCGACCGTCCGGTGGCTGGAGGCGGGCCTGGACCGGCCGCTCACGCTCGCCGACATCGCCGCGCACGCCCGCCTCAGCGTCCGCACCCTGAACCGCCGCTTCCGCGCGCACACCGGCCTCAGCCCGCTCCAGTACCTGCTGCGCGCCCGCCTCGACCGCGCCCGGCACCTCCTTGAACAGGACGCCGACGCCACGATCGAAGAGATCGCCGCCCGCGTGGGGTTCGGCTCGTCGGCGAGCTTCCGTCGCCACTTCCGGCACGCCACCGGCATGACGCCACGGGACTACCGCGCTAGCGCGCGGCCCGGGGCGGGTCCGCCTGAAGGTGGGCCTTCGCGTTGATCACGGCTCGGGCCCGCAGGCGGCGCCACTCGGCGAGTTCACCGTGGTGCCGGGTGCGGACCTCGGTGAGCGGCTCCTTGCGGAACGCGGCCTCCGGTTTGAGGTTGTTGACCACCGTCGAGACGCGGAACCAGCGGCGCTGGTCGCCGTAGAGCGTGCGCTGGGCCTCGGCCAGGCAGCCGTCGGTGTGCGCGCGGACCGAGTAGCCGGTGGGCAGGGTCAGCGAGAGCTCGGTGCGGCCGGTGCCGAACAGGGCGCGTGTCACCCGCTGTTGCTCGGCCCGGGACGGCGGGCGGCTGCCGGGGTGCGGCGGCGTCAGGCCCTGCCGGGTCAGACAGGTTTCGGTGAGCTTGCGCTGTGCCGTCTTGATGATGTCGTTCGGCGGCAGCTCCGACGTACGGGACGGCGGGGCCGAGCAGCCGACGGCCAGGGAGGCCAGGGCGGTCAGGAGGGCCATTGCCATGAGGGGCAGGCGGGACGGCCGAGGCAGGTGGGACGGCCGGGGGAGGAGAGGTGCGCCGGGGCGCGCGAGCGGGCGCGGGGGCCGCTCGGCCCGCGCCCCGGCTACTCGTGAGGCGGCTTCGTGGCGCATGCGGGCGGCTCCTGGGACTGGTTCGGCGCACAGTGCATGCGCACACTCCCCAGCGGCCGCCCGGGCAATCGCGTTGTCACTCCGGGGGGTGAGTAGTCGTACCGGGTGGGGGCGCGGGTCGCCCGGCCGTGGCCGACGGCCGGGGCGTCGCCGGTGGGCCCGTCCGGGCGTCGCCGGTGGTCCGGGCGTTGTCGGTCGTTCGGGCGTTACCGGCGGCGCGACTGCGGCGTCGGGTGCGTGCGCCGGTACCTACGGTCCCAGCGCTCCTGGCGGGAGCGCCGGATGCGGTAGTCCCGGTACGTGGCGGGGACGCCGCCACCACCCCCGCCGCCGCCC
>NZ_AOPZ01000149.1 GCF_000414115.1 Streptomyces aurantiacus JA 4570
GGGGCGGGGGCGGGGCGGGGTCAGCGGGCGGCCGGGGACACCGGGCGGGCGTCATCGGCGCGCTCGGCGCGGTCCGTGTGGCTGGTGTGGCCGGCCGGGGGTGCGGGCGGGATGTGGCCCACCGGCTCCGGGTCGAAGGTGTGCGCGACGGGCTTGGGGTGCGCCAGGCGCAGGTCGTCCAGGAGGCGCAGATAGCCCTTCTGGGCCACTGGTTCATAGGGCAGCGCGAAGGACTTCATGAAGTTGCCGAACAGTCCCCGGTCCCCGCTGAGGTGCCAGGGGATGGCCAGCAGCGCCCACTCGGGGCCGATGGTCAGGCACCACAGGGCGACGACGGCTCCTTGCGTGATCAGGCTGTGCATCACGTTGTAGAGCACGTAGTAGACCTTGGAGATGGGCCGGCCGCCGCTGCGTTTGAAGGCGATCGCGCCCGGCAGATAGCCGATCACGTCGATGTACAGGAACAGCGCGATCCACACCGGCCAGCGGATGTCGCCGAAGTTGACGATGATCGCCGCGGTGGAGGCCGCGAAGGCGACCAGGTACTCCGCCCGGTGCAGGGCGAAGGTGCGCGGGGTCTCGAAGGGGTTGGCCTGGTCCATGAGGTCACGCCCTTCTTCTCAGACGGCGGCGGCGTCGGCGGGCGTGCCCAGTTCGACGTCGCCGCGCAGCCGGGTGTGCTCGAACAGGCCGGTGACGGCCCAGGCCACGGTCTCCTTGATGACGCGTTCGGCGATCGGGTCGAGGATGCCCTGCAGGCTGGGGATGCCGAAGTCGAAGTCGACCTCGAAGTGCACGCCCACGTCGGCGCCCTGCTGGGTGAAGGCCCACTTGCCGGTGAAGGTGTCGAAGTCGCCCTCGCTCTGCTCGAAGCGGATCTCTCCCTCGTCGCGGGCGAAGTGGTCGGTCTCGGTCCAGCGCAGCAGGCCGCTGCGGAAGTGCAGTTCCCAGCTGGAGGCGGCCTCCTTCGCGGTCGGGGTGCCGTGCACGGTGGTGGAGCTGACGTGCGGGGCCAGTTCGGGGAATCGGTCGAACCTCGCGAGGGACTCGTAGACGGCCTGGGCGCTCTCGCCCACGACCACCGCGTCCAGTTCCACGTGCCGCATCAGTTGCTACCGCCTTCCGGCATCCTGGCCGAACGGGCGACCAGGTCGAGGGTTGCTTTGTCGAAGGAGTTGAGGAGGAACTCCACGTCCAGGGGGGTCAGGGTGGCGGGCGGGGTGAAGCGGACGACCGCGCTGCCGTTCATGGAGTGGTTGGCGACGACGCCGTGGTTGAACAGCTCGATCAGCAGCTCCCCGGCCAGGCCGGGTTCGGCCAGTTCCACGCCGATCAGCAGGCCGCGCCCGCGCACGTCCTTGACCAGGTGGCCGATGTTGCGCCGGGCGATCTCGTTGATGCGGGGCAGCAGTTGGGCGCCGAGGTCCATGGCCTTGGTGACCAGGCGTTCCTCCTGGACGGCGCGGACGGCGCCCTGGACGGCGGCCATCAGCAGGGGCTGACCGGAGAACGTCGCGGTGTGGACGTAGGGGTCCTTGTCGAAGGGGCGGAAGGCGGCGCGGGTGGCGATGGCCGCCGAGACCGGCACCACGCCGCCGCCGAGCGCCTTGCCGGCGAGCAGCACGTCGGGGACGACGCCTTCGATGTCGGCGCCCCACCACTCGCCGAGCCGGCCCATGCCGGTCTGTACTTCGTCCAGGATGAGGAAGCCGTCGTACTCGCGCACGAGTTCCTCGACGCGCTTGAGGTAGCCCTTGGGCGGGATGATCACGCCGCCCTCGCCCTGGACCGGCTCCAGGATCACGCACACCTCGCCGGGGTGGGCGCGCAGTTCGCCCTCCAGGGCGTCGGCGTCACCGAAGGGCAGGTGGCTCACGTCGGGCAGCAGCGGGCGGAAGGGTTTTTGGTAGACCTCCTTGGCGGTGGCCGACAGGGCGCCCAGGGTCTTGCCGTGGTAGCCGCCGCCCATGGACACCGTGCGCCTGCGCCCGCCGGCGCGGGCCAGCTTCAGGCCGGTCTCCACGGCCTCGGCGCCCGAGAGCGCGAAGTGCACCCGGTCCAGGCCCGGCGGCATGACCGACACCAGCGCCTCGGCGGCGCGCGCCACGGTCGGCTCCAGCAGGATGCGGGTGGCCACCGGGTGGGTGTCCAGCTGGCGCTGGACGGCCTCCATCACGATGGGGTGGCGGGCGCCCATGATGAACACGCCGTAGCCGCCCGCGTTGAGGAAACGCTCGCCGTCGCTGGTGGTCAGCCAGTTCCCGTGGGAGGCCACCTCCATGTGGCTGCCGAACAGCTCGGCGAGGGTGGCCCGGCCCTTGCTGAGGTGGGCCCGGTAGAGGCCGAGGATCTCTTCCTCGGTGTCGACCCGGATGTCCTGGGTCACGGTCACGGATAACTCCCTGGAAAGGACGGGCTGTCAAGGACACGAGCGGGCCGCCGGGGGCGGGGTCAGGACAGGTCGAGCGGGGCGCCGGCGAAGTAGTCGGCCAGCGGGGCGCAGGTCGCCGACCGGCCCGGCGGGTGGAAGATCAGCGGCCGCACCGAGGCGGCCAGGCGGGCGTGGTCGGGGCTGTGGATGAAGTCCATGCCGCCCAGCAGCTCCAGGCTGTGCTCCGCGCAGCGGGCCAGCAGATCCTGGGCGGCGTAGCGGGCGATGAGCACCTGGGCGACCGCCTCCTCGCCGGCCAGGCCGTCGCGCACCGCCCGGGCCACGCCCTCCAGCAGCGCGAAGGCGCTCTCGGCGTCGATGACCACGGCGGCGCGCTCCGCGGCGGTGCCCCGCCCGCGCGCGAGGACCACCTCGGCCAGCGCGGCCGCCGCGCCCGCGTAGCCGGCCGAGACCAGCATCTCGAACCAGATGACGCCCGCGGCCTGCAGGTCGTCGATGCGGGTCGGGTCCTCGGCGGTGGTGCGGATGACCATGTGGTCGGGCACGAACACGTCGGTCAGGCGGACCTCTTCGCTCTCGGAGGCGGCCAGCACGTCGCTGCCCCAGAAGGGGTGCACGCTCAGCCCCGGCGCGCCGGCCGGGACCAGGGCCAGGGCCAGTTCGGGGCTGCCCGAGGGGCCGGGCACGGCGATGGAGGCGGTCAGCAGCTCCATCGAACGGGCCAGGCTGCAGGGCTTCTTGGCGCCGTTGAGGCGGTAGCCGCCGGCGACCGGGGCGGCGGTCACCGAGGGGGTGAAGATGTTCTGCTGGGTGCGGCCCTCGGCCCAGCCGGAGGCCATCAACACCTGGTCGGGCACGATCCGGTGCAGCAGGTCCACCTGGCGGGGGGCCAGCCGGCCGGCCGGCTCGGCCAGCGCGTACAGCATCGACACGGTGAAGTGGTGCATGGTCACCCCGGCGGCCACCGACGGCGAGGCGGCGCCGACCGCGCGCTGCACCCGCACCACGTCCACGGGGTCGGCGCCGTGCCCGCCGAACGCGGCGGGCACCATCAGGCCCACGCCGCCGTGCGCGCGGAACACACCGATCGCCGGGCTCCCCGGGGCCTCGCGCTCGGCGAAGGGGATGGCTTCCAGCGCCTTGAGCAGCCCGGGGTGATACCGGTCGCAGACCGCGCGGGCGAAGTCGAGGGAGCGCAACTGCAAACACCTCCGTTGGGTGGGGTGGACACCACGCGGCGCGCGGCTCAGGGGCCGAAGACGGCCTCGTGCGGGCTGACGTCGTGGGCGATGCTGACGCCCTGGATGTGGGAGGTCTTCAGGATCGGGTAGTTGGCCTCGCCGTAGACGCCGCCGGTCAGGCCGGTGCCGCCGTGGCTGGGCAGATACGGCAAGAACCCGATGTGCGAGTCGTTGATCTTCAGCAGGCCGCCGTTGACGACCCGCTGCACGAAGGCGTTCATCACCCTGGCCGACTTCACCCACAGCGAGTTGCGCAGCCCGTACTCGTTGGAGTTGACGAAGTCGATGAAGGCGTTGAGCAGTTCGTCGTCCCCGGCCGCGTCCACCGCCTGGGGCACCACGATGGGCAGCAGCGGGAAGAACGTCTCGCTGCGCACGATGTCGTGCTGGCGGGCGCCGGCCAGGCCGTCCACCCGCACCACGGTGGGCTGCAGGAACACACCGGTGTCGGAGACGGTGCCGTCGACCTCGGTGCGCTGCCCGCCGGTGATGACCTGCCCGCCGTGCTCGAGGGACTGCGCCAGCAGCGCGAAGAACTTCTCGCTGCGCCGCACCGGGGAGAGCAGCACGTCCTCGTCCTCGGGATAGCCCGGCTTGACCAGGGTGATGCGCTCCTTGACCGCGGCGATGAGGTCCTCGGCGATCTCGGGGTGGACCAGCACGCAGTTGGGCACCATGCAGATCTGCCCGGAGCCGTAGAAGGACTCGCAGATCGCCTCGGCGGCCCGCTTGAGGTCGGCGCCCTTCCAGATGACGATGGTGTCGTTGCCGGCCAGCTCCAGGATGGGCTTCTTGCCGTTGGCCACGCAGCTCTCCTGGAAGCGCAGGCCCTCCTCGCTGCCGCCGATGTAGAAGATGTCGTTGATCATCGGGGAGGCGACCCAGCGGTCCAGGGTCTGCTTGGGGTTGGAGCAGACCGCGTTGAGGATGCCGGCGGGCGCGTCGATCTCCTCGAGCAGCGGGCCGACCACATCGCGCATCAGCCACATGGTGGACAGCGCGATGCTGCGCGGGGCGCGCATGACGACGGCGTTGCCGGCCATCAGCGCGAGCACGGCCAGGGCGGCGCTGGGCGCGGGCGCGTTCTGCGGCGGGTTGAAGGCGACCACGCCGTCGGGCTGGCGGCGCACGATCAGACGCCGGCCCTCGTGCTCGAACTCGGTGTGCATCCGCTGCCGGTACCAGTACAGGCTCTCGTCGCTGTAGATCTGCTTCATGCAGCTCAGTTCCCAGCGGGCCAGGCGCAGCGGGTGCGCCTCACTGGTGAGGATGTCCAGGAACTCCTCCTCGCGCCGGATGAGTTCCTCGCGGAACATCGCGCCCAGCCGCATCCGCCGCTCCAGGGGGACTTCGGCCCAGGCGGGGGCGGCGGCCGCGGCGGCCTCGGTGGCCAGGTCGATGGAGGCATCGCCGGCGATCGCGCAGCGGCCCACCACATAGGGGTGGCCGGCCGCCTCGGAGTCGGGGTTCTGCTCCAGTTCCCGCTTCAGGCTGACGCTGGTGAAGACGTCCTCGAGCAGGGACCGGGCGCTGACCGTATAGACCCAGCCGTCCCCTTCGACGTCCTTGCCCGCGATGTAGAGCTTGTAGCTGCGGAGTTCCTTGTCAGGCATCAAAAGGGACCTTTCCATGTCTATGGTCCGGCTCACTGTCCGCTGGCCCGCCGGCCCGCTGATCCACGGGCCCGGTGTTCCATCCGGTCCACGGCCCTTTTCCGGCTCATGGGGGCATTGGCCCACTGGGAACCGATGTTTTCAGCGGGGGCTGACCCGCCGCTGACATGCGCCTCGTGAATTACCGCAGCGCTGATTCGATCCAGTCCCGCAGGGCGTCGGCATCCATGGAATCCAGGCCGGCCGCGGCGTCGGCGACATCCGGACTGCCGCCGAATTCCAGGAATTTCTCCCGCATGAGTTCGCCGTGATGGGCGCGGGTGTGCGGGCCGGCCGCGGCGACGGGGATCATGCGCTGCCGGCTGGCGGTGCGCCCGTCGGCCAGACGCACCGTGACCCGGGCGCCGGTGGCCTTGGCCGAGGAGGTGAAAGCGTCCCGGACGGCGGTGCCGGCCGCGCTCTGGGCCAGCTCGGCCGCCTCCTGCCCGGCGAAGGCGCGCAGCCAGGGCCCGGCCGCCGTACCGGCCTGGCGCACCGCCTCGCCGAAGGGCGCGTCGGAGGCGAACAGGGCCTTGGTCAGCTCCGGGTCGTGCACCAGGCGCACCCGCTCGGCCAGCGCCCAGCGCTCCCGGTCGTTGAGCAGCGGCGCCGCGAAGTCGTTGACCGTGAGCCCGCCGGTCAGCAGCGCGGTGGCCACCGGGTAGGGGGTGTGCAGCACCAGCGCGCCCAGCGGCGAGCCGGGCCCCACGATGTAGGAGGCCGCCTTCCTGCCCGCGAACAGGGTGTAGAGGGAGGCTTCGACGACGATCTCCTCGACGTCCTCGGCCCGGCACGGGCCCAGCCGGCGGTGCAGGGCCGCGGCGCAGTCCACGGCCGCGTCCACGCCCGGCCCGCCCGGGTGCATCTTGAACGACAGCGTCTCGGTGTGCCAGCGCGTGCCCAGGCCCGCGCTGACCGCGTCCGGCAGCGGCACCGAGGCGAAGCGGTCCAAGAACCCGTCGGGGTGTTCCAGGATGTCGATCGCGCCGGTGAGCCCGGCACGGGCCGCGTCACAGGAGTCCATCGCGGTGCGCACCGGCGTGAAGGTGTTGAACAGCCGGGCGTCACTGGCCAAGAACGCCCGCATGAGCGGCCAGTTGGGCATGGCGAAGGCCAGGCCGAGCGCGTTGGACCACACCGCGTCGTCGGCGCCCTCGCAGTGCAGCCGCCCGCACACCGCGCCCGCCAGGTGGGTGTGCACGGCCGAGTGCCCGCGCAGCGGGCCCAGGGTGGCGGCCGCGGTGATGCGGGCCGCGCACTCGTTGGCGGCCACCACCGCGGCCAGCAGCGCGGGCCCGTCCAGGCGCCGGGCATAGGCGTAGGCCAGCGGCACCGACACCGTGGAGTTCGACAGATGACCCGCGTACGCGGTGTCGTCGAGGTTGAGCCAGGAGCCGAGCCCGGACAGCACACACGCCGAGGTGCGCGGGTCGGCCTGCAGCGGCGGCCCGAAGCCCTCGATGAGGCGCCCGCCCAGCGGATGGGCGATCCCCGCCCGGATCGAGGCCAGCTGCGACAGCAGCTGGCTGGAGGCCAGGGCCCGCACCCGGGCGGGGATGTCCTCAGGACGCAGCCACGCCGCCCAGCGGCACAGCTCCTTGAGTATCGACACGCGTCACTACCTCCTTGGGAGCACCCCAGATGGCGAGCGCGCCCGGCAGCACCTCGACGGTCATGCGCGGCCAGTTGAGGTGCTGCAGTTCACCGTCGTGCTCGAAGAGCAGCGCGCGGCCGTCCAGACGTTCCACGACGATGCGCCGGCCCCGCCCGTGCACCACGCCCCGGCGGGTGTGCAGCAGGCCCTGGCGGGCCAGCGGCGCCACCTCGGCGGGGGCCACCTCGGCGCCGACCACGCACACGTCGAGCAGCCCGTCGTCCAGTTCGGAGCCGGGCAGCAGCAGGTACTGCCCGCCGCGGTGGCGGCCGCCGCCCACATTGGCCAGCACCGTCGCCCCCTCGTGCAGCACCCGGCCGTCGACGGTGACCCGCCCGGGGTAGGGGGTGAAACCGGCCGCCGCCTCGGGCAGCGCCCGCGCGTACTTCTCCCGCCCGGCCGCGCTAATGGTCCGCGCCGCGATCAGCCCCTGGGCGATCAGCCCCGAACAGGCCCCCAGCAGCACCGGCTCACCCGTCTCGGCCAGCTGCCCCAGATCGATGCGGCGCAGCCGCGCCGCGCCCGCATCGCCCGCCAGGACCGCCTGCAGCGACTGGCGCCAGGGCCGCTCGGCCCACAGCATGCGGTAGCCGGAATTGCCGGTGCCCGCGGGCACGATGGCCAGCGCGGCGCCCTGCCGCCTGCCCCCGCCGCCCGTGGCACCTGCGGCGCCCGGTGCGCCCGGTGCGGCGTCCTGGACGCTCAGGGCCCGCACGACCTCGTGCACTGTGCCGTCACCGCCGACCGCGACCACCAGATCGGGCACCGGCCCGGCCGCGGAAGAGGCGGACAGCGCGCTGCGCACGGCCTCACCGGCACTGCCGCGGTGCGTCGTACGGTGCACCGAGACGGCCTCGAGACGCTCCCGGCACAGCCGCAGCACCTGCTCGACCAGGTCCGGGCGGGCCGTGCCCGCGGTGGGATTGACGACGACGAGGGCCCGCCGGGGGGCAGGGGATGCCGCGGTCGGCATGAGGCGATTCTCCAGACGCTGCGTCGATGAACCGGCGGGCAGGCACGAAAGGGGGGCGGTGACACCTCCCGTGCCACGGCCCCTGGGCGGAGAGGGCAGGATTCGAACCTGCGTGGGCTTGCGCCCGACTGAAGCGAACTCCGGTCCCCGATAAGCCACTCCGGGCACCTCTCCCAGATCCCGGGAACCCTTTTTCCTCCCGGTCACGGAAATTACGTTCGCACCCCTTCCTGATATTCACCTGACGGGCCGCTGACACCCCGATCGGGCCCCGAATTCCCGCTCTTCCGAGACTCAAATACCGAGTGCTCTACTTCCCCCAGTCCAGTCCCGATCCAGAACGGGAAGGAAGAGACTTGATGTCCTCGACGACCCCATTGACCGACCCCGGCTTGGCCGCCTCCGGCTCGGCCGACTCCGACTTGAGCGCCTCCGACGTGGCCGCCTCGGCCGCGACGGCTGCCTCGGCCGCGCCGGCGGTGGTGCAGGACACCGCACCGGGCAAGAGCGCCGCGTACGACACCGTCCTGCGCGCCATCCGCACCCACACCCAGGCCGACAACCCCAGCGCCTTCCTCGCGATGAGCCGGGACACCAGCGCCTTCACCGCCCCCGGCCTGGACGGCGTCATCGCCTACCGCAGGGCCGGCCGCTACCTGGTCCAGCTCGGCGGCCCCTTCGCCGCCCCCGACGCCTACCGGCCCCTGCTGGAGAAGTTCGTGGCCCACGCCCACGGCCAGGGTTTGAGCGTGGTGGGCGCCCAGCTGCAGCGCCACGACGCGCTCGCCTACGCCGAACGCGGCTTCACCGTCAACCAGTTCGGCTCCTCCTGGGTCGTGCACCTGCCCGGCTTCACCCTGCGCGGCTCCCGCTTCATGCGCATGCGCAACAAGATCTCCCGCGCCTTCCGCAGCGGCCTGAAGGTCAGCGAGGTGGCCGCGCACGACGTGAGCGCGGCCATCGACGAGATCGACACCGCCTGGCTGGGCGCCAAGGGCGAGCAGGCCCGCCCGCTGACCTTCCTGGTCGGCGAGCTGGGCGGCCCGGCACAGCAACACCGCCGCCTGTTCGTGGGCACCATCGACTCCCGGCCCGTCGGCTACATCTCCTACTCACCGGTGTACGGCAGCCGGGCGGGCTGGATGCACGATCTGAGCCGGCGCATCCCCGATGGCACCCCGGGGCTGATGGAAGCCATCAACTCCCACGTCATCGAGGTGCTGCGGGCCGAGGGCACGCAGTGGCTGCACTTCGGCTTCACCCCCTTCACCGGCCTTGACGCCGCCCGCGAACTGCCCGGCCACAGCCCCTCCTTCCAGTGGCTGATGCACTTCTTGTGGGAGCAGGGCGCGGCGCTCTACCCCGCCCAGACCCAGCTCGCCTACAAGGAGAAGTGGGCTCCCCAGGAGCCGATCACCGAGTACGTGGCCTTCGACGGCCCGGCCTCCCTGACGGCGTTCGCGCACATCTTCCGCGCCTGCAACGCCTTCTGACCCCCCCATCACGAAGGAGCAGACAGCCATGCCCACCCAGCCCGCCGAACCCCCCGCCGAGCCCGCCGGCACCGAAGCCCTGCAGCAGCAGCTGGTCGAGTCCCTGATGGCCGTCATCGGCGCCCCCGACGACGTACACGTCGCCCGCGCCGCGGACGGCGTGCTGCACACCCTGGACACCCGCCTCGCCCCGCAGCCCGCCCCCAGGGCGGGCGAGCAGTCCGCCGCGTGACGGCGCGCGCAGCCGGCCCCACCGGCAACCGCGCCCGCCCCCGGCGGTTTTCCAGGGCGCCATCAGCGCCCCATCAGCACGACGGCCGACGCTGAAGCGTGCTTTTCGTCCGGCGCCCCGCGCCGGGATACGTCCTGCCCAAGGAGATCCTTCTATGCAGTCTCCGCACATCACCGAGACACAGCCCGGCACGGTACGGCAGCTCGATCCCGGCCTCGCGGTCGCGACGGGGGAGCGGAGCAGCAAGGGCGCCTCCGCCAGCTTCGCCGAGCTGCTCAAGCGCGTGAAGGCCGAGGGCCTCCTGGACCTCGACACGCGCTACGACTACCGCAGGCTCGCCCTGAACATGTCCCTCATCCTGGCCGGCCTCGTCGCGTTCTTCCTGATCGGCGCGTCCTGGTGGCAGATGCCGGTCGCGGTGTGGATGGGCCTGTGCGGGGTGCAGAGCGCCTACATGTGGCACGAGGTCGGCCACAAGGCGATGTTCCGTGACAAGCGCATCGGCACCCTCACCGCCTACTTCCACGCCAACTTCTTCAGCGGCGTCAGCTACGCCTGGTGGGTCAACCACCACAACCGCCACCACAGCCACCCCAACCACATCAGCCTCGACCCCGACATCGGCCGCCGCACCGCGATCTTCGACATGAAGCAGTACGCCACCCGCACCCCCGTGCAGCGCTTCATCGTCCGCCACCAGCGGGTGCTCTTCTTCGTCCTGCTCGTCCTCGAGGGCTACAAGATGGAGAAGACCACGATCAAGGAGCTCGCCAAGAGCGGCGCCAAGCACCGCCACCTGGAGATCGCCCTGGTCGTGCTGCGCACCGTGATCTACCTGACGGCCGTCTTCACCGTCCTGACCCCCTGGCAGGCCATCGCCTTCATCGCCGTGCAGCACGCCGCGCTCGGCGTCTACTTCGGCCTGATGTTCGCCCCCAACCACAAGGGCATGGAGGTCCGCGACGGCGAGAAGGAGACCCTGGACTGGCTGGAGCGCCAGGTCCTGACCTCCCGCAACATCCGCCCCAACTGGTGGATCGACTTCCTCTACGGCGGCCTCAACTACCAGGTGGAACACCACCTGTTCCCGGCGATGCCGCAGCGCCACCTGGCCCGCGCCCGCGAACTGACCCGCGACTACTGCGCCGAGCGCGGCATCCCCTACCTCGAGGTCGGCTTCTGGGAGTCCTACCGGCAGGTCGCCACCTTCCTGCACGAGGTGAGCGAGCCGACCCGGCACAAGCACAACGCCGCCGCCTGACCCCCGCACACCCGGCGCCGCCCGCTCCCTTCACGGCCCGCCCCCTTCTTCTTCTCGCCTCCGCCCCGGCCGACGGCCGGGGCGGACGCGCATCCGCCCCACCGCACCCCCACCCCACCCCGGACACCCCCCCTTTTCCTTTTTTCAGGAGCTCTGAGCCCTCATGTCCCAACCGACGGCGCTGCGGGAGACAACCGCGGCGGCGCCCACCATCGGCGACCGGATCGACCGGATGCCCATCACCCCGACCCACCGCAGACTCACCGCCGTGGTCGGCGTGGGCCTGCTCTTCGACACCTTCGAGAACAACCTCGCCGGCACCATCTCCCACGTCCTGCAGGAGGACTTCGCCTTCAACGGCACCACCCTCAAACTCGTCCTCGCCTCGGCCTTCATCGGCCAGTTCGTCGGCTCCGTCGTCCTGGGGCGCGTCGCCGACCGCTACGGCCGGCGCCGCGCCTTCCTCATCAACCTCGCCCTGTACTCGGGGTTCTCCCTGCTCGGCGCCCTCTCCCCGAACGCCGCCTGGCTGATCGTGACCCGCTTCTTCGCCGGCGTGGGCATCGGCGCCGAACAGTCCCTCTCCGACTGCTACCTGGCCGACGTACTGCCCGCCAGATACCGCGGCCGCTACACCGCCTGGGCCTACACCCTGGCCTTCTGCGGCGTGCCCGCCGTCGGCTTCGCCGCCCTGTGGCTGGTGCCGCTCAGCCCGCTGGGCATCGACGGCTGGCGCTGGCTGTTCGTCCTGGGCGCGCTCGGCTCGGCCGTCGTATGGACGCTGCGCCGCAACCTCATCGAATCCCCGCGCTGGCTGGCCGCCAACGGCCAACAGCAGCAGGCGCACGCCCTCCTGGCGCGCATGGAGGCCGAAGTCCCCGCCGCCGACCGCCCCCGGACACCGCCGCCCGCGCCCGCGCCCGCCG
>NZ_AOPZ01000150.1 GCF_000414115.1 Streptomyces aurantiacus JA 4570
CCCGGCGACCAGCCAGGCGCGGGCGCCCCACCGGTCCGGCCGGTAGCGGGTGCGCACCGAGCGCCGCCCGCCGAGCCACAGGCCGCCGAGCGCGGCGGCGAGCCCGGCGCCGAGCACGGGCAGGCCGTACGTCGTGCCGTCCGCGGTGAGCAGTCCGTACGTACCCGCGCAGACGCCCATGAGCCCGCCGAGCGTCAGGACCGCCGTTGTCCTGCGCACCCGCGCGGGCACGGCGGCGGTGCGGCCGAAGCCGCGCGCGTCCATTGCGGCGGCAAGGGCGACGGACCGCTCAAGGGCGCCCTCCAGGACCGGCAGGCCGACCTGGAGCAGCCCGCGCACCCCCTTGTCCGGGCGCCCGCGCAGCCGCCGGGCGGCCCGCAGCCGCTGGACGTCGGCGATCAGGTTCGGCGCGAACGTCATCGCCACCACGACGGCGACCCCCACCTCGTACAGCGCGCCCGGAAGGGACTTCAGGAGGCGCGCCGGGCTGGCGAGCGCGTTGGCGGCGCCGACGCAGATCAGCAGGCCGGCCAGGCGCACCCCGTCGTACAGCGCGAACACCACGCCCTCCGCGGTGACCCGGCCGCCGATGCGCACGCCCTGCGCCCAGTCGGGCAGCGGGACTTCGGGCAGCGTCACGATGAGGTGTGTGCCGGGGATCGGCGAGCCGAGCACGATCGCGAAGACCAGCCGGATGCCGATGACGATGAGGGCGAGCTTCACGAACGCGCCGTAGGACCGGGCCCAGGGCGCGGACGTGCGGCGGGCCGCGACGACGTATCCGGCGACGCCGATGAGCAGCCCGATGAGCAGCGGGTTGGTGGTGCGGGACGCGGCCGTGGCGAGGCCGAGCGCCCACAGCCACCAGGCGCCCGGGTGCAGGGCGTTGGAGCGGTGTGCCCGCGGCGCGAGGCGGCGGCGCGAGCTGTGCGGGCCGGGGGCCGGTTCGGAGCCCGCGTCATGGCCCCGGCCGGGCGCGCGACGCTCGGCACGCACACTCGCCACGCTGCCGCTGCCGCTGCCGAAGGCACGCGCCGGACGCCGTGCGCCGATCCGGCCGGGGGGATGACAGGGGCTTTCAGCCACGGCGGCGGCGGGCCTGCCAGACGGCGGCGGCACCGAGCACGACGATCGCCGCGAGCCCGGCGAGCAGCCCGACGGAGGGACCCTCGTCGCCGTCGTCGCCCTGGGGCGCGTCCGACTCCGTCTTGCCGGTCTCCTTGCCGGAGACCTGCTCGCCGCAGCCGCTCTTCGGGTAGCCGGAGATGGCGCACAGCAGGGCGTCGTTGTTGTAGCGCAGCGGCTTGGCGACGGAGGCGAGTGCCTCGGCGGTGGTGGCGCCGGAGCCGACCCGCGCGCATGCGGTGCGCCGCTTCGGGGGCGTCTCGCCGCCGGGGGCGTCACCCGGCGTGCCGAAGTCGAGGACGAGGGCGATCCGCTTGCGGCCGTCCTGGGCGGGCGTGTCCGCGCAGATCGCCTCGAAGCCGGCGGCGCCGCGCGGCTTCTCGGCGCTGCCGGAGTTGGCGGACACGGCGAACCGGAAGCCCTCCACGTCGCCGTCGTCGGGCCGGGCGATGGAGGGCCCCTGCGTCGCGTACATCCACGCGCCGTCCTTGCCCTGCTGCCAGAACGACCAGTAGCGGTAGTCGGCGGCGTGGGCGGGGGCCGCGGTGAGGAGCGCGCCGGCGAGCAGGGTCAGGAGCGCGACGAGCGACGCCCGCAAGGCGCGCGGCTTCGGCGTCCGCAAGGCACGCGGCTTCAGGGACGCGGTGAGCGGGGCGGCCACCGTGAGGCGGCCGCGCCCCGGGTGGCGCCGGCTCACAGCTGGTTCTTCTTCTTGCGGCCGCTGAGCAGGAAGCCGATGCCCGCGCCCGCGACCAGGCCGACGCCGACGATCCACCAGACGCTGATGCCGGACCCGTCGTCGTCCTTCTCGTCCTTGTCCTTCTCCTTGGCCGAGGTGGAGACGTCCGAGACCGCCTTGGGCGTCGGGCCCTGCGCGTTGAGCTGCTTCACGAGGTCGGCGCCGCCGAAGTCGCGTACGTCCATGTCGGCGGCGAGGGCCGCGAAGACGAGCTGGGAGTAGGCGGCGGGGCCGCTGTCCTTGGCCCAGGCGGCGGAGTTCTTCGACAGCCACTCGGCCGACTTCTTCGCCTGCTCCTGCTGGCCCGCGGCGGCCAGCGCGACCACCGCGTCGGCGGTGTTGCCGACGTCCGGCTGGTCCTTGGCGCCGGGCATGGCGGAGGTGAGGTGACCGGTCTTGGCGAGGGACTTCAGGAGGTAGCCCGTGCCGTTGTGCGCGGCCTGCTCGGCGGTGTCCGCCTTCGCGCACTTCGGCGCGGCGTCGGCCTTCTTGCCCTTGGCCGGGACGAGGCCCTGGCCGAGGCCGCCGAGCACGCCGGCCGCGGTGGCGTCGGCGTTCGGCGCGAGCTTGCCGGACTTGGCGTCGGCGAGGCCGAACGCGCCGCCGTCCTTGCCGCAGTCCATGGCGAGCTCGGTCAGCGCGTCCAGCGGGGACTTGCCCTTCTGGGACTTCACGGACGCCGGCTTCTCGCCGACCGCGGCGAGCGCGCCGATCACGATGCCGGTGGAGTTGGCGTCGCTGGGCAGGCCCGGGTTGTAGCCCCAGCCGCCGTCCTGGTTCTGGACGGACTTCAGCCAGTCGAGGCTCTTCTTCACCGTGTTCGACTCGTTGCCGACGGCGTGCAGCGCCTGGATGGCGGCGGCGGTGGAGTTCGAGTCGACCTGCGTCTTGGACCCGCACGGCTCGGACGCGTCCGCGCGGTACGCGGCGAAGCCGCCGCTCGCGCACTGCTGGCCGGTGAGCCAGTCGACGGCCTTCGCGGCCGGGGTGACGCCGACGGTCTTCTGCGCGAGCAGTGCGTACGACTGCCGGAACACGCCGTCGAACTGCGGGTCCTTCTTGCCGTACAGACCGGACGGCAGCGGTCCGCCGGTGGCCTTCGCCGACGGCGACGCGTCGTCGGCGAGGGCGGCCGGGGCGGTGGCGGTGCCGAGGGCGGCGACGGCCACGGCCAGGGCAGCTGCGCTGCGGCGAACGTTCATGATGCGGCGGGTGCCTCTCCCTGCGGGGAGCCGGGCGGCACGGCACGGACGGGCACCGGGCGGCTCCGGCTCCGTATACCTCGACGGTGCCGGCCATCGGCTCGTTCCGATGACGCGAGCCGGTCATGCGGCGCCCGAGGCATTCCGGCTTGCCGCACCCACGTGCGGTTTCACGGCTGCGGGTCAGCGCCGGATTCGCACCGGCTTCCCCTCGTACGCGCATGATGACGACGGGCCCACTCTACCGGCCCGTACGCCGCCCCCTCGGGCCAGGCACGGTGGGCCCCGCCGCCCCGGTGCGCTCTGGCAGGCCGTGGCCGGGCGGGCGTACGTTGGCCTCGGCCTCCGGGCACGGGAGTTGGCTCGGGGTACGCGAGTCGAGGGGAGCACGCATGGCGGGCGCGGAGACGGAACGTACCGAGGGGCCGGGGGAGCGGGGAGCAGGCGGGCCGGGAGTCCGCGAAGCGGATCGCTTCGTCGGCCCGGGCGGGCGGGACGGCGCCCGCACGTGTCTCGTCACCGGCGCCGCCTCCGGCATCGGCCGGGCCGTCGCGCGCCGCCTCGCCGCGCGGGGCGACCGCGTCATCGGAGCCGACATCGCCGACATCAAGAACGCCGGGGACACCGCGGACGCCGTGATCCAGGCCGACCTGGCCACCCCCGAGGGGCGGGCCCTGCTCGTGGAGGCGGCCGCCGAGCTGGGCGGCGGGCGCCTTGACGCGGTGGTGGCCTGTGCCGGGGTCGGCGTGTTCGACCCGGCCGCCGTGCGCGTGAACGGCTTCGGCGCCATCGCCACGCTGGCGGGGCTGCGGCCGCTGCTCGCCGCGGGCCGCGATCCGCGCGCGGTGGCCGTCGCCTCGCTGGCCGCCGTGCACGAGACCGATCCGGCGATCGTCGCCGCGGTGCTCGCGGACGACGAGGAGGCGGCGGTGGCCGCCTCGCAGGCCGCCGTCGACCGCGGCGAGGCGCGGCTCGTGTACGCCTCCGCGAAGCGGGCCCTGGTCCGCTGGGTGCGGCGGGCGGCGGTCACCGACGCGTGGGCGGGCGCCGGCATCCCGCTCAACGCGATCGCGCCCGGCATCGTCCGCACCCCGCTCAGCCGCCCCCTCCTGGAGGACCCGGAACTGCACGCGCTCACCGACGCGTCCGTCCCGATGCCGCTGCACGGCTACGCGGACCCGGCTCAGATCGCTCCGCTGATCGACCATCTGACGTCGCCGGAGAACACCCATGTCACGGGCCAGGTGGTCTTCGTCGACGGGGGAGCGGACGCGGTGCTGCGGGGCGAGGAGGGCTGGTGACGAGCTCGGTTCGCGCGCCGGACGGCTCTCAGCTCGCGCGGGCGTACGTGACGGGGTCACTGCCCGGTACGGCCTCGGCGCGCCCCAGCTTCACCAGGCGCCGCAGGTGGGCCTCCGCCTCCGACACCGCGATGTTCCGTGATCCGTAGGGGATGTCGGCCCAGGGCCTGTTCCACTCCATGCGCTCGGCGAGCTGCCAGGGGGTGCGGGGCTCGCCGAGCAGCGTGAGCAGATGCGTGAGCCGCTCCTCGTGGTGGGTGAGCAACTCCCGTACGCGGGGCCCGGCTTCGGTGAAGGCGTGCTGGTGGGCGGGCAGCACCTCGGCGACACCGAGCCGCCCGACCCGCTCCAGGGAGTCCAGGTAGTCACCGAGGGGATCGGTGACGGTCGCGTCGTCCGGGTCCTCGTACAGACCGATGTGCGGGGTGATGCCGGGCAGCAGGTGATCGCCGGAGAAGAGCCGTCCATGACCTGCGCGCCCCGCCGGATGGTCCTCCTCCAGATGCAGGCAGACGTGGCCGGGGGTGTGCCCCGGCGTCCAGATCGCGCGCAGGCGCCGGCCCGCGAGCGGAACGAGTTCGCCGGGGGTGATGGTGCGGTCGGGCAGGGCGGGGGCGAGGCCGGGGAGCCGCGGGGTGCGGCCCGCGTCGCGGGCGGCGAGCAGCGGCGCCACGTGCTCGGCGGGCGGGCGCGCCCGCGGCGGCGAGCTTGTCGGCCATGTACCCGTACCACCGCTCGGGCGCGTGCTCACGGGTGCGCCGCACCACGTCGGCGTCGGCCTCGTGCATGGCGATCCACGCCCCGGACGCGTCCCGCACCTTCGCGGAGAGCCCATGGTGATCGGGGTGGTGGTGCGTCACCAGCACCCCGTGCAGGTCCCCGACCCCGCCCCCGCACGCGGCGAGCCCCGCGACCAGCGTGTCCCACGAGCCGGGGTCGTCCCACCCGGTGTCGACGAGGACGGGACCCCGGTCGGTGTCGAGGAGGTGCACGAGGGTGTACCCGAGGGGGTTGTCGGGGATGGGCACGCGGATGCTCCATACGCCGCCGCCGTGCGCGGTGGTTCCGGTGCTGCTCGTCCGAGTCATGCGTTGCCCCCGCTCGCCGCCGAGTGGCACCCACTATAACTAGAACTGATGCTGTGTCAGATGACGCTGTAGGAAGGCGACTTGAAGCTCGGCCTACCTGCGAGCCGTCGGCAGTGGCTGGTTCGCCGCAGGCGCGCCCGAAAGGGGCGGGCACGGCGGACGATCACTACTCTGCATGGGTGCTTTCCTACGACGAGTTGACTGCATCGGAACGCGAGTTGTGGGACGCGTTCCCCGAGGGGCGCCGCGTGGACCTGCGCACGGGTGCGCCCGAGAGCGACCGCGTCGCCGGGGGTGGGCGGTGGGGGCCCGAGCGTACGGTTCGAGCCGACGTGATCGCGGCGCTGCTGCTCGGTGCCAACTCCGCGCAGCCCGGCTCGATGGCTTCCCTGACGCTCGTCGGCGCAAGGATTTCGGGCTGCCTCGACCTGGCCGGCGCACACATCAGTCACCCCTTCTGGCTTGAGGGCTGCTGGTTCGAAGAGCGCGTGAACCTCTTCGGTGCTGCAACCCGGACGATCGAGATCAGAGGCAGCCACGTGCCCGGCCTCGAAGCCGGGTCGACCCGCATCGAGGGACGCTTGGCCCTGTTCCGCTCGGTCATCGAGAGCGGTCCTGTCTCCCCTTTCCACCGAGACATCACCGCGTTGTCCCTCACCAACGCTCATGTGACGGGTGGCGTCATCCTCAACGGTGCCGAGCTGACCGCACCGGGAGGGTGTGCCGTGGCGGCCGGTGGCCTGGTCGCCGAAGGGGGTGTGTTCTGCAGGGACGGATTCGTCGCGCACGGTGAAGTGCGGCTGCTGGGGGCGCAGTTGTCGGGGGGACTCTTCATGCAGGGTGCGCGGCTGGAACGCCCGGGCCCACGCGGAGTCACCCTCACCCTGGACAACGCCGTGACGCCGACGCTCAACCTCTCCGAAGGCTTCACCGCGAACGGCACCGTGCGCCTGCGCGGCGCCAGAGTCTCGGACAACGTGACCTTCGAAGGAGCCGCCCTGAGCGGGCCACCCGACGGTGAGGGCCCGGCTCTGGTCGCCATGCACATGCAGGTCGTCGACTTCGACCTCAACCTCGCCCGGCCACCGTCCGGCACCGTGAACCTGCGGGGCGCGCAGGTGTCCTACCTCCACGACAGCGAGCACAGCTGGCCGGACGTGGTCGAGCTGGACGGGTTCGTCTACGGCTCCATCAAGATGCACCAAGCAGGCGGGCGGCGGGAGGCACTGGGGCGGCGGGACTCCGTGACCCACCGCGTGGCGTGGATACGACGCAGCCCGGGCTACAACCCTCAGCCCTATGAGCAGTTGGCGAGTTGGTACCGGAAGGCCGGCCACGACGATGACGCCCGCCGCGTGCTCCTGGCCAAACAGCGCCATCGGCGTCGAACTCTGCCCTCGGTCGCGCGTGTGTGGGGGCACCTGCTCGACGTGACCGTCGGTTATGGCTACCGCCCCTGGCTGGCCGGCGTCTGGCTCCTCGCACTGACCTTGCTGGGCACGCTGTCCTTCGGCACTCACTCCCCCAACCCGGTCAAACAAGGCGAAGGCGCCCCGTTCCGGCCCTTCGTGTACACCCTCGACCTCCTGATCCCCATCGGCGGCCTGGGCCAGCGCACGGCCTGGTACTGGCCGAACGACAGCCTCCAGTGGCTGGCATACCTGCTGATCGCCTTCGGCTGGGTGCTGACGACCGCCGTCATCGCGGGTGTCACCCGCGCCCTGCAGAAAAACTAGTGGCCGACAGCCGAGTTCAAGTGTCGCCAGCAGATGGGGGCGCATCCCAGGGGCGGGCGCCGTACCGTCCGTGGACTACTCCAACTAGAACTGGTATCAGTTCTGAAACAGCGTCAGGAACATGCCGCATCAGGAACCGGTGCCGGAACGACACGCGTCCCGCAGGAGGCAGTCAGCCATGACCGAGATCGTGGAACACGGACAGCTGTTCATCGGCGGGGAGTTGACGGAACCGCTGGGCAAGGACGTCATCGAGGTGGTCTCGCCGCACACCGGCGAGGTGTTCGCGCGGGTGCCGCACGCCGCGCCCGCCGACGTCGACCGGGCCGTCGCCGCCGCGCGTGAGGCGTTCGACGAGGGGCCCTGGCCGCGGGCGACGCTCGCGGAGCGGATCGAGGTCGTCGCGAAGATCAAGGACGGGATCGCGGCGCGGCACGAGGAGATCGCGCGGGTCATCAGCTCCGAGAACGGGACTCCGTTCACGGCGTCCGTGATGGTGCAGGCGCTGTCCGCGATGATGGTGTGGGACGCGGCGATCACCACGGCGCGGAACTTCACGTATGAAGAGGCGCGGGACGGGGCGCTCGGGAAGATCCTGGTGCGGCGCGAGCCGGTCGGGGTCGTCGCGGCCGTGGTGCCGTGGAACGTCCCGCAGTTCACCGCCGCGGCCAAGCTCGCGCCCGCGCTGCTCGCCGGATGCCCGGTGATCCTGAAGACCTCGCCCGAGGCGCCGCTCGACGCGTACATCCTCGCCGAGATCGCCGCCGGGGCCGGGCTGCCGGAAGGGGTTCTCTCGATCATCTCCGCCGACCGGGAGGTCAGTGAGTACCTGGTCGGGCATCCGGACGTCGACAAGGTCTCCTTCACCGGATCGGTCGCCGCGGGCAAGCGCGTCATGGAGGTCTGCGCGCGCAACCTCACCCGCGTCACCCTGGAACTCGGCGGCAAGTCGGCCGCCGTGATCCTGCCGGACGCCGACGCCGCGGGCGCCGTCGCCGGCATCGTGCCCTTCGCGTGGATGATCAACGGCCAGGCGTGCGTGGCCCAGACCCGCATCCTCGTCCCGCGCTCGCGCTACGACGAGTTCGCCGACGCCTTCGCCGCCGCCGCGACCGCCCTGAAGGTCGGCGACCCGATGGATCCGGCGACCGAACTCGGACCGCTGGTGGCGAAGAGGCAGCAGCGGCGGTCGCTCGACTACATCCGGATCGGGCAGGAGGAAGGGGCCAAGATCCTTGCGGGGGGCGGGCGTCCGGCCGGTCTCGACCAGGGCTGGTACGTGGAGCCGACGCTGTTCGGCGGTGTCGACAACTCCATGCGCATCGCCCGCGAGGAGATCTTCGGGCCCGTCATCTGTCTGCTGCCGTACGGCGACGACGACGAGGCCGTACGCATCGCCAACGACTCCGACTACGGGCTCAGCGGCAGCGTGTGGACCGGCGACATCGAGCGCGGCCTCGGTGTGGCGCGCCGGGTGCGGACCGGAACGTACTCCGTGAACACCTTCAGCCTCGACATGCTCGGCCCCTTCGGCGGCTACAAAAACTCAGGTCTGGGAAGGGAGTTCGGGCCCGAGGGGTACGGTGAGTACTTCGAGCACAAGATGATCCATCTGCCGGTCGGGTACGAACCCGGGGGCGCGGGGAGCGCGGAGAGCGCGGGCGAAGGGGGTAGTGCCTGATGGGTGACCGCTGGCACGTCGAGGTCGACCGGTCCGTGTGCATCGGATCCGGGATGTGCGTGAGCACCGTGCCGGACGGCTTCGCCCTGGACTCCGCACGTCAGTCGCATCCCACGCGGCCCGAGACGGATGCGGCCGAGGACATCCTGGAGGCGGCCGAGGGCTGCCCCGTGGAAGCCATCACGATCACCCTGCTCGGCAGCGGGGAAGTGGTGTTTCCGCCCGAGGACTAGCCCGAGGGCCAGCCCGAGGACTAAGGCGTGTCCTGACCGGCCCGCTCGGGCGCCGTCAGGTCGATCAGCCGGCACACCGTCTCGATGTCGATCTTGACCTGGGCGATCGAGGCACGCCCCGAGAGCCAGGTGATCAGCGCGGAGTGCCAGGTGTGCTCGATGACCCGCACCGCGGAGAGCTGCGCGGCGGTGGGCCGGCCGTCCAGGCCCATGGCGTCCAGGATGATCGCCGTGGTGAGCCGGGAGACCGTGTCCACCTCCGGGCTCACCGACCGGTCGGCGAAGGTCAGGGCGCGCACCATCGCGTCCGCCAGGTGCGGCTCGCGCTGCAGCGCGCGGAAGGCCCGCATCAGCGTCTCGGCGACCCGCTCGGCGGGGGTCTCACCGGCCGGGGGCCGCTTGCGCAGGGTGGTGTGCATGTGCTGCAGCTGGTCCTGCATGGTCGCGACCAGCAGGTGCACCTTTGACGGGAAGTAGCGGTAGAGCGTGCCGAGGGCGACGCCGGCGGCCTCCGCGACCTCCCGCATCTGGACGGCGTCGAAGCCGCCGCGGCTGGCCAGTTGGGCGCTGGCGTGCAGGATGCGGCGGCGGCGCGCCTCCTGGCGCTCGGTGAGGGGCGGCGCGGCCGGATGTGCCGTGCCCGCTCCTGCCGCCTTCGCGTCAGCTGTCATAGTCCCGTCGCCCCGCCAGTCCCGTCAGCCGTCAGTGGTCCGTCGGTTCCGTTCCGGAACCTGTTCCTGTCCATCGAGACCGCACAGCATGGCAGGGCGGCCGCCGTGGCGCGAATCACCTGATCCGGGCCTTCCGGCCCGGCTACCTGCCGGTAGATTCGACCGGGTCCGGCGATCAAGGGCGATCATCACAGGAACAAGTCTGAAACTTGTTCTAGATTACCGTCCCGGCGTAATCTCGCGGACAACTGAAGGCAGAAGGGGGCCAGAGTGACCGCTGAGGCCATGGAGGCGGGTCCCCTTCCGGGGGCGGTGCCGGGCACGTCGCCGGAGCCGCCGCACGGTACGGCGGCCGACGGCGGCCGTCCGCTGCGCGTCGCGCTCCTCACGTACAAAGGGAACCCGTTCTGCGGCGGCCAGGGTGTCTACGTACGGCATCTCTCCCGCGAGCTCGTCCGGCTCGGCCACCGCGTCGAGGTCATCGGCGCGCAGCCGTATCCCGTGCTCGACGAGGGCGACGACCTGCGCGGGCTCGGCCTGACCGAGCTGCCGAGCCTGGACCTCTACCGCTCCCCGGACCCCTTCCGCACCCCGAAGCGCGATGAGTACCGCGACTGGATCGACGCCCTCGAAGTCGCGACGATGTGGACCGGCGGCTTCCCCGAACCCGTCACCTTCAGCCTGCGCGCCCGCCGTCATCTGCGCGCCCGGCGCGGCGAGTTCGACGTCGTGCACGACAACCAGACGCTCGGGTACGGCCTCCTCGGTGACCTGGGCGCGCCGCTGGTGACGACCATCCACCACCCCATCACCGTCGACCGCCGCCTGGAGCTGGACGCCGCACCCGACTGGAAGCGGCGCGCGTCCGTGCGCAGGTGGTACGCGTTCACGCGGATGCAGAAGCGGGTGGCCCGCCGGCTGCCGTCCGTCGTCACGGTCTCCGGTACGTCGCGCCAGGAGATCGTCGACCACCTCGGCGTACGTCAGGACCGGATCAACGTCGTCCACATCGGCGCCGACACGGACCTCTTCTCGCCGGACCCCTCGGTCGCCGAGGTGCCGGGCCGGATCGTGACGACGTCGAGCGCCGACGTCCCGCTGAAGGGCCTCGTCCACCTCGTCGAGGCGCTCGCGAAGGTCCGTACGGAGAACCCGGCCGCGCACCTCGTCGTCGTCGGCAAGCGTGCCGAGGACGGGCCGGTCGCCGCGGCCATCGAGCGGTACGGGCTCGGTGGCGCCGTCGACTTCGTCAAGGGCATCACCGACGAGGAGCTCGTCGACCTGGTGCGGTCCGCGCAGATCGCCTGCGTGCCGTCGCTGTACGAGGGGTTCTCGCTGCCCGCCGCGGAGGCGATGGCCACGGGTACGCCGCTGCTCGCCACGACCGGCGGGGCGATCCCGGAGGTCGCCGGGGCCGACGGGGAGACCTGCCTCGCCGTGCCGCCCGGCGACGCGGAGGCGTTGGCCGCCGGCCTGAACCGGCTCCTCGGTGACCCGGCGCTGCGGGTCCGCCTTGGCGCGGCGGGGCGGGAGCGGGTCCTGTCCAAGTTCACCTGGGCCCGTGCGGCGGAGGGCACGGTGGCCCAGTACCGGGAGGCGATGGCCCGCTCCGCGGGCCGGGGTTCTTCCGGCCGCTCCGCGGCCCCGGGCCCTGGCCGCTCCGCGGCCCAACAAGATCCCGGTCTCACGCCCGCCCCCAAGAACCCGGCGGCCACGCCCGGCCCAGAGAAACCCGCGCCCCCGCCCGCCCCCGGGCGCACCACCCCCGAGCCCCCCGTCATGGCGCCCACGCCCGAAGGAAGCAGGACCCCGTGCTGACCGTCGACTTCACCCGTTTCCCGCTGGCCCCGGGGGACCGCGTCCTCGACCTGGGCTGCGGGGCGGGGCGGCACGCCTTCGAGTGCTATCGGCGCGGGGCCCAGGTCGTGGCGCTGGACCAGAACGGCGAGGAGATCCGCGAGGTCGCGAAGTGGTTCGCGGCGATGAAGGAGGCGGGCGAGGCCCCGGCGGGCGCGACGGCCACCGCGATGGAGGGCGACGCCCTCAACCTGCCCTTCCCGGACGAGTCGTTCGACGTCGTCATCATCTCCGAGGTGATGGAGCACATCCCGGACGACAAGGGCGTGCTCGCCGAGATGGTGCGCGTGCTCAAGCCGGGCGGCCGCATCGCGGTGACCGTCCCGCGCTACGGCCCGGAGAAGGTGTGCTGGGCGCTCAGCGACGCGTACCACGAGGTCGAGGGCGGCCACATCCGCATCTACAAGGCGGACGAACTCCTGCGGAAGATCAGGGAAGCGGGCCTCAAGCCCTACGGCAGCCACCACGCGCACGCGCTGCACTCGCCCTACTGGTGGCTGAAGTGCGCGTTCGGCGTCGACAACGACAAGGCGCTGCCCGTGCGGGCGTACCACAAGCTCCTGGTCTGGGACATCATGAAGAAGCCGCTGGCGACGAAGGTCGCCGAGCAGGCCCTCAACCCGCTGATCGGCAAGAGCTTCGTGGCGTACGCGACGAAGCCGCACCTGCCCCGCACGGCCGCCCCGGTCGCGGACTCCGACCAGAAGGCCGGGGCGTGACGATTCCCGAGCGCACCGAACACCTGGTTCTGCCGGGCGTTCTGACGGCCGATCAGGCGACGGCGACGGTCCGCGGCATCCTCGCGGTGCAGCGCGCGGACGGCGCGATCCCGTGGTTCCGGGGCCACCACCTCGACCCGTGGGACCACACCGAGGCCGCCATGGCCCTGGACGCGGCCGGCGAGCACGCGGCCGCGGCGCGCGCCTACGAGTGGCTGGCCCGGCACCAGAACCCGGACGGCTCCTGGTACGCGGCGTACGCCGACGGCGACGCGGACGCCGTCACCGACCACGGCCGCGAGACCAACTTCTGCGCGTACGTCGCCGTCGGCGTCTGGCACCACTACCTGAGCACCGGCGACGAGGCGTTCCTGGACCGTATGTGGCCGGTGGTCGTCGCGGCCGTCGAGTTCGTCCTGGCCCTCCAGCAGCCCGGCGGCCAGATCGGCTGGAAGCGCGAGCCGGACGGCACCCCCGTGCGGGACGCGCTCCTCACCGGCAGCTCCTCCATCCACCAGGCGCTGCGCTGCGCGCTCGCCCTCGCGGAGCTGCGCGACGACCCGCAGCCGGACTGGGAGCTGGCGACGGGCGCCCTCGCGCACGCGATACGCCGCCATCCCGAGCGCTTCCTCGACAAGGACCGCTACTCGATGGACTGGTACTACCCCGTCCTCGGCGGCGCGCTCACCGGCCCGGAGGCCAAGTCCCGCATCGAGGAGGGCTGGGACCGCTTCGTGGTGCCCGGCCTCGGCGTGCGCTGCGTGCACCCCAACCCGTGGGTGACCGGCGGCGAGAGCGCCGAACTCGCCCTGGCGCTCTGGGCGCTCGGCGAATCCGACCGCGCCCTGGACGTCCTCAAGTCGATCCAGCACCTGCGCGACCCGGAGTCCGGCCTGTACTGGACGGGCTACGTCTTCGAGGACGCCGCGATCTGGCCGGTCGAGCTCACGACCTGGACCGCGGGCTCCCTGCTGCTCGCGGTGGCGGCGCTCGGCGGGGACGGGGCTACGTGCGGGGTGTTCTCGGGGGCGGAACTGCCGACGGGGCTCGACCCGGACTGCTGCGGGTAGCACTCCGGGCCGGGCCGCGCTGCGGGGTCGTACCGGGCCGCGTGCGGGGTCAGTGCCGCCGCAGGCGACCCGCGACAAGGTGGCCCGCGACGGCGTACACGACCGCCGCGAGTCCGTATCCGGCGACGACGCGCGCCCAGTGCTCGTCGAACGTGAACAGGTCGTGCGACCAGCCCGCGAGCCAGCGGGCCGCGTCGTGCACGACCTGCACCAGGTCGTTGGCGCGGTTCGCGTCGAGGAGATCCATCAGGATCCACAGGGCGAGGATGACGGCCATCACGTCCGCGACGAGCACGATGACCTTCGCCGCTCCGTCGCTGCCTTTGGTGGTGCCTCGTGGGTGTCGGGGGGACATGAGGGGCGGGTACCGGGGTGCGGTCGGTTGAAACGCGTAGGGGGGGTGGGGGTCCCGGCTGGGAGCTCCCCAATCCCGCCCCTTCCCGTGGGAAGGGGCGGGATTGGGGAGCCTCCCGGCAGGGACCCAGCCACCCCCCACTACCTGACACCCCCTCATTCCCCCCTGGTTCACGCGGAGTTACCCACTCCGTGGGGCAAACTTCGCCGCCGTCGCTGATGATCCTGCCCCCGCCACAGGCAGGAGCCCCCGGTGCCAGACGCCAGACGACCCCCCACCGAAGAACCCCGCCTGACCACCCGCCGCCCCGCCCGCCGAAGGCACCGCTACCCCCGCCACGTCGTGGCGGCGATGCCCCTGGCCCTCGCGGGCCTCCTCGCGCTCCTGGTCTCGGGCAACACCCTGCGCCCCTTCGAGCGGGTCACGACGATCGACGGCAAGATGGCGTCGAAGTCGGACTACTTCAAGGACCCGGAGGTCCAGCGGCTGCTGCTGAAGCACGGGATCAGGGTGGACATACACCGCCTCGGCTCACGCGGCATCGCGACGCAGTCGCTGCGGGGCATGGACGTGGTGTTCCCGTCGGGCCAGCCCGCGGCGCGGCTCATCATGCGCCAGCAGCAGCGCTCGGTGCGCACGGCGAGGCCGTTCGTGACGCCGCTGGTGCTCGGTACGTTCAGGGACTACGCGAAGACGCTGGTGGCGGCAGGCGTGGCGCGCCCGCAGCGGGCCCCGGGCGGCGGCGAGACGCTGTACTACGACCTCGACATGAAGAACTTCCTGAAGCTGATCGAGGATCAGAAGACCTGGAACGGCATCGACTTCGACGAGCACACCGACCGCAGCAACGCCGGCCGCGTCCTCGTCCGCACCTCCAGCGTCTGCGAATCCAACTCGGCGGGCACGTACTTGAGCATCCTCGCGTTCGTGAAGAACGGAAATCAGGCACCGGGAACGGAGCGCGGGCGGCACCGGCGGGCGGGGGTGGGCGGCCCCGCCGCCGACCCGGTCCTCGACGTCGCCGAGCAGGTCAAGCCGCTGATCAACCTCCAGGGCATGGCATCCGACGAGCAGGCCGACAGCTACTTCTCCGACGAGGGCGAGTCCATCGCGCCGGTCTCGCTCATCTATGAGCACCAGTTCCTCAAGCACCAGGTGGACCACCAGAAGAAGCGCGGCAAGCAGGACAGCAGGCGTGTTCTCCTCTACCCGTCCCCGCACGCCCTCACCGAGCCCGAACTCATCTCCCTCGGCGAGCGGGGCGACCGCCTCACCGACCTGATGGAGTCCGACGCCGCCCTGCGCAGGCGCGCCATCGAGCTGGGCTTCCGGGTCCGGTTCTCCGGCGAGGACGGGACGAGCGAGCAGCTGAACGCGTATCTGCGCGAGCACGACGTGCAGGTGCCGACGCCGAACCCGGACCAGACGAAGGTGGACGCCCCCGACCTGAACGCGCTGGAGCGGATCATCAACCACGTGGGCTCCTGCCCGCCCGCGGGACGGGACGACGGCGAGTGAGGCCGCGCCGCCGGGAGCCGGTCCTCGCGCTCTGCCTGCTCCTCCTCGCCGCCACCATGCTCACCGCCTGCACCAAGGACAAGGACCACCGCACCCTGCGCGTCCTCGCCAGCCCCGAACTCGCGGACGTGGAACCGCTGTTGAAGGATCTGGAGGACGACACCGGCGTCGAGCTGAAGCTGGACTACAAGGCCACCGCCGACCTCTCCGGGCCGCTCGGCTCCTACGACCTCGCCTGGCCCGCCTCCGACCGCTCGTATCTGCTGCGGCTGCAGGAGCGGGGGGAGCGGGCCGCCCGGCCCGAATCCACGGCGATCATGCGCTCGCCGGTGGTCGTGGGCCTGACCCGCGCGGTCGCGGACCGGCTGCGCCGCGGCGTCCCCGGTGGCCGGCTGTCCTGGGCGGACATCGCCGACGCCGCCGCCGACGGCACCCTGCGCTTCGGCATGGCCGACCCGCGCCGCAGTGACACCGGCCGCGCCGCCCTCGTGGGCGTGGCCACCGCCGCGGCGGGCACCGGCGGCGCGCTGCGCACCCAGGACGTGTCCTGCGACCGGCTGCGCGGCTTCCGCTCCGGCCAGACCCTCACCGGCGCCAGTTCCCGCGAGCTGATCGACGGCTACGTACGCCGCCAGAGCGCCGCCGACGCGCTCATCGCGCACGAGTCGGAGCTGCTCACCCTGAACGCGAGCGGGAAGATCGGGCAGCCCCTGGAGATCGTCCATCCCGAGGACGGCATGGTGCTGTCCGACTTCCCGCTGATGCTGCTCGACGCCGGCGAGCACAAGGCGTACCGCAAGGCCGTCGACTGGCTGCGGCGTGACGACGTACAGAAGAAGCTGATGGAGCGGACCTGGCGGCGGCCCGTCGGCCCGGACGTGCCACGGCCCGCGAAGCTGCGCGCGGAGATCGGCAACGCGCTGTCCTACCCCGACCAACCGGCCGTCGTCCAGCGGCTGATGGAGAACTATGGCGCGCCGGGAAACGGCCGTGCCGCCGCCGGTGACCACGTCGTGTTCCTGCTCGACTTCTCCACGTCGATGCGGGGGCGGCGGATGGCGGACCTGCGCGCGGCCTTCGCCGACCTGAGCGGCGCGGACCCGACGGCGACGGGCAAGTTCGCCCGCTTCTACCGGGGCGAGCGGCTCACGGTGGTGCGGTTCGCGGGCCGGGTGCTACAGGAACGCACCGTGACGGTGCGCGGGGACAGGGACCTGAAGTCCCTCAACTCCTTTGTGGGAGAGGGGCAGTTCGGGGACGACACCGCCGTGTGGTCGGCGCTCGGGCGCGGATACGACATCGCCGCCGACGCCGTCGCCGAGCACCCCGGCCGCCCGCTCTCCCTCGTGCTGATGACGGACGGCGAGAACAACGCGGGCCTCTCGTACCGGGAGTTCACCCGGCGGCACGCCAAGCTCGGGGGTGCCGCGCGGGCGGTGCCCACCTTCCCCGTCCACTTCGGCGAAGCCGACGCCGACGCGCTGCGGCGGGCCGCGCTGCGGCGGGCCGCCGACGCGACCGGCGGGCGCATGGTGGACGCCAACTCCTCTTCCCTCTCCCAGGCGTTCAAGGAGATCCGTGGGTGTCGTTGACGGCAAGTGGTGGGGCCTGTGGTGGCCGTGGATGACGGTCTGGCTGGCCACGGCGGTGTGCGTGGGCGTGCTCGCGCGGTACGCCGTCATGCGGTGGGCGTTCGGGCGGCCGGTGCGCGGGCGCGCGGCACGGCGCCGCCGCACCTTCCACGGCATGTGCTTCTACCTGCACGAACAGCGCGTCATGGACCTCTACCAGACGGGCGGCTTCTCGGCGGCCCTGGAGCAGGAGGTGGCCGACCGCACGAACGTGACGTCCGGCTTCGGCCTCTGGGCCAAGTTCACCGGCGCGGCGGGCGGCAAGGCGCACCGGGACGTGACGAAGGAGCGCTTCACCACCTACGTCCAGCAGAACACCCCGATCACCGTCATCGGCCTGCTCATGGACACGATGCGGCGCGAGGACGCCGTCGTGCACGCCGACCTCACCACCGGCCGGCTCGTCCCCAACCGCTCCCTCGCCGACGCCCTGCGCGACAGCGACGACGACCGGGTGGCGCTGAGCGCCGTCATGTCCGAGTTCGTCTCCGTGACCGGCCGCTTCACGGCCCGCCGCGTCGGCGGCGACGAGGTCGTCCTGCGCGCCCGCTACGGCACGGGCGACCCGCCCGCCCACGTCCGCATCACCTGTGCCGCCGACGGCATCCGCGAGGAGTTCCTGCACGAGGACGACTACTTCAGCGGCGAGTTCCAGGCCCGCTGCCTGGGCAAGGTGCGCACCTGGAACCGGGCGGCGGGGGAGCTGACGGTGGACGCGGTGGCGATCTTCCGCTGAGGCCGGGCCCGGGGCTGGGGCCGGTCCGGGCCGGTCTGCCCCGGTCCGGCTATGTGTTGAGGTCGGCGAGCGTGCGCAGCGTGTGCGGGTCGGTGGCGAGCACCAGCAGGTCCGTCACCGGCCCCTTGCGCCACAGCTCAAGGCGTTCCGCGACGCGCCCGCGCGGCCCGACCAGCGAGATCTCGTCGGCGAACGCGTCCGGCACGGCGAGCACGGCCTCCTCGCGGCGCCCCGCCAGGAACAGCTCCTGAACGCGCCGCGCCTCGTCCTCGTACCCCATCCGCCCCATCAGGTCGGCGTGGAAGTTCCGGGCGGCGTGCCCCATGCCGCCGATGTAGAACCCGAGCATGGCCTTGACCGGCAGCAGCCCCTCGCGCACGTCGTCGCACACGGTGGCCCGCACCAGCGGCGCCACCATGAACCCCTCCCGCAGGCCGTCGCCGAGCGACGCCTCGTACACGTCCGTCCGCGTCGGCGACCAGTACAGCGGCAGCCAGCCGTCCGCGATCCGCGCGGTCTGCGCGACGTTCTTGGGGCCCTCGGCGCCGAGCAGGACGGGCAGATCGGCGCGCAGCGGATGCGTGATCGACTTGAGCGGCTTGCCGAGCCCGGTCCCGTCGTCGCCCCGGTACGGCAGCGGATGGAACCGCCCGTCGAGGGCCACGGGGGACTCCCGCCGCAGCACCTGCCGTACGACGTCGACGTACTCCCGCGTCGCGGTGAGCGGCGACTTGGGGAACGGCCTGCCGTACCAGCCCTCCACCACCTGCGGTCCCGAGAGCCCGAGGCCGAGCAGCACGCGGCCGCCCGAGAGGTGGTCGAGGGTGAGGGCGTGCATGGCGGTGGTGGTGGGGGAGCGGGCCGCCATCTGCGCCACCGCGGTGCCGAGGCGGATCCGCGAGGTGTGGGCGGCGATCCAGGTGAGCGCCGTGAACGCGTCCGACCCCCAGGCTTCGGCCGTCCACACGGAGTCGTACCCGAGCCGCTCCGCCTCCCGTGCCAGCGCGAGCCGCCCGGGGTCGGGGCCGCGCCCCCAGTATCCGAGTGCAAGCCCGAGCCGCATGCGCGTCCTCCTCGCCACGTACCGAACTGACGCTACGTCAGATGCGCGTCGCCGCAGGACTGTACGGCAACGGCCCCCCGCCCGGAAGGGCGAGGGGCCGTATGTACGAGGTGTACGGCGGAGAGATCAGCCGCGCTGGATCCCCGTGGTGTCCTGCAGCACGCCGCGGCGGCCGTCCTGCGTCTGCGCCACCAGGCTCTGGCCGCGCTGCTCCACGGCCAAGTACCAGGTGCCGGGGGCCAGTTCGGCGATCGGGGTCGGCGAGCCGTCCTCCGGGTACAGCGGACGCGGCGAACCAGAACGGCGAGAAGTCCGCGGCCGGAGCCCCGGCCTGCTGCGCCTGCGCGGGCGGCGGGGTCTGGCCGCCGGCCGCCGGCTGACCGCCGAAGGACTGCTGCGGCTGGCCCGGCTGGGCGCCGTAGGGCTGACCCGGCTGGCCGGGCTGACCGGCCTGCGCGCCCGGGTAGCCGTAGCCGCCGCCCTGCGGCTGGCCGCCGTAGGGCTGGGGGGCCGGGCGCGGGGCGCCGCCCGCGAGGGGGGCCTTGAGCGCGGGGACGATCAGCGTGGCCACCGCGGCACCGGCCATGACCAGCGTGGCGATCAGGCCGAGGATCAGGCCCATGCCGGCTTCCGGGCCTTCCCCGCCGCCACCGAAGCCGCCCGCCTCGAAGAGGAAGCCGAAGGACTGGTCCACGTCGAAGATCGCGCCGAGCGAGCTCCAGGCGGCGGCAATGGTGAAGACGACGCCGACCTGTCCCAAGTCAAGGCCGACGACCTTGCGCTGCTGTCCCATGCCGCGGCCCACGATGATGAGCGCGGCGCCGATGACGCCGAGCAGGTACACGCTCATCAGCAGGTTGCCGTTGTCCCAAGCGGTGGGCAGCTTGTCGCTGTCGGCGCCGTCGGAGTCAAAGGTGTCGAGGAACGAGGCGATGAAGAGCAACACCGCTGCTCCGATCACCACGCCGTCGCCTCGAGTGAGGGAGCGGAAATTCACTTCAGGTCCTTCGTCAGTCGTCTCGTTGGTGGAGGCGTCGCTGTCGCCGTATGCGCGGTCGTGTCGCGTTGCGCGAAGCGCGGGGGTGGCCCCTCATCGTACGGAGGACACTATCGCTCGCTCGGGCGGGGTGTCTGCTTGAGATAAAGATCGTCACGCAGCGAAGATCTGCCAGTTGCCGTCCCGTGACGCGGCGGGTGCCTCGTTCCGTGACGTGCGGGGACATACCTACCCGCACTACTCCCGCAGGAAGCTCTCGATGCCGTCCGACAGGCCCTCGGCCGCCTTCTGGCGCCAGGTGCCGCTGGTCAGCAGGGCCTCGTCCTTGGGGTCACGCATGTTGCCGCACTCGATGAACACCTTGGGAACCTTGGACAGGTTGAGGCCGCCGAGGTCGCGGCGGACGACGAGGCCGGTGCGGTCGCCCACGTAGTTGGAGGGGGCGCTCCCCGTGGCGCTCACGAACCTGCCCGCGATGCGGACGCCCAGTTCGCGGGACGGGCCGACGATCGCGGAGGTGTCCGCGGCGCCGCCCTTCACGGAGGCGGGCAGGATGACGTGGAAGCCGCGGTTGCCGACGGCCGAACCGTCGGCGTGCAGGGAGACCACGGCGTCGGCCCGCGCCTCGTTGCCGATGCGGGCGCGCTCGTCGACGCACGGGCCGAAGGGGCGGTCGTTGTCGTGCGTGAAGCGGACGGTGGCGCCCTGTTTGTGCAGGAGGTCGCGCAGGCGGTGGGCGAGGTCCAGGGTGAACCGGGCTTCCGTGTAACCGTTGTTGGTGGACGTGCCCGTGGTGTCGCATTCCTTGGAGTTCGTGCCGATGTCCACCTGGCGGTTGATCTCGGCGGTGTGCTTGAAGTTCCCCGGGTTGTGCCCGGGGTCCACCACGACGACCTTGCCCTTGAGGGGGCCGGAGGCGGCGGGGCGGCCGCCCGAGTCCTTCGTGGGGTCGGCGGACGGCTTGGGATCGTCGGCGGCGGGCTTGGACTTCGACGGCTCGGCCGGCTTGCCGGACCTGCTCGCGTCCGCGCTCGGCTTCGAGGGCGAGCCCTGCTCCGAGCGGCTCGCGGACGGCAGCGTTCTGGCCGGTTTGCCGCTCTCGGAATCGCTCGCGGAGTCCCAGATGAGATAGCCGGCGAGACCGCCGGGCACCAGTACGGCGAGGGTGACCGCGAGCGGGCGGCCGCCGCGGAAGCGGCGGGGCGGGCGCGGTGGATGACTGTCCGGACCTACGTACGACACGGGGCGAGCCTATAGGCGCCGTCAGTCAGGTGCGCCGGTTCGGCGCAGGACACGCAGCGAGTCCGTGGCCGAGACCTCCGTGAAGGCCCCGGATTCCAGAGCCCGGAGGTAGATCCGGTACGGCGCCTGCCCGGTCCACTCGTCCACCGGATCGGGGAACACGTCGTGGATGACGAGCAGCCCGCCCTCGGCGACGTGCGGCGCCCACCCCTCGTAGTCCGCGCCCGCGTGCTCGTCGGTGTGGCCGCCGTCGATGAAGACCAGCGCGAGCGGGCTCTGCCACAGCGCCGCCACCTGCGGGGAGCGGCCCACGACCGCGATGACGTGGTCCTCCAGACCGGCCCGGTGCAGCGTCCTGCGGAACGTCGGCAGCGTGTCCATGCGGCCGATCTCGGGGTCGACGGTGTCCGGGTCGTGGTAGTCCCAGCCGGGCTGCTGCTCCTCGCTGCCCCGGTGGTGGTCGACCGTGATCACACTCACGCCCGCGGCGCGGGCCGCGTCCGCGAGCAGGATCGTGGAGCGGCCGCAGTACGTCCCCACCTCCAGGAGGGGCAGCCCGAGCGCGGCCGCATCGGCCGCCGCCGCGTACAGGGCGAGGCCCTCCTTCACGGGCATGAAGCCCTTGGCGGCCTCGAAGGCGTCGAGTACGTCCGGGGCGGGCTCGGCGGCCATGGGGGTTCCTCCTCGGTGCGGGCCCGCGAATCCGGGACGTGCGGGCGCCTCATCGTGCACCACACCCCCGTCACGGGGGTGATGGGGGTCGTGACGGGGGTGTGGTGGTCCGGGGGAACGGCCTCAGGCCAGGATTTCGCTGTCGCCCGGAAGGGCGAGGTCCACCTCCACCGGCCGCTCCCCGCCCCGGTACGCGGCCGACGTGGCGTGCGGCGCGTGCCCCGGGGCCGTCGCGGCGAGCACGTAGGAGCCGTCGGCGGGGACGCCGAGGGCGTAGCGCCCCTCGCCGTCCGTCAGCGCGGCGCCCGCCTGGCGGCCCCGGTGGTCGATCAGCGTGACCTTGGCGCGGGCGAGCGGCGCGCCCGACGGGGCGAGCACCCGCCCCCGGAAGCCGCCGAGCGCCCGCGTCGCGCGCTCGATGTGGGCGTCCTCCTCGCTGCTGGCCCGCAGCTGCGGCTGCTGCTCGGCCGGGGCCCGGCCGCGGCCCGGCAGGAACAGCGCGAGCAGCAGACCGACCGCGACCGCGCCGGTGGCGATGAGGAAGGAGGTGCGGAAGCCCTCCATGGTGGGTACGTCGACGGGGCCCGCGTGCGTCGCGGTGTTGGCGAGCACCATGCCGATCACGGCACTCGACACCGACGTACCGATGGACCGCATCAGGGTGTTCAGGCCGTTGGCCGCGCCCGTCTCGGACGGGTCGACGGCGCCGATGATCAGCGCGGGCAGCGAGGAGTAGGCGAGGCCGATGCCGGCGCCGACGATCACCGAGATGACGATGGTCTGCCAGGCGGCGCTCATCAGGCCGAGGCCCGCGCCGTAGCCGATCGCGATGATCAGCAGGCCGAGGATCAGGGTGACCTTCGGGCCGTACGTCGCCGAGAGGCGCGCGTACACCGGCGCGGTGAACATCATCGTCAGGCCGAGCGGCGCCACGCACAGGCCCGCGACGACCATGGACTGGCCGAGGCCGTAGCCGGTGGACTCGGGCAGCTGGAGGAGCTGCGGCAGGACCAGGGAGATGGCGTAGAAGGCGACGCCGACCATGATCGAGGCGAGGTTGGTGAGCAGTACCTCGCGCCGCGCGGTGGTGCGCAGGTCGACCAGCGGGGCCTTCAGGCGCAGCTCCAGCACGCCCCACAGGACGAGCACGACGGCCGAGGCCGCGAAAAGGCCGAGGGTCAGGCCCGAACTCCAGCCCCAGTCGCTGCCCTTGGTGATGGGCAGCAGGAACAGCACGAGTCCGGCGGACAGGCCGAGGGCGCCGAGCGCGTCGAACGTGCCCGGGGCGCGCAGCGGGCTCTCCGGTACGAAGAAGACGATGAGCAGCATCGCGACCACGCCGAGGCCCGCGGCGCCGAAGAACAGCGCGTGCCAGTCGGTGTGCTGGGCGACCAGGGCGGCGACCGGCAGGCCGAGGCCGCCGCCGACGCCCACGGACGAGCTCATCAGGGCCATCGCGGAGCCGAGCTTCTCGCGCGGCAGCTCGTCCCGCATCAGGCCGATGCCGAGGGGGATCGCGCCCATCGCGAAGCCCTGCAGCGCGCGGCCGACGATCATCACGAGCAGGTCGTCGGTGAACGCGGAGATCAGCGAGCCGACGACCATCACGGCCAGGCTGCTGAGCAGCATCCTCCGCTTGCCGAACAGGTCGCCGAGGCGGCCCATGATCGGGGTGGCGACGGCGCCCGCGAGCAGGGTCGACGTCATGACCCAGGTGGCGTTGGACGGTTCGGTGCCGAGCAGGGCCGGCAGATCCTTGATGACGGGGACGAGCAGCGTCTGCATGACGGCGACGACGATGCCCGCGAAGGCGAGGACGGGGACGACACCGCCGGTGCCACGCGCTGCGCGGTCACCGCGGGGGTGGGTCGTCGCTTGGGACATGGGGGTGCGGCCTCCGGGACGGCTGGTGCGGGTGGGGCACCCGCAGGTACATGCAGGATGAACCTGTATCCCGGGGCGACTATTCCGACGTCCGTCGAACCAGAGAAACTCTTGAACCTCTTGACCTTCCATTGACCCCGGCCGCCCGCCCCGGGCCACGACCTGACCTTCCGTCAGATTGGAACGTGTTCTAGTCTGTCGCCGTTCCGGCAGCGGCTACCGGCAGGGGTGCGCATGGGTATCGGAATCACGCCAGAACAGCGGGAGTTGGCCGCGGCGGTGCGCGGCCTGCTCGCCCGTGAGGTGCCGCCCGAGGCGGTGCGCAAGCTGCTCGACGCCCCGCCCGGCGCCGGCGGCGGGCCCGCCCACTGGGACGGCCTGGCCGCGCAGGGCCTGCTCGGCGTCCACCTCCCCGAGGAGTACGGCGGCGGGGGCGGCGGCCTGCTCGACCTCGCCGTGGTCCTGGAGGAGGCCGCGCGGGCGGCGCTCC
>NZ_AOPZ01000151.1 GCF_000414115.1 Streptomyces aurantiacus JA 4570
CGGCGGCCGCCCGCGGCGAGACCGCGGCGCTCGCCCGGGTGACCCGGGGCCCGGCCGAACTGCGCGGCCGGGCGCTTCTCGTACGGCCCGACGGCTCGTACGAGGGCGGGCTCGGCGGGGCGGCAGGGCTCGACCGCACCGGGGTGGCCGAGGCGCGGGCACTGCTCGACGCGGGGCGCACCGGGACCGTCGAGGTGTCGGAGGACGGCGCGCACTGCCCCGGCGGGGTGACCCTGCTCGTCGAGTCCAGCGTGCCGCCGCCCCGGATGATCGTGTTCGGCGCCGTCGACTTCGCGGCGGCGCTGGTGCGCGCGGGCAAGTTCCTCGGCTACCACGTCACGCTGTGCGACGCGCGCCCCGTGTTCGCCACCCGGCAGCGCTTCCCGGAGGCCGACGAGGTCGTGGTCGACTGGCCGCACCGCTATCTGGAACGCACCGCGACCGACGGCCGCACCGTGCTGTGCGTGCTCACGCACGACGCCAAGTTCGACGTGCCGGTGCTGGTGCGGGCGTTGCGGATGCCCGTCGCCTTCGTCGGGGCGATGGGGTCGCGCCGCACCCACGAGGACCGCAACCGCAGGCTCCGTGACGCGGGCGTCACCGACCTCGAACTGTCCCGGCTGCACTCGCCCATCGGCCTCGACCTGGGGGCGCGCACGCCGGAGGAGACGGCGCTGTCGATCGCGGCGGAGATCGTCGCCTCGCGGCGGGGCGGGACGGGGGTGCCCCTGAAGGGGGCGCACACGCCGATCCACCATGATGCGGTGGCGGCGTGACGCCGGGGGCCTTGCCCTTGCCGTGACGGCGCCGTCGGCCTGGGCTGTGCCCACCCGTCCCGCCCTGCGGGACGATTGCCCACAGCGAGTGACGGCGGTGAGAATCCCCCGCCTCAGCGCGCGGGACGCAGCGTCGCCGTAAAGCCGCGTCCGTACGCGTGGTGCGTGTCGGCCTCGACCCACGTCCCGCCGCGCACCGCGCGTACCCGCACCCCCTCGTCCGCCGAAACAACCCGCAGCCGCCGCCCCCGCAGCAACACCCCCACCGTCTCCCGCCCCATGGTCGGATCGGACACGGCGACGCTCGTCAGGGCGGACGCGGACGTGCCCTGGCGCCGCACCAGGACGCAGGCGGGCCCGTCGACCCGCAGGCCCCCGGCCTCGTGGCGACCGGAGCCGAAGGAGTTGACGGCCGTCAGGCCGAGCCCGGAGTGCGAAACGGCCTGCGACCGCGTCGAGTTGGCGAGCACCTCCAGCGGACCGCCCGCGGCATGGGACCGCAGCAGCCGCTCGCCCGCGTTCGGCACCAGCGCGTAGGCGAGGGCGACCGGCCGGGCCCCGGCGGCCCGGTCGACCGAGACGCCGAAGACCTGCCGGGTCACCGCCGTGTCCGGGTTCGCCGTGCGGACCACGCGGCGGCTGCGGGTCACGTCGTCCAGGGCGACCCGCACGCGCGGCGTGTCGAGGAACAGATAGCCCACGGCCGTGCCCTGCGAGGCGTTGGCGTACCGGAGCCAGCGCAGGTCCGCCGTCCCGGTCCCGGACCAGGGGCGGCCGTCACGCCGCGCCCCGGTGAGGGAGACGGCGTCACCCGGCGCGGCGACACGGGCGTCCACGGCCGTGGTCACCGCCCGCCCGGCCGGGTCGCCCACGCCCGCCGCGAGCACCACGATCTCGTCGTCGAACAGGAACCACGACTTGGTGGCCGACGCGTTGCGATGGACGACGAAGTCGCCCGGAAGCAACGCGCGGTCGCGGTACGCGACATCACTGGACTGCACCATCGCGGCCGCACCGTACGCCCCGAGCACGACGCCCCCGGAGTGCCCGTGTGTGCCGCGCGGGAAGTACACGTACTTGTTCTGCGACTCCGACGACGACGTGAAGTTGAGCGGATGCCCCGGATTGTCGTAGTAGGGCTTGCCGTACAACTCCGGGACGGTGCGCCGCTGTTCTGCGGGTGCGGTCACCCCGGCGAGGGCGTACGGCGACACCGTGGTGAAGTAGTCCACGCCGTACGCCTCTGTCTGGTCCTGCCCGGACAGGTAGAGGTAGTGGGCGCCCTCGCCCTGGAACCACGGCATCAGGTTCTCGCCGTTCATGTACTCGTACTTGCTGATCCGCGCCGAACTGCGCGCGAGCGCGAACGCGTAGCCGGGCCTGCGGTGCACCGTCTTGTCCATCGCGTTGAAGGCGACGCTGCGCGCGGCCGGATTGAGGTCGGCGGCCGGCACGGAGGCGTCGGCGAGGATGTCGGCGTACCGCACCACGCTGACGGGCGAGACGAAGCGCGCCGGGCCGAGCGTGGCGCGGGAGGTCTCGCGGATGTGCTTCACATAGCCCTTCAGGGCGGTGGCGTCGGTGCCGCTCGCGAGGGAGGAGAGATCGACGACGGCCTCGACCACGACGGCGACGTCCGTGTAGCCGGAGTCCGTCCGCGACACCGCGCGCCCCTTGACGATCTCCATCATCCAGCCCTCGAAGATCAGCGGCGCGAACCCGTTCCGCACCCACCCCCGCACCACGGGCACCAGCTCCTCGCCGTGCGCGAAACCTGTGCCGTCGAGGATCTTCAGCGTCTGTACGACACGGGTCAGCAGGCCCTTTCCGTAGGAGCCCGTGTAGGCCACCGAGGCGTGCTGGATGAACGAGCCGTCGGCGTAATACCCGTCCGTCACCCCGTGGTCGAGGCGGTAGGGGTCGATGGTGGCGAACACCGTCAGCTGGTCGGTGAGGGCCTTGCGGACGCGGGCCTCGTCGCCGAGGAGGGCGCCCTGGAGGATGCGGTTGGTGGTGATGTCCGCGAGGTTCGCGCCGGTGTGGAAGCGCGAGTCGAGGTTCACGTCGCCGTTCTTGCCGTTGCGCAGATACGCGTCCATGGAGGTGACGTACGTGCGCACGAGCTCCGGCCGGTACGCGCGCACCTCGTCGTGCAGCAGCACCAGGGCCTTGCTGACGTGCTGGGAGATGCCGATCTCCCAGTGGAACCAGTTGCCGTAGTAGCCCTTGGACTGGTCGCCGTAGTACCGCTCGTGCAGCCACACGAGGCCGTCGATGACGCGCCGCCGGGCGGCCTTGTCCCCGTAGAGGCCGCCGCCGTACGCCACGGTGGCGAGGGCGATCTCGTACAGCCACCGGAAGGCGGTGTTGAGGTTCGCGTCGTCGGTGCCGAGCGCGAGTCCGGCGAACAGCTCGCCCGCGCCCGCGGCGTCCATCGCCTTGAGGTTCGCCCGCGCGGCCTTGTCGACGGCGGCGAGCTTGGCGGCGGTCTCCGGCCGGGCGTTGGACGCGGGCGTCCCGGCGAACACGGCCTCCGTGTTGGCGCGCAGCCGCGCCAGGCCCGCCGCGGCGGCGGCCGCGCCCACCGGCCCGGCGGGAACCACGGCAAGGAGACCGGCCGCCGACAGCGCGGAGAGCAGACGTCTGCGGGTGATGTCCATCAGGGGTCCTCCGCCCATGAGGTGGCGCTCCGGCGGGCGGAGTCAAGCAGATGCCCCGACCGGCAACAAGAGGGCTCGCTCGCCGTTCCGCCCTGCTGGAGCGGATGCCACCGATGCGCGGTGAACCGGGGTCTCCGGTACGCCATTCGTGTCAGGCTGGCTTCGGAGTCCGCGGGACGCACACCTTGGGGGGACTGTGACGCCGCGTAGGTTGCTGTCGTTCGGGGACGCGCTGGCGCTGCTGGGCGGGGACCCTCCCGCCGTGGCGGCGCTCGACCGCGCGCTGGGTGGCGCGCTGAACCTGGCGACCGGTGGCCTGAGCGGCAGCGTGCTCGGCATGTTCGACGCGCGGGGGCGCGTGCTCGGCCTGGGGCGCGACGCGTGGCAGGGGGTGGGGGAGCGGCTGGGGCGCACCGACGGCCGCGTGGAACGCACCCGCGTCCTGGAGGCGGCCCACACCGTGATCGTCGTGCTCGCCTTCTTCGACGCCTTGGAGAGCGCCGAGCTGCCCTTCGCCCTGGACGAGGTGAGCCTCACCCGCAGGGACCAGCTCACCGTCGCGGGCGGCCGGGTCACCCTCGCCGCGGGCTTCACGGACACCGTGGCCCAGGTGGACGCGCCGCGGCCCGCGCCGCACCTGCCCTACGAGGACCACATCGCCGAACTCCACGCCTGGTACGGGCACTTGGGGGCGCGCGTCCAGGACTTCCTGCAAGGGTTCGCGGTGTGGGAGCGGCTGGACGACACCGCTCGCGACACGGCCGCGCACACGGTGCGCACGGTGGTGCCGCGGCTCGCCGTCGAGGAGTACGAGGCGCTGTACGCGCGGCTCGCCCTCGAGGCGCCCGAATTCGGCTTCTGGTCGGGCCAGGTGGAGCACCAGGCCACGCGCGCGGAACTGCGCAGGGCACTGGCCGGCCTGGAGACGTTCCTCACCGCGAGCGCGACGCTGGGCCGGCCGCCGGTGGATGTCGCCGGCGCCCTCTCCCGCGCGCACCGGTCGGCCCTCGACCACCGGATCCTCGACGCCCAGGAGGCGCCCGAGGGCATCCGGATGCCGACGCTGGCGGAGGCGTACCTCGACCCCGACTTCCGGGTGCGGGCGGTGGACGGACAGGGCAGCCCGGCCGACGAGGAGTGGTGGGGGCGCGCACCGGTGCGGCAGGACCTCACCGCGTACCTGGCCGGAGCGCTGACCTCGGAAGGGCTGACGGCCGCCCCGCTGCTCGTGCTGGGCCAGCCGGGCGCAGGCAAGTCCGTGCTGATCCGGATCCTCGCTGCCCGGCTGCCGTCGGCCGGATTCCTGCCGGTGCGGGTGGCGCTGCGCGACGTACGCGCGGACGACGAGATCCAGGACCAGATCGAGCAGGCCATCCGCGACGCCACCGGGGAGCGCGCCACCTGGCCCGAACTGGTGCGCTCGGCGGGCACGGCCGTGCCGGTCGTCCTGCTCGACGGCTTCGACGAACTGCTCCAGACCACCGGGGTGCACCAGAACGACTTCCTGATGCGCGTCGCCCGGTTCCAGGAGCGGGAGGCGGAGCAGGGACGGCCGGTCCTTGCCGTCGTCACCAGCCGTACCGCGGTCGCCGACCGGGCGCGCTACCCGCAGGGCACCGTCGCGCTGCGCCTCGAACCCTTCCGGACGGAGCACATCCAGCTCTGGATCCACCACTGGAACCTCACCAACGCCATGAACTTCCAGGCCATGGAGCTGCCACCGCTCACCTGGGAAGCCGTCGCACCCCATCGCGTACTGGCCGGACAGCCGCTGCTCCTGACCATGCTCGCGCTGTACCAGGCCGCGGGGAACGACCTGCGCGGCGAGGACGACCGCCCCCTGGACGAGGCCGACCTCTACGAGGACCTGCTCGGCTCCTTCGCCCGGCGCGAAGTGTGCAAGGACCTCCGGGTCCCCGACGGCGAAGTGGAACAGCGGGTCGAGGAGGAGCTCGAACGGCTCTCGCTGGTAGCCTTCGCGATGCTGAACCGGCGGCGCCAGTGGGTGTCGACGGCCGAGCTGGACGAGGACCTGGCGGCGCTCCTCGGACGGGCCTCGACGCCGGTGTCCGGGTTCCGCGCGCCGCTGGGGCGGGCCGAAGTCGCGCTGGGCCGCTTCTTCTTCGTCCAGCGCGCACAGTCGATCCGTGACGGCCAGAAGCTGTCCACCTACGAATTCCTGCACGCGACGTTCGGGGAGTATCTGGCGGTCCGCCTCGCGGTGCGGCTGCTGTCCGGGCTCCTCGCCCACCGCCCGGTCCTCTCGATGGGCGGCGAACCGCTCAACGACGACTTGATGTTCGCCCTGCTCTCCTTCGCGCCGCTCTCCTCGCGGCAGATGCTCCGCTTCGCCCGCGCCCGCGTCGAACGACTGCCGCACGAGGAGCGCGAGACCCTGGCCCGGCTCGTCGTACGGGCCCTGGGGAGCGGGAGTTGCGCGCCGAGCAGCCGTACGCGACGTATCTCCCGCGACGTCTCCGCGTCGCGCGCCGGCACGGGATCTACGGCGCGAATCTGGTGCTGCTCGCGCTGCTGCTGACCGGCGGGACGACGGCCGGAGCGCTGTTCCCGTCGTCGGGCGACGCGGGCAGCGCGTGGCACCGGCACGTGCTGCTGTGGCGGTCCTCTCTCGACGAGGTGCAGTGGACCGACCTCGCGCTTTCGCTGAACGTGCGGCGCATCAAGGAGGGTCAGGAACGCGACCTCGAAGTCACCATCCGGCAAGGCGAGTTGACCGCCCCCGAGCCGGTGGACGCCCACTGGCTCTTCCGGGTCCCCCGGGAGGAGGAGCACACCGTCTGGCACCGCCCGTACTGGAACGAGATCTGGCACAAGATGGACGTCTCGGCCGGGACGAACGACGGCGTCGCGCTGCAGGCCCTGCGGCCGGTGTTCGAGTCGTTGGGGCCGCTGGTGACCACGTTCAGCGGCGGGGGAACCCGCATCGGCACCTCAACCGCACATGATCTGCTGCGGTTGTGGCTGTGGGGCGGAACGGAGCCGGTCGCGGACGAGATCGTGGAGTTGTACCGCAGGGTCGGTACGGCCTTCCTGGTCCTCAACTCGTCCGTGGGGGTCACATGGCGTCTCGTCCCTCTGCTGATCGATCTGCTCGACCGGGATCTGCCCCGGCTCAGTCCGGAGCAGTCCGTGGCCGCCCTCGTGGGGCTGACGGGCGACGCCCCCATGGGGCTCGTCGACCAGATCCACGGTCACGTCAAGACCCATCATCCCCGCCTGTACAGCAGGATCGCCCACCGCCTCGAAGGCTCATGAGCGGCGGAAAGTCGCCAAGTGCCCTGCCACAGGGGCAGGTTGGGGCACAGCTCGTAGGGTGGGGTGGCTTCCGGGCGGCAGAACTGGGCCGGTGCACGGGGGCGTTCGGTGTCAGCTTCCTGCCCCACGAGGTGAAGGTCGAGATGAGAGCGCGCATCAAGATACTGCTGGCCGCGGCCGCCCTCTCGGCGCCCATGGTGGTGCCGATGTCGGCGACGGCGGAGAGCCCGGAGAACTCCTACGCGGTACCGGGCCTCGAGAAGCCGGTCTCCATGACGGTCGACACCTGGGGCGTGCCCCACATCTCGGCGTCCAGCACCGGCGACCTCTTCCAGGCGCAGGGCTTCAGCGCCGCGCGGGACCGGCTCTTCCAGATGGACACCTGGCGCCGGAGCGGGCTCGGTGAGCTCAGCGCGGTGCTCGGCCCGCGCCATGTGGAACAGGACCGGGCCGCGCGGCTGTTCCTCTACCGCGGGGACATGGACAAGGAGTGGGCGAGCTACGGCCCGCGGGCCAAGGAGGTGGCGACCCGCTTCGCAGCCGGCGTCAACGCCTACGTCGACTGGCTGGAGAAGAACCCGGACTCCATGCCCGAGGAGTTCCGCAAGCTCGGCTACAAGCCCGCGCACTGGAAGCCGCAGGACCTCGTGCGGATCCGCGCCCACGGCCTCGTCAGCAACCTCACCAAGGAGGTCACCCGGGCGAAGCTCATGTGCCTCGGCGGGCCGGACGCGAGCAGGTACCTGTCGAAGCTCGAGCCGAAGCACAAGCCCGAGGTACCGGACGGCCTCGACCTGTGCGCGCTCCCGGACGACGTCCTGGACACCTACAAGCTCGCCACGGCGCCCGTCTCCTTCGCCAACGGCAAGATGGCGAAGGAGCCGGAGGAGGTCCGGGCGCTGCGCGAGCACGCGAGCGGCAGCAACGCCTGGGCCGTCTCGCCGGAGCGCACCTCGACCGGCAGGCCCATCCTCGCGGGCGACCCGCACCGGGTGAACACGTCGGTGCCCGCGAACCGGTACATCACCCATCTCTCCGCCCCCGGGCTGAACATCATCGGCGCGGGTGAGCCGTGGAACCCCGGCGTCAGCATGGGCCACAACGGGAACGTCTCGTTCGGCCTGACCAACCTGGCCGCCGACCAGTCGGACCTCTACGTGTACGACCTCAAGCCGGGTGACCCCACCAAGTACCGCTACCGCGGCCGCTGGGCATCGATGAAGACCGTCGAGGAAGACATTCCGGTGGCCGGCGGGGAGGCGCGGAAGGCGTCGCTCCCCTTCACCAGGCACGGCCCGGTCGTCAAGATGGACCAGGCGAAGAACAAGGCGTACGCGGTGCGCACGGTCTGGACGCAGCCGGGCACCTCGGCCTACCTGGGCAGCCTCAACTTCCAGAAGGCCAAGAACTTCGACGCCTTCTCCGAGGCCGCGCGTGAGTGGAAGGCTCCGGGCTCCAACCTCGTCTACGCGGACAAGAAGGGCGACATCGGCTGGGTGCCCGGCGCGCTCGCGCCCAAGCGCGAGGGCAAGGGCTACGACGGACTGCTCCCCGTGCCCGGCGACGGACGCCATGAGTGGACCGGCTTCAGCAACAGCGATGACTTCCCCAGCAAGCTCAACCCGAAGACCGGACTCGTCTCCTCCGCCAACGAGTACAACTTCCCCCGCGGTGAAGAGGCTCTCGGGTACGAGTGGGCGGAGCGCTACCGAAAGGACCGCATCGACGAGGTGCTGTCCAAGCAGTCGGGTACCTCCGTCAAGGACACCACGGACCTTCAGAACGATGTGAAATCGCTGGCGGCCACCGAGATCCTGCCGTACCTGAAGGGTCTGGAGTCCTCGGACCCGACGACGAAGAAGGCGCTGGACCTGCTGCGCGGCTACGACGGTGTCGCGAGCAAGGACTCGGCGGAAGCGGTCCTCTTCGAGACCTGGATCACCAACGTGCTCTACCCGGCGTGGGCCCGGGCGATGCTGCCGAAGGAGGCCGCACAGTATCTGACCCAGGGCAAGCTCATGCAGGACTTCCGCGTCGTGACCGACTCCTTCGCCGAACCCGAGGAGTGGTTCGGCGAGGGCGGTGCCCAGGCGCGGGACAAGCTGATCCTCGACACCCTGCCCACGGCGTACGACGAGGTGAGCAGGTTCCTCGGCCCCGACCCGGGCAAGTGGAGCTGGGGCGCGGCGCAGATCCATGTGTTCCGGCACCCGCTCGGCGGCCCGAACGTCGGTCCCACCCCGATGGACGGGACCTACCACACGGTCCGCGTGTCGACGTACCTCCCGAGCCTCTTCCCCCGGGTCCAGATCGTGGGTCCGACCTTCAAGATGGCGCTCGACGTCGGCTCCTGGGACAACTCGCGCGCCATCAACGCACCGGGCCAGTCCGGGGACGAGCGCAGCCCCCACTACGCCGACCTCGCGGCGAAGTGGGGGGCGGGCGAGTACTTCCCGCTGCTCTACAGCAAGGCGGCGATCGAGAGGAACGCGGAAACAAGGATCACTCTCGACCCGGCGTAAGGCGTAGGGCGCCCGGCAAGGTGGTGTTCGCGTGCGGTGCCCGGCAAGGTGGTGTGCGGTGTCCGGCGCTCAACGCCCTTGCAGCGCCTTCACGTTGTCCCCGAACGTCCACCCCTTCGAGCCGTCCCAGTTGATCGACCAGGTCATCAGGCCCTTGAGCGCGCCGTTGTAGTGCCGCCACGCCTGCGACACGAGGCTGGGTGACATGTGGCCGCCGCCCGCGCCGGGCTGGGCCGGAAGGCCGGGCACCTGCTTGTCGTAGGGGACCTTGATGGTCGTGCCCTGGATGACCAGGCCCTTGTTGAGACAGTCCGTCTGGGCGGTGAAGCCCTGCACGGTACCCGCGGAGTAGGAGTCGCCGGAGCAGCCGTACATGCTGCCGTTGTAGTACTGCATGTTGAGCCACCACAGTCGGCCGTTGTCCGCGTACTTCTTGACGATGGGCAGGTACGCGCCCCAGATGGAGCCGTACACCACGCTGCCACCGGTGACGTACGCGGTCTCGGGCGCCATCGTCAGGCCGAAGTTGGGCGGCATCTTGGCGAGGACGCCGTCGATGATGCGGATGAGGTTGGACTGGGACGGCGACAGCTGGTTGATGTTGCCGCTGCCGACCAGGCCGGTCTCGATGTCGATGTCGATCCCGTCGAAGTTGTACTTCTTCAGGATCGGCACGATGGTCTCGACGAAGCGGTCGGCGACGGCGCTCGAGCTCAGGTCGATGCCGGCCGTCGCGCCGCCGATGGACATCAGGATCGTGGCGCCGTCGGCCTTCGCCTGGCACATCTCGGCGGGCGTCGCCACCTTAACCGTGGAGTCCATGCCGTCCTCCCACAGGACGGTCCCGTCGGAACGGATCACGGGGAAGGCCGCGTTGATCACGTTGTAGCCGTGCTGGCGGATGCGGGAATCGGTGATCGGCGTCCAGCCGAACGGCGGATGCACGCCGTTCGACGCGCCGTCCCAGTTCTCCCAGTAGCCCTGGAGCACCTTGCCCGCGGGCTTCGACTTCACCGCGCAGGTGTCCGCCCGCGGGGCGCCGACCGCGTCGGCTGCACGGGGTGTGCCCGCCGCACTGGGTGTGTCCGGCGCACCGGGCGTGCCCGGCGCTGCGGCGGCCGGTAGTTGCGCCGCACAGGCCAGCGCGAGGGCCCCTCCCAACAGACGTACCGTCCGACCGATCATGGCGTGCTCCCTCGGGGAGACCTTGCTGCGGATGGGATGTGGTGCGGATGTGATGCGGCAGACGGTAAGTAGGTATAGACCTTTCGTCAATAGGTCTGGGCCAATGTGGAGTTGAAGCGGAACGTGGAGTTCTGGGGCTGTGCGCCCTCCTGTGTGCGGACCCGGCCTGCCGTCGGTGCCGCGAAGTGGCTGCCGAGCAACAGGGTGTCGGTGTCCGCCACCGAGGCGAGCAGGGCGCGGCGGGTGCGTTCCGCGAGGGCGGGGTCGATGTCCACGCAGGATCCGATGTCGGGCCGGGCGAGCTGGACCGGGTGGTGGACGGCGTCACCGGTGATCAGGGCGGTGCGGTCGTCGCCGCGCAGTTCGACGGCCACCTGGCCGGGGGTGTGCCCGGGCGCGGGCAACAGGCGTACGCCCGGCACGACCTCGGCCGGACCGGCCGAGGTGTCCACCAGGTCGAGCAGGCCCGCGTCCCGCACGGGATGGACGGAGTCGCGGAACATCTGGCGCCGGGGCTCCTCCATGTCCGCGGACGCCCAGTGGTCCCACTCCGTGCGGGTGGTGAGATAGCGCGCGTTGGGGAAGGTCGGCACCCAACTTCCGCCCTCCGCGCGGGTGTTCCAGCCGACGTGGTCGGCGTGCAGGTGAGTGAGGATCACCAGGTCGACGGCGCCGGGCGGGAATCCGGCCCGGGCGAGCCGGTCGAGGTAGTCGGTGTCCAGGTCGTGCCAGGCCGGGTTGGCGCGCTGCTTGCCGTTGCCGATGCCCGTGTCGACGAGGACGCGGCGGCCGTCGCCGAGGGCGATCGCGAAGCTGTGGCTGCTGAGGCGGAGCGTGCCCATGGCGTCGGCGAAGTCGGGGTGCAGCCAGGGGGTGCCGGTGACGACGTCCGGAGTGGCGTCGGGCAGCAGCCAGGGGCCCGTCTCGGGCGGGAGCGGCACTTCGTCGACGCGGTGGGCGGTGATGCCGCCGAGGGTCCAGGTCGCGGGGGGTGTGGAGGTCATGGGGGTCCTTCCGGAGGTCGACACGGGGGTGAGCCGACGGGAGGTCATGAGGCGGTTAAAAGCAATCCCTTTGCGTTAAGAGACGTTAGGCGCTACTGTCGATTAACGCAAACGGTTAGCGTTTGTGTTCTGCTGAGCCCTGGAAGGGACGCGCCCATGCCCCCCGAAGACCTCACCCCGCAAGAGGCGGCCCAGTGGGCCCGCCGCGCCGGACTCCCGCTGGAGAGCGAGCGCCTGGACGCCGTGACCGCCACCGCGAACCACATCCAGGCCGTCGTCGCCACCCTGCGCGAGCTGGACTTCGGCGACGTGCCGCCCGCGTCCGCCCACGCCGCGATTCTGGAGGTGCGCGATGCGGCCGTATGAGCTGACCCTCGCCGACGCGGCCGCCGCGATCCGCGCCGGCGAGCTGTCACCCGTCGAACTCACCGACTCCGTGCTGGAGCGCGCCGAAGCCGCAGAGGGCCGCCTGCACGCCTTCGTGTCCGTGCGGGCCGACGAGGCGCGCGCCTCGGCCGCGCGGGCCGCACGCGAGATCGCGGCAGGCCGCACGCGGGGCCCGCTGCACGGAATCCCCATGGGGATCAAGGACGTCATCGACGTCAAGGGGCAGCCCACGACCGCCAGTTCGTCCGTACGCGCCGACCACATCGCGGACGCGGACAGCACCGTCGCCACCCGCCTCGCGGACGCGGGCGCGGTGCTGCTCGGCAAGACCCACACCCATGAGTTCGCCTACGGCCTGACGACCCCGCAGACGCGGAACGCCTGGGACGCCGACCGGGTCGCGGGCGGCTCCAGCGGCGGCTCGGCCGTCGCCGTCGCGGCCGGCGGGGCCACGTTCGCGCTCGGCACCGACACCGGCGGCTCGATCCGGGTCCCCGCCGCCCTCAACGGCGTCGTGGGACTCAAGCCGACCTACGGCCTGGTGCCCAGCGACGGCGTGACGTCGCTTTCCTGGTCCCTCGACCACGTCGGCCCCGTCACCCGCACCGTCCAGGACGCGGCACTCGTCCTCGCCGCCCTGACCGGCGACGACCCGCCGCCCTGACCGGCGACGACCCGCGCGGCCCGGTCGGCGCCACCGTGCCGCACCAGGGCCATTCCTCGTACCACGAGGGCGACTTGACCGGCCTGCGCGTCGGCGTCCCCCGGAACTACTACTTCGACCGGGTCGCCCCCGACGTCGAGTCCGCCGTGCGCGACGCCATCGACCGGCTGCGCGACCTCGGAGCCGAACTCGTCGACGTCGAGATCCCCATGACCCGCTACGTCCAGGCCGTCCAGTGGGGCCTGATGGTGCCCGAGGCCACCTCGTACCACGAGCGAACGCTCCGCGCGACGCCCGAGCTGTACGCCCCCGACGTCCGCGTACTCCTCGAAGCGGGCGAACTCCTCCTCGCCGGTGACTACTTGCGCGCCCAGCGGGCCCGGACCCTGATGCGGCGCGCCTGGACGCGGATGCTGGAGGCCGTCGACGTCCTCGCCGCGCCCACCGTGCCGCTGACCGCCGTACCGGCGGGACAGCAGTCCGTGCGGTGGGCCGACGGGAGCGAGGAGAGCGTGTCCGACAGCTATGTGCGGCTGTCCGCCCCCGCCAACATCACCGGCTCACCGGCCCTGACCGTGCCCGTCGGGCAGGACCGGGCCGGGCTGCCCGTCGGCATGCAGCTCATCGGGCGGCCGCTGGGGGAGCGGACGGTGCTGCGCGTGGGGCGCGCGTACGAGGCGACGCGGGCGGACGCGGGTCGCCTCGCCCCGGACGCGGGCACCCCTTGGGCGGCGGAATCGACGCCTCCGGAAGCCCCGCGCAGCCCTACCCTGCCCACCCTTAGAAGCTAGAACTTAGCGTTAAGGTGGCCGCATGAGTCCCAAGCCCATGGCCCGCCCCGGCGGGCGCAGCGCCCGTGTGCAGGCGTCGGTGCACGCCGCCGTGCGCGAGCTGGAGGCCGAGCGGGGCCGCGCGGCGCTGACCGTCCCGCTGGTCGCGGCGCGGGCCGGAGTCACCCCGTCGACGATCTACCGCCGCTGGGGCGACCTCCAGGAACTCCTGTCGGACGTCGCCGTGGAGCGGCTGCGACCCGACACGGAACCGGCGGACCGCGGCGGCCTGCGCGCCGACCTGACGGCCTGGGCGGAGCAGTTCCTCGACGAGATGTCGTCCACCGCGGGCCGCGCCTACATCCGAGACGCGCTCCTCGGCGACCCGGACGGCGGCAACGCCGGCCAGTGCTCCGCCTACGCCGCCGCCCAGGTCGACCTCGTCCTCGCCCGCGCCCACGAGCGCGGCGAGGACGGGGCCCCCGCGCGCGAGGCGATCATGGACCACGTCGTCGCGCCGATCATGTACCGCATCCTGTTCCGCCCGGAGGGACTGTCCGCGACGTACGCGCGAGAGCTGGTGGAGCAGACGCTGGCCGGGCTGCCGGGCTGAACCGGGCACGTCGTCCGGGCTGAACCCGGCATGCAGCTCGTACCGGGCCGGTGGGTTCGGCGCTGACCTGGTGCGGGCAGGGGGAGGCGGTGAGGTCAGGCGTCCCGGCGCCGCAGCACGGCCGTCGCCGCGAGGAGCAGCACCGCCGTGTACCCGGCGACCAGCCACAGCGAGGGCCATGAGCCGAGGCTGCCGACCGTGTCCGCGGTGGCGTCCGAGGTCTGCGTCAGCTTCTCCAGCGCCGCAGTTGGTGAGACACCGGCGACCCAGCGCCGGGCGTCGCCGAAGAGCGGTCCGAAGAGGGAGGGCAGCAGGAGCAGCCCGATGACGGTCGTGACGGCACCCGCCGAGTGGCGTACGAGGGTGCCGACCGCGAGGCCGAGCAGCCCCGCCACGGCGAAGCAGCCCGCGATGCCGAACAGGGCCGGGAACGGCTCGCCCTGGGTGTACTTGCCGGACGGCAGCAGCGCGTCGCCGAGCAAGAAGGCGACCGTGCAGGAGAGCAGACCCACCGCGTACATCAGGCTCGCGATGAGCGTCGCCTTCGCGCCGAGTACGGTCGCGCGGCGCGGGTTGGCCGTGAAGGTCGTGCGCAGGGTGCCGCTGCCGTACTCGCCGGTGACGAGCAGCGCACCGACCACGGCCGCCAGCATCTGGGCGACGACGGCCAGGGTGAGGCTGCCGCCGAGGACGGTGTCGTCGGCCTGCAGGCTGCCGGTCGCGGCCACGAACACCGCGCCCGCGACCGGGGCGAGGGCGGTCGCGAGCGCCGTCCAGACCGTGGAGCGCACGCTGCGGAACTTGATCCATTCGTACGCGAGTGCCTGTGGGTAGCCCGCGCGGGCGTGGGTGAGCGTGGTCATCGCAGGGCCTCCTCGGGGTGCTGTGGGGCGGCGCGGTACTCGGTCGCGTCCTGGGACAGGGCCGTGTAGACCTCCTCCAACGAGGAGCGGGCGTGGGCGAGTTCGTGGATCGCGAGGCCGTGGTCGTGGGCCAGGTCGCCGATGGCGGCGGCATCCGGACCCTCGACGCGCAGGGCGCCGGTCGCAGCGAGAGTGACCACGGCACCCTTGGCCTCGAGCAGGGTGCGCAGACGCTCGGGTTCCGGAGAACGGACGAGCGTGTGGGCGCGGGAGTTGGAGGCGATGAAGTCGCGGACCGTCGTGTCCGCGATGAGCCTGCCGCGGCCGATGACGATCAGGTGGTCGGCGGTCAGCTCCATCTCGCTCATCAGGTGGCTGGAGAGGAAGACGGTGCGGCCGTCCGCGGCGAGGGATTTCACCAGGTCGCGGATCCAGCGGATGCCCTCGGTGTCCAGGCCGTTGACCGGCTCGTCGAGGATCAGCACCTCCGGGTCGCCGATCAGCGCGGCCGCGATGCCCAGGCGCTGGCCCATGCCGAGCGAGAAGCCCTTGGCGCGGCGGCGGGCGGTGGCCGGCGGCAGGCCGACCAGGTCCAGGACCTCGTCGACGCGGCGGCGGGGGACGTTGTTGCTGGCCGCGAGTCCGGCCAGGTGCTGGTACGCGGAACGGCCGCCGTGCACGCCCTTGGCGTCCAGGAGCGAGCCGACCGCACGCAAGGGTGCGGCGAGGTCGGCGTAGCGTCGGCCGCCGACGGTGACCCGGCCCGAACTGGGGGCGTCCAGGCCGAGGATCAGCCGCATGGTGGTGGACTTGCCCGCCCCGTTGGGGCCGAGGAAGCCGGTCACGCGGCCCGGCCGCACGGTGAAGCTGAGACGGTCGACGGCGGTCTTGTCGCCGTACCGCTTGGTGAGTTCTGTTGCCTCGATCATGTCCCCGACGCTAGGGAGGCCGGGTTCGGGTGGCATCCGCCGCCGGGAGTCGGGCACTACTCCCGCGGGAGCAGTCGTACGCCGAGGTGGCGGCGCCGGACGAGGACTCCGGTCAGCGCTCTCCGGCCCTGACCAGGCCCGTCTCGTACGCGAGCACCACCAACTGGGCCCGGTCACGCGCGCCCAGCTTCGTCATCGCACGGCTGACGTGCGTCTTGGCGGTGAGCGGGCTCATGATCAGCTCCTTGCCGACCTCTTCGTTGCTGAGCCCGGCCGCGACCAGCGCCATCACCTCGCGTTCGCGGTCGGTGAGGGCCGCGAGCCGCTCCGCGCCCGCCGCCTCGGGCGCCTTGAGGCGGGCGAACTCCTCGACCACGGAGCGGGTGACGGCGGGCGCGAGCAGGCTCTGCCCGGCCGCGACGGTGCGGATCGCCGCGCGCAGGTCTTCGGGCTCGATGTCCTTGAGGAGGAAGCCCGCGGCGCCGTGCCGCAGCGCCTCGAAGACGTAGGCGTCGACCTGGTACGTGGTGAGCATGACCACGCGGACGCCGTCGAGGGTCCGGTCGGCGGCGATACGGCGGGTGGCCTCGATGCCGTCGACGCCGGGCATACGGATGTCCATGAGGACGACGTCGGGCCGGGTGGTGCGCACCGCCTCGACGGCGCGTTCCCCGTCGGCCGCCTCGGCGACCACCACCAGGTCGTCGGTGAGGTCGAGCAGGGCGCGGAAACCCGCGCGGACGATGGTCTGGTCGTCGGCGAGCACCACGCGCACGGTCACGGTCGCCCTCCGTCCACGGCTTGCCCCCGTGGCGGGGCGGGGCCGCCGACCGGGGCCCGGGCGTCGGCCGTGTCCTGGGCCGGGAGCACGGCCTGTACCCGGAACCCTCCGCCCGCTACCGGCCCGTACTCCACGGTGCCACCGACCGCTGTCGCGCGCTCGCACATGCCGATCAGCCCGAAACCGCCCGGCACGATCGTGGACGGTGCGCCGTCGTCGACGACCTCCACCACGAGTCGGCCGCCCCGGCAGTCCACGGCGACCGCCGCGTGCCGGGCCGAGGAGTGCTTCACGACATTGGTCAGCGCTTCCTGCACGATGCGGTAGGCGGCGAGACCGGCCATCGGCGTGATCCGCCCGGCATCACCGTTCCGCTGCCGCAAGGTCACCCGCACCCTGCTCCCGGCGAACCGCCCGACCAGTTCGGGAAGCCGGTCGAGCCCGGGCGCCGGTGCCGCGGCCTCACCGTCCGGCTCCCGCAGCACGGTCACCGTGGCCCGCAGCTCCCGCACGGCCTGCTTGCCCGAGTCCCGTACCTGCCGCATAGCGCCGCGCGCCAGCTCGGGCCGGGCGTCGAACGCGTCCAGGGCCACCGCGGCCTGCACGGTCATCGCGGCCACCGTGTGCGCCACGATGTCGTGCAGCTCCCGCGCGATCCGTACCCGCTCCTCGCGCACCCTGCGCTCGGCCTCCCGCTCCCGGTCCGCCTCGGCTTGGGCCGCGCGGGCGGCGTACGCGTCCAGCAACTCCCGCCGCGTACGCACCACTTCACCAAGAAGCAGAGGCACCAGCGGCCAGAGCATTTCCAGTAGGGGCAGCCCCTGCGGGTTCACGACATCCCGGCCCACGATCAGCGCCACCACGCCGGAGACGAGGGCCGCGAAGAGCCCCGTCCACAGGGTGCGCCGCCGGTTGCCGAGGGCCGCCACCGTGTACAGCGCGACGATGAACGGCAGGTTCAGCAACTCTCCGATGTGGCCGTACAACGCCCATCCCGCACACGCCGATCCGGTCGCCGCGGCGACGGGCACAGGCCACCGGCGCCGCCACGCCAGCGCGGCCAGGGAGACCGCGAGGAGCAGCCAGGTGAACCAGTCGGCCTGCCGGTACGCGGGGTCGTTCACCGCCGCGTCCGACGTCGTGAACACCCCGACCACCGCCACCACAAGCAGGTCGGTGGCGAGTGGCGGCAGCGCCCGGACCCTGGCGATGTGCGGGGCGAAGGTCGTCACGTCTCACACGGTAGGGGGCGGGCCGATGGCCCGCATACGCCCGCTGGAGTAGTCGGACCCGCAGCGAACCCGGAGCTGATCCTGGTCCGACCCCGGGTCGACCCTGAGACGTCCCCCATGCGTCCCGGACGCGCCCCGGATATGTGTCAAGAATCTTTGACAGGTGGCCGCGGCTCATGTCAGCTTTTCTTGACAGGAACGAGGGAGAGGCCGTGATGGCCGAGGAGCAGGCTCCGGAACCGACGGGCGACAAACTGCTCAAGGTGCTCACCGCGCTGGGCAACCCGCACCGGATGCGGATCGTCGCCGCGCTCACCGAGCGCCGCAACTACGTCAGCGCGCTGGCCCGGGAGATCGGCATGGGCCGTCCGCTGCTGCACATGCACCTGAAGCTGCTCGAAGGCGCCGGTCTTGTCGTCGGCTCGCTGGAAGTGGCCGACGACGGCAAGACGGTGAAGTACTTCGAAGTAGCTCCGTTTCTCCATGAGTTGACCCCTGCGGTCATCCATGAGGCGGTGCGGACTCTCACCGACACGCGCGAAGGTCCGGTCAAGGCCGACAAGACCACGCACACCACGAAAGAGGACGCGAAGTGAACGGACAAGGGGCGACGCTCGCAGCCGACTCCGACCCAGTGGGCGCATGGGTCGGCGGGATCGGCGCGGGCGGGTTCTTCCTGCTGCTGATCGTGATCGTCTGGCAGCTCGCCGCCACCTGGCGGGCCCGGATGCTCGCCGCCCGCGAGGAGCAGTACAAACAGCTCGCGACGAAGTACGCGCAGCTCCTCGAGGACAACGTCGAGCTGCACCGGCGCTCGGCCGACGAGATGCGGCAGACGCGCGAGGAGTTGGCGCAGACCCGCCTCGCCGTGACGTCGATGGAGAAGATGATGCGCGAGATCGAATAGGAGCCCACTGGAAGCGCTGCGGCGCGGTACGGCCAGGAGCGGCAACTCCCGGCCGTACCAAGGCAGAACACACCCCGGGGCCCTGAAGCCCCGGACCGACACAGCCACCCGTACGCCACGGCAGGTAGTCACACCGCAGACGCCGTGGCGCGGGTCCCGTGCGCCTCGTGCCGGTCGGTGACCGGCGGCGCGCTCCACATGAAGGAGACTACTCATGCGTCCGCTGCTCCAGCGCATAGCCGGTGCGCCCGCCGGACGGCGCTCGAAATGGTTCGTCCTCGCGGCCTGGCTGATCCTCGCTGTGGCGCTGGGCCCGCTGGCCGGAAAGCTGGGCGAGGTCGAGGACACCAGCGCCAACGCCTTCCTGCCGCGCGGCGCGGAGTCCGCGCGGGTCAACACGGAACTGGAGAAGTTCCGGGACGACCCGGTCATGCCCGCGGTCGTCGTCTACACCGGCGACGGAGCGGCCGCTGCGGCGACCGCCGAGCGGTCCGCCACCGCCGACCGTTCCGCCTTCGCGAAGTTCGCCGCCGAGGGCGAGCGGGTCTCGCGGCCGCTGCCGTCCGACGACGGTGAGGCCCGTATGGTCGTGGTCCCGCTGTCCAGCGAGGACGACGACCTCACCGACAAGGTCGAGGACCTGCGCGACATCGCGGGCGCGAACGCCCCGCCCGGCCTGGACGTCGAGGTCGGCGGTCCGGCCGGCTCGCTGACCGACCAGGTCGCGGTCTTCGACAGCCTCGACTCGACCCTGATGATCGCCACCGGCCTCGTCGTCGCCGTCCTCCTCCTGATCACCTACCGCAGCCCGGTCCTCTGGCTGTTCCCGCTGATCGCGGTCGGCTTCGCGGCCGTCCTCACCCAAGTGGGTACGTACCTTCTCGCCAAGTACGCGGACCTGCCCGTCGACCCGCAGAGCGCGGGCGTACTCATGGTCCTCGTCTTCGGCGTCGGCACCGACTACGCGCTGCTGCTCATCGCCCGATACCGCGAGGAGCTGCACCGCCACGAGGACCGGCACACGGCGATGCGGATCGCCCGGCGCCGCTCGGGACCGGCGATCCTCGCCTCGGCCGGGACCATCGCCGTCGGCCTGGCCTGCCTGGCCTTCGCCGACATCAACTCCTCGCGTTCCCTCGGCCTGGTGGGCGCGGTCGGCGTCGTGTGCGCCTTCCTCGCCATGGTCACCGTCCTGCCGGCGCTGCTCGTCGCCGCGGGCCGCTGGGTGTTCTGGCCCTTCGTGCCCCGCCACGGCACGCCCGCGCGCAAGGAACGCACGGTCTGGTCGCGCATCGGAGCCGCCGTCGCCCTGCGCCCCCGCTGGTCCTGGCTGATGTCGGTCGCGGTCACCGGCGTCCTGGCGCTGAGCGCCTTCGGCATCAACATGGGGCTGACGCAGGCCGAGATGTTCCAGGACAAGCCGGAGTCGGTGGTCGCCCAGGAGAAGATCTCCGCCCACTATCCGTCCGGCGCCTCCGACCCCGCGAAGATCATCACGAACGTGCCGGGGGCCGAGCAGGTGAAGTCGGCCGCGTCCCGGGTCGAGGGCGTGGCCCGGGTCGAAGACGTGCCCCGGGGCGCGGGCGCCGCCCGCACCGGCGACAGTGAACTCGCCCAACTCTCCGTGGTGTTGAAGCACGAGCCCGACAGCCAGGCCGCCAAGGACACCGTCGACCGCCTCCGTGCGGCCGTGCACGCCGTGGACGGCGCGGACGCCCTGGTCGGCGGCACCACCGCTCAGACCGTCGACACCCAGCGCGCCGCCGACCACGACCTGACGACGGTCATCCCGGTCGTCCTGCTGGTGGTCCTCGCCGTCCTGATCTGGCTGCTGCGCGCGCTGATCGCTCCGCTCCTGCTCCTGGCGACCGTGATCCTGTCCTTCTTCGCCGCACTCGGCGCCTCGAACCTGCTCTTCGAGCATGCGCTCGGCTTCGCGGGCGTGGACTGGTCGATTCCCCTGATGGGCTTCGTCTTCCTCGTCGCCCTCGGCATCGACTACAACATCTTCCTCATGGACCGGGTCAGGGAGGAGGCAGCCCGCCTCGGCCACACCCGCGGCGTACTGGAGGGCCTGACCAGCACCGGCGGCGTCATCACGTCCGCGGGCGTCGTACTCGCCGCGACCTTCGCGGTCTTCGCCGGGCTCCCACTGGTGACCATGGCCCAGATGGGCGTCATCGTCGGCATCGGCGTCCTGCTCGACACCTTCCTCGTCCGCACGGTCCTGGTACCCGCCCTGGCCCTGGACTTGGGCCGCTGGTTCTGGTGGCCGGGGAAGCTGTTCCACACGCTGGGGCGACGCGATGCCGGGGCCGTGGAGAGTGCTGCCCCGGCGCGCTCGACCGTCTAGATACGCACGCGCAGAGCAAGGAATCGTCCCGCAGCCCCGTGCTCGCGGCGCTACGGGACGGTTCCTCCCGCCGCCGAGCTCCCCGGCTGGGCGCGTCGGCAGGTTCCGGTGAATACGCGGCCGAGTTGGTCGTCCAGCGCGGCGAGGACCGCAGATTTCGGCGTGGTGTCGGGGTCGATGTGCGTGTGCAGGGCGAGCCCTTCGGCGAACGCGACGATTCGCAGGGCCTGGTCTGCCGCGTCGGTCCCCTGAACGACCTCGCCGCATACCGTGCCATTTCTGATGGCCTGGGCGACGCGTGAGCGGATGCCCACGTGGGTCTCTCTCTGGACGGCGGCAAGGCGGGCGTTGTGCGCGGCTTGGTCTGTGAAGGCGAGACGGACCAGGAACTCGGCGCGGCGGGCGTCGTCCAGCGGCATGAGCTCGGCCAGCGCCTGCCGCAGCATCTCGGCGATGGTGCGGCCCTCGGCCTCGCCTCTGTTCACCAGCTCGTCCACTCGTGCGCTGAAACGCCTGTTGACGCGGGTGAACGTGGCCAGCAGCATCTCGTCCTTCGCCGTGAAGTAGTGCTGCACCAGGCCGACGGACATGCCCGCTTCCGCGGCGGTCCGCGCGACGGTCACGGCGGTCAGGCCGTGTCGCACGACCAGGCGTTGGACGGCGTCGGTGATCTGCCCGCGTCGGGCGTGATGGTCGGCAACTCTCGGCACGTGAGGACGGTATCGCGTGCTATAACCGTACGTCTATATTGCTATCGGAGGGGGCTCTCGCGATGATCCGACGACGCTCAACCCGCTTGTTGGGCATGGGGCTTGCCCTTGCTCTCCTGCTGCCACCCGGTATGGCCACCGCGGGCCAGGCCGGTGACGGACAGACGGTCGGCAGCCGCCGTGATCCGGCCCTGCAGGCCCTGGTCGATCAGGTGGTGGCCGACCCGAACCCCAACCCAGGCGCTTTCCTGCTCGCCCGCCGTGGCCCGGACGACCGCTTCGGCGCGGCCGGCCTCGCCGACCGATCCGCAGGCACGCCGATGGCAGCGGACTTGAAGTTCCGCGCCGGGAGCGTCACCAAGACCTTCACCGCGACGGTCGTCCTGCAACTCGTCGCCGAGCACCGGCTGCGACTCGACGACACCGTGCAGAGCCTGCTGCCCGACCAGGTCCGCACCGGCAACGCGCTGTCCGGCGCGCCCATCACCGTCCGCCAGCTGCTCAACCACACGAGCGGGCTGTACGACTACATCGACGGGCTGCTTCCGCACTTCCGCAGGCTCGACCAGTACTGGCCGCGCGACCAGCTGATCGACATCGGCCTGACGCAACCCCGGTACTTCCCGACCCCCGGCACCCGGTTCCGGTACTCCAACACCAACTACCTGCTGCTCGACCTGATCGTGGAACGGATCACCGACCGCGACCTGCGCACCAACCTCGAACGCCGCGTCTTCGCCCCCCTCGGGCTGCGCGACACCTCGTACCCGCTGGCACGGACCGCCGTCGACGGAGCCCATGTGCACGGCTACGCGGACGTCTCGCTCCTGCTGCCGAACGCACCCGACTCAACCCGGTTCGACGTCACCGCGTTCAGCCCGTCCGAGGCTGGTGCGTCGGGCGCCCTCGTCACGACTGCGGCCGACATCGCACGCTTCTACCGGGCCCTGCTGCAAGGACGTCTCCTGCCCCCGGGCCTGCTTCGCCGGATGCTCACCGACACGGTCCCCACAACCGGCAGCCCGCCGCCCGCTGTCGCCTACGGCCTGGGGGTCTACGTCTACGCCACCAGCTGCGGCCGTGCCTACGGCCACGGCGGCAGCGCACCCGGCTACCTGACCTTCGCCCTCAACAGCCGCGACGGGCGCGACCAACTCGTCGCCCACACCAACTGGAACTCGTTCACCGACACCGGGATCGACGAGGACTTCTGGGCTGCCTTCCATCAGGGCTACTGCGGAAAACCTGAGTAGATCAGGACGCCGGCGCCCGATGCGGCCCGCCGGTTACCCGGACAGTCATATGCGGCGCGGTACGGCTCCGTCCTGCCGGCGGTAGAGGTCGCGCAGCAGGGAAATCTCGGCGCCGTGATGGATCAGCTCCCTGTTGACGTGCAGGATCCTGTTCTCCATGGGGAACCGCTCGGGACCCGCCGGGGGTGGATTCTCCAGGTCGGCGTCCGAGAGCTCGCGGACCCCCGCGTTCCATCTCCCGTACATCTCATCGAGCTGTTTCAGCGCCTCGTCGGCGGTCCCCGCGTAGGCGAATTTCTCGGAGTCCGTGTCCTGGCCGCCGAAGTACCATCCGACCCGATAGCCCAGGCACGAGACGATGATGTGCGCCAGCCGCCAGGCGATCGTGGTCACCGGTGCCGGCACCGGGTCAGGGGACGCGAAGTCCATCGTCCATTCCCCCGAACCGGCCGACATCGGTGCGTCCGACGTGCCCCGTGGGCGGATGCTCCAGCAGTCGCGCACCGGCTCCCAGAAGTACTCTTCGTCGGTGAGGCCCTCCAGCCGTGGCCGCAGGTTCTTGCTCCAGTACCAGTCCAACTGCTCCGCGAGCCGTTCGCTTCTCGTCATTGCCGCACACTACAGACAGCGGGGATCTTGCTGCGCCCCTCGCTGACGCCGTCGCCGGCCGTGGGCTCGTCGCTCCCGGTTCCGTACGTCATTCCGCGCGACGGCCACAGGCGCGCGGCGAGCAGGGCCGAGGCCAGGGCGATGGCTCCCAGGGTGAGGACGGCGGACTGGAGTCCGGCGGTGGCGCCGAGCCAGCCGGCCAGGGGGTAGGTGAGCAGCCAGCAGCTGTGCGAGAGGGAGAACTGCGCGGCGAACACGGCGGGCCGGTCGGCCGGTTGGGTCGCGTCGCGGATGAGCCGCCCGGCCGGGGTGAGGATGAGCGAGCCGCCCGCGCCGAAGGCCGCCCAGGTGGCGAGGAGCGCGGGCCAGCGCCAGGCACCGGCCCCGGCGGAGGTGCAAGCCGCGAGGGCGACGAAGACGCTCACCAGCGCGAACGCGGCCCGCAGCATGACGGCGCGGTCCGTGACCCGGTCCAGGACGCGGGGCAGGAGCAGCGCGGCGGCCATGGACCCCGCGCCGTAGGCGCCGAGCGCCATCGGCACGTCGGCGGCGGACCTGCCGAGGTGATCGCGTACGTACACGATGGTGTTGACGGTCACGATCGCCCCGGCGGAGGCGACCGCCAGGTCGAGGGCGAGCAGCCCGCGAAGCTGCGGGGCGGCGAGGAAGAGGCGGGTGCCCGCGGTCGCCTTCGCGTAGGCACCGCCGGTGCGCGGGGCGGCGCCGGGCTTGGGCAGTACGGCGGAGACGACCAGGGCGGCGGAGGCCACGAAGCCGACGACGGTGCCGCCGAACAGCCAGTTGTACGAGATCAGGGAAAGCAGCGCGGCGGCGAGCGCCGGGCTGAACAGGCTCTCCAGGTCGTAGGCGAGCCGGGACAGGGACAGCGCCTGCGTGTAGTCCCGTTCCTTCGGGAGCACTTCGGGGATGACGGCCTGGAACGTCGGCGTGAACGCGGCCGAGGCGGACTGGAGCAGGAAGACCAGGACGTACACCTGCCACACCTGGTCCACGAAGGGGAGCAGCAGCGCCACGGCCGCGCGGATCAGGTCGGAGCCGACCATGAGCGCGCGGCGGGGGATCCGGTCGGCGACCGCGCCCACGGCCGGGGCGACGGCGACGTACGCGACCATCTTGATGGCCAGCGCGGTGCCGAGCACCGAGCCCGCGTCCTTGCCCGCGATGTCGTAGGCGAGCAGCCCGAGCGCGACCGTCGCGAGGCCGGTGCCGACGAGGGCGATGACCTGGGCCGTGAGGAGGTGGCGGTAGGTGCGGTTGCGCAGGACGGACAGCATGCGACGACCCCCGGGGCGGCTCACGGTGCGGGTGCTGTCCTGTCATCGTAAGCTCATGTGCGCAGATGTGCACATGTTTCTTGAGGCGACGCCCGGACGACGCCCAGAAGTGATGCGGCTCGGGAAGATCAGTCGTGCGGAGCCTTGCCGCTGACCCGGTGGTCGGCGTGGCTGAGGGCCTCCAGGACGAAGCGGCGCAGGTGCCCGTCGCTCAGCGTGTACACGATGTGCTTGCCCTCACGCCGGGTGTCGACAAGCCCGGCGAGCCGGAGCTTGGCCAGGTGCTGGCTGACCGCGGTCCGCGAAGCCGCACACTGCTCGGCCAGCGACGTCACGTCGGCTTCCTGCCGGGCGAGCAGCCACAGCAGGTGCAGCCGCGTGGGGTCGGAGAGCATGGAGAAGAGCCCCGACGCCTCGGCGAGCCGGGCGGCGTCCGGGGCGCGCAGATGCGGCTGCTGTGCAGGTGGGAGCTTTTCGCTGTGGGGCATGTGCCCAGGTTAGAGGGGATGGACGCGGGCGTCGGCGCTGCGGTCGCCGTCAGGTTCCGTGTTCTCGTTCGGCGGCCTCGCGGACGCGCCGGGACGGGGTGAAGGCGTACAGGTCGAGGACTCCGGGCGGGTCGGCGAGGCCGGGACCGCCCGCCTCGATCCAGGCCGTGATGTCGGCAGTCACGTCGGGGTCGTTGACCAGGCCGAGCCAGACGGGGCGGCCACCGGCCCGGCGGCCCTCGGCGGAGGGCTGGACGACAAGGACGTTGGCCCGCTCGCAGGCGTCCAGGCAGTTGACGACGCGGACGCTGGCGGACCCGGTGAGCGCGGTGCGCAGCTCTCCGAGCTGGGCGGCGTGGTCCAGGCCGGGCACCTTCGGCGTACCGCAGCAACAGCCCCGGCAGACGGTCACCGTGGGCCGGGCCGCGCCCGCGGGCGGCCCGGGCTTGCGGCTGCGGCGGCTCACGCGCCGCTCCCGTCGACGGCGGTCCGCTGCCACGCCGCGTCGCGCAGCAGCCGCAGGCCGTTGAGGCCGACGAGGACGGTGGAGCCCTCGTGGCCGAGTACGCCGAGGGGAAGCGGCAGATGGCCCGCGAGGTCCCAGACGACGAGGCCGGTGATGAACACCGAGGCGATCACCAGGTTCTGCACCACCAGGCGGCGGGCGGCGCGCGCGAGACCGATCACCCTGGGCACGGTGGTGAGTTCGTCGCGAACGATGACGGCGTCGGCGGTCTCCAGGGCGAGGTCGGAGCCCGCGCGGCCCATGGCGACACCGGTGTGCGCGGCGGCCAGGGCGGGGGCGTCGTTGACGCCGTCACCGACCACCAGCACCCTGCGGCCCGCCGCCTCCAGCTCGCGTACGGCCGTGACCTTGTCCTGGGGCAGCAGCCCGGCGCGTACGTCGCCGATGCCGATGTCGGCCGCGAGGCGGGCGGCGGCGCGCGGATTGTCGCCGGTGAGGAGGGTGGGCGCGGTGCCGGTGAGCGAGGTGAGGACGGCCACGGTGGCGGCGGCGTCGGGGCGCGGGCGGTCGGCGATGCCGAGAGCACCGACCGGCGTTCCGTCGCGCACGACAAGCACTGCTGTACGGCCGTCCTCCTCCAACTCCGCTGCCAGGGCGAGGGATTCCGTGTCGGCGGCGGGTGTGCGGGCGGGGGCGCCGACGGTGATGCGGGCGCCCTGGACGGTGGCTGTCACCCCGACGCCGGGGGCGGAGGAGAAGCACTCGGCGCCGTGGAGGGCCAGGCGGCGCTCGCGGGCGGCGGCCACGACGGCGCGGGCCAGGGGGTGTTCGCTGGGGTGCTCGGCGGCCGCGGACAGCGCCAGCAACTCGTCCTCGCCCAGGCCGGAACCGGGCAGAGGGCGGATCTCGGTGACCCGTGGGGTGCCTTCGGTGAGAGTGCCGGTCTTGTCCAGGGCCACTGCGTCGACCTGCGCGAGGCGCTCCATCACCACGGCGGACTTGACCAGCACGCCGTGGCGCCCGGCGTTGGCGATCGCGGACAGCAGCGGCGGCATGGTGGCCAGGACGACCGCGCACGGCGAGGCCACGATCATGAAGGTCATCGCCCGCAGCAGCGACGGCGCCAGTTCGGCGCCGAAGGCCAGCGGCACGGCAAAGACGGCGAGCGTCGCGACGACGATCCCGACGGCGTACCGCTGTTCCACCTTCTCGATGAACAGCTGGGTCGGCGCCTTGGTCGCGGACGCCTCCTCGACCATCGCCACGATGCGCGCGATCACCGAGTCGGACGCGTCGCGCTCGACCCGCACACGCAGCGCGCCGGTGCCGTTGACGGTGCCCGCGAACACCTCGTCGCCCGCTTCCTTGGCGACCGGCAGCGGCTCGCCGGTGATGGTGGCCTGGTCGACGTCGCTCGCCCCGTCCAGCACGCGCCCGTCCGCGCCGATCCGCTCGCCGGGCCGTACGAGGATGGTCTCGCCGACCGTCAACTCGCCCGTGGGCACGGCCTTTTCGGATCCGTCCGGGCCGAGCAGGGTGGCCGTCTCCGGAGCGAGGCCGAGCAGCCCGCGCACCGAGTCGGCGGTACGGGCCGTGGCCAGCGCCTCCAGGGCGCCGGACGTGGCGAAGATGACGATCAGCAGGGCGCCGTCCATGACCTGGCCGATCGAGGCAGCGCCGAGCGCGGCGACGATCATCAGCAGATCCACGTCGAGAGTCTTCTCGCGCAGCGCCCGGAGCCCCGCCCAGGCGGGCTCCCAGCCACCGGTGACGTACGCGGCCGCGTACAGCGGTCCCCAGGACCAGGCCGGAGCGCCGGTCAGCTGGAGCGGAAGCGCCAGCAGGAAGGCGGCCGTGGCTGCCGCCGCCCACCTGGCCTCGGCCAGGGCGAGGACCGGGGTGCGGCGGCGGGGAGCCACCGCGGCACGGGCGGCTGCCGGCGACGCGGGCCGCCGGGCGGTGGTGACGGAAGGCATGACGAAGAGACCCTTCACGGGCGGGCAGGGCTACGCCTTCACCGTACAGGAACAAATGAACAGGTCTTCATTAGTCACCGATAGGATGGTCGCCATGGGCCACGGGATGAAGGACAGCAGCGGCGCCACCACGCGGGAGCGCCTGGACGCGGTCGGCGTCACCGATGTGGCCGCGACGCTCCAGGCCCTGTCCACCCCCTCGCGCCTGCACATCCTGGCCCGCCTCCAGGAAGGGCCCGCCGCCGTCGGCGACCTCGCGGAGGCGGTCGGCATGGAGCAGTCGGCCTGCTCCCACCAACTCCGCCTGCTCCGCAATCTCGGCCTGGTCACCGGCGAACGCCGCGGCCGCTCGATCGTCTACGCGCTGTACGACCACCACGTCGCCGAACTCCTCGACCAGGCCCTCTTCCACGTCGAGCACCTGCGCCTGGGGCTGCGGGACACTCCGGCGGAGCCCTAGCCTTCAGACCAGTACGAGATACGGAGCGCATCTCGCGGCGACACCAGCTCCACCGACCGGCCCCGGAGGCGGACCGCCGCGGACTGCCCAACTCCCCTTCCCATCCTCCGGAATGCCCCATTCCTACCGAGATCTGAGCGTGCTTGGGCCATGATGGTCCAGTTATGTCGGCCTTCCGCGCACTCGATCGCCACCGCTCGGCTCAGCGCCCTCCCGCGAGCGGCGCTCCCGTCCGTGCGATCACCCTCGCGTTGGCCGGCACTGCGCTCGCTGCCGGACTGCACCACGCGACGATGGACTCCGCGGTCTCCTGGCCCGCTCTGCTCGTCGCGGCAGCGGCCCGGCTGGACGACCACCTGCGAATCCCGGCCGCCTGGCACCACAACCCCCTGGCCATGGCCGCGTTGAACCTCCTCGCCGCCCTCGCCCTGCTCCTCCTCTTCCGCAGCACGGCCAACCTGCCCGCCGTCCTGACGTACGCCGCGACCAGCACCGCACGCCGCTGGTGGACACGCCTGCTGTACGTCCTCAGCCTCGTCCTGCACCGCAGGGACGAGCCCCTGCCGAAGCCCCGCCGGGTGCCTCGACCAGCCGTCGCACTGCCGAGACCGCACGCACTCGTGGCCTTGCTGCACCGTGCGCAGCCCTGCGCCCCGTAACGCCCGGGCACTCCACCGCACCACGTCATCACGCACGCCTGGGACTTCGGCGTGCCCTCACCGACACCGGAGTGTCTGCTGTGTCTGCTGTGCCTGCCTCATTCGCCGATGCAGCCCAGTTCGCCTTCGCTGCCGTCATCGGGCTGATCGCCCTGAAGGGAAGGAACGCCAGTGTTGAAGTCGGGGGTCAAGCGGCTCATGGGCCGTGCTGGATTCGACATCGTCCGCAGCACCAACAACCGGGGTGGAGTCGACGACTTCATCCCGTTCGAGGCAACGATGCGGGCTGCGCGGGCGGCCGGTCTGTCCGTCGGTGACTACATCGACGAGGTCATGAACGGGACGCCGGGCGCCACCCGGTCCACCATCGATGAACTACGCGCTCTCGGCGTCTTCGCCGCCGACCCGGAGACGGTGCTCGAGATCGGCCCCGGCTCCGGACGGTACCTGGAGAAGACGCTGAAGGAGTGTTCACCAGGCCGCTACGAGATCTACGAGACGGCGGCGCCCTGGGCCGACTACCTGGTGGACACCTTCGGCGTGGTCGCCCGACCGACCGCAGAATTCAGTCTCGCCCCGACACCCGACGGCAGCATCGACCTCGTTCAGGCCCATAAGGTCTTCAACACCCTGACCTTCCTCGGCGCCTCCCGCTACTTCTTCGAGATGGCACGGGTCACGCGCCCCGGGGGCCGGATCGTCTTCGACGTCATGACGGAGACCTGCCTGGACCCGGCCACGATGCGGGCCTGGGCGACGCAGGGCGGCGCGGGGCACGATTCCTACCCGGCCGCCATGCCTCGCACGGCATGCGTGGACCTCTTCGCAACCCTCGGCTGCAGCCTGGAGGCCGGCTTCCTGGCCCCCATGGGGGTCGCCTCCACTGAGGTGCTTGTCTTCGGAAAGGGGGCTTGACGACCACCTCCGTGCGCCGTGACGGCGCCTAGCCGACGCGCCCGGCACTATCCGCGAGGGGACGCGGCGGCCAGGGGTACACATAAGGAGAGAAGCCGTACGTACCCCTGGCGGGGGTGGACATGAATCCGAAGACGCTCCGGCGGGCCGGATGGGTGATCGTCATCCTGGCGGAGATCGTCGCCGTCCTGTGGCTGGCGACCTTGTTCGTCAAGAACCTCTGACCGCCCGAGCGGTGGACACGGCGGGCGACGAGTCGTCCCTCGGCGTCGTCGGTCGGCTTGGGCGCCCCATCATGGAGCATGGCTTCCGGCGACGCCCCCGTTTCCCGATTCCGCGGACCAGATGTCGGCGACGTGTCGGCTGGTCATGGCGGGAAGTTTCGCAAACGGCTGTGGACCGGGACGTACGTCCTCATGAACCGCCTGCGCGAAGTCGCCCGCGCCGAGATGGACATGGAGCAACTGCACCTGGCAGCACGTGGCGGAGTCGGCCTCGAAGACTTCTACGGCCGCCTCGGCTGGAAAGAGACGGCCGCCGCCCAGGCGTCCTCCGACTCGCCCCCGGAGACGACCGCGACGAGATCCTCATGGCACTGGCCCCGCTGTAGGCAAGCGGGCGCCCGCGCCGAGCACATCACCCCCCCCAGCCCGGCATTTCGTGTCCCACGGGGGCGGGCGCGCGGCCCGCCCCCGATCGGCTCAGCCGCGGGAGACGGCTACCAGCATTCCGGTGACGGTGACCATGAGCGCCATCGCCGCCAGCGCTCCGGCAAGCGGTGCGCACCAGGTCGGGCGGGCCAGGAGCAGGGCCAGTACGCCGACGCCGACGAGCAGCGTGACGACGGCCAACAGCAGGATCAGAAGGAGGGAGTTCAAGGGCATGACTGGCCCCGTCCCCGTGCGGCAGTACGCGTGGTGTGCAGGCTGCCGAGCCGCTTGAGCTTGCGACGGACCCGCTCGCCCAGGGCGGACGGATCGAGGCCGGCGACCAGAGGCGTGTCCAGGTCGGCAACGACGGTCACCGCATCCGTCCAGCTCGCGACCGGTGCGTTGGCCCAGGCCATCGCGACGGCGCGCTCGACCGGGGTGAGTTGGGCGAGAACTGCGACGATGCGCGGGTTGTCGGGCAGAGCGCCGGTCAGCACCTCGTACGGGTCCGGACCGCCGGTGGCGATGTCGTACGTGGTCAGGCCATCGCCGAAGACGTGGTCCAGGCTCCACAGCCGGGCTTGGTTGATCTTGTGCCGCCAGATCGGAGTCAGTTGCCGGTGGATCTCCTTGGCCTCGGCCCGGAGGTTCCCCAGGTCCGAGGGCGTGAGACTGCCGCCGCTCAGCAGCGGCTCGGTCCATGAGCCCATCAGCGCGGTCGTCACCGGCTCTTGCCATCCGCTCCACCAGCCCAGCTCATCCCTGACGAAGGCGTTGACCCGGTCGACCGCGCCGGTCCGCAATGCCTGGCGGGCCGCGAGAGCCTTGATGGTGCCCGGCAGTGGCTGCCCACCCAGAGTTTGAGCCGACGTCAGCGCGTTGAGCACCTCGGCTCGCCGGTCAAGTTCGGCTCCGACGTGGGAGGTGAGGGTGCCGTCCGGAGTGATCGTCAGGATGGGGCAGTTGTCCGCTGCGGGTTCCTGGAAGACGACGCTGTGCACCGCGATACCTGGACTCAGCTTGCCGTCCAGGACCACGCCCTCGCCGGTGAGTTCCGGGAGTTGCGCCCCATCGGGGGACGAGGCGACGCGGCATGAGATCGGGCCGCGTTCTTGAGAAAGGAAGTTGACCTGTCGCACCACTTGGCCCGGAGCGACAAGCCCCGGCATCTGCGGCGGTTCCGAGTCGGTACGCACTGGCTGAACTCCTTGAGGTGATGACAACAGCTTCACCTCTCGGTCCCGGGGCGGCCGCAGTCCGGCACAAAATCTTGGAGCAGTCCGTGTGACTGCCGTCACTTTGGACCGGATGCGATACCTGAGCCCATGGACCGGAGTTACTCCGGCTGAAGACGAAGGCGAGCCATGCGTGGCTCGACGTGGGGTCGTTCTTGTTCAGCAAGTAGAAGGCGCACACGGAGCGTTACTGGACTGCGGTGCAGGAGAGTGCGCTGTGCGGGGCCTTCGACCCCCGTAGAACCCGCCCTTGGTGACGCCGAGTCGCTTCACGCGGCGTGTGAGCAGCACCCCCGCTGTGGCCCACCTCACTCGCCCGCCGGATATACGCAACCGTACATCCGGCCTAGCCTCACTTTATACGTAAGCGTATAACGGGGGCGACAGGCGGCGTCCCGAGGCAGGAAGGCGGCAGCAGCCATGAAACTTCCCCGCACCTCCCACACCGATCAACCGTGGCGGATCCATACGCTCATCCGCGACTTCAAGGCCGAGGACGTGCGGCCGTACCGCACCCCCGGCGCCGGTCCTGACCGCGAGCTCGCGAACAAGACCGTCCACACCGTCTACCCGGCGCTGACCCGCCAGTGGGAGCGCGCGTGGCGGGACCGCGCGCTTCGGCTCCCCGAGGGCACCAGCCCTCAATCATGATCCCCGCGAACGGAGGCACGCAGATGGTCAGGACCGTGGTTCCCGCAACGTTGGCGACCGTCCTGGGAGGACTCGGCTGCCTCCACTTCGTCTGGATATTCACCCCCTGGCCACTGCCGGACTTGGAGACGTTCTACAGGGTCATCGGCGGCGTGGAGAGCAACGAGACGCCGTCCGCCGGGCCCACCGCACTGGTGGGCACGGCGCTCGTCGGCGGCGCCGTGCTCACTCTCATGGTCAACGAGAACATCCCCGGGATCGGCCCGGAGCGGTTGCGCCGCTTCGGCATCTACGGCCTGTCCGGCGTCATGTTCCTGCGCGGCCTGGGTGGTTACTTCATGAACTCGGGCGCCACCAGCGAGTTCCGGACGTGGAACTCCGTCCTGTACTCACCGCTGTGCATCGGGCTCGGCCTCCTCGCCGGGACCGTCGGGCTGTCCGCAACTCGGCGCGCTCGCCGTCCCCCTCCCCCTAGAGCGTGATCATGTCTCCGAACGCTCAGGCCGGATCGTCTCGGTTGCTGTAGCCGTGAACCGCGTGTTCGGCTTGGGCGGCTATCGGCGCGTTGCCCCAGCCGAGGAGCACCGCGGATTCGACCGTGTAGTAGGTCTGCTTGATCACCGGGCAGGTGAGGAAGCCTCCGAGGGCGTCGAGGGCGTCGAGGGCGTCGGCAGAAGCCTCCGCGCTCCGCCGCTTCGGGCGGGGTCTCGACGGTTTCATCGCTGAGCCGTGGAGTGCAGTTGAGAAGCTGCGCAGCTGCTGCCGCCGGCGTACTCGGGTGGGCCAGTCCGCGTTATCCGGGAGCGAGTTCGTGAAACGCGCTGATACCGTCCGGTAGCCGCCGTGCGCCCTGGGGAGGGACGCGGGTGGTCACCGTCAAGGACGTGAACCCGTGGGGGGTCGCTCAGCGATGCTGTGCAAAGTGTGTGAGTTCCATACGGCGACGACGTCGGAGGGGTACTGCGACGTCTGTATACAGGTGGCCGCCGCCCAGGCCACCCCGTCGCCTGGAGCGCCCGGCGGGCGCCCCGCCCGCCTGCGCTCGCCCGTCGGTCTCGGCTGGGCGGTCGTGGTGCTGCTCGGCCTGGTCATCCTCGCCGACCTCTACGCGCTGTGGGCGGGCACGGTGCAGCGCGGGGTGATGGACGACATCATCGCCGGGGAGTACGGGGCGGGCATCCAACGGGACCTGGAGCGCGCCGACTCGCTGTACGACTACAGCGGCATCGCGCAGATCTCGGCCCTGGTCGCGACCTGCGCCGTCTTCCTGGTCTGGTTCCACCGGGTGCGTGTGAACGCCGAGGTGTTCGAGCCGCACATCCACCACAAGACGCGCGGCTGGACGATCGGGGCCTGGTTCGTGCCGGTCGTGAACTTCTGGTTCCCGCGGCGGATCGCCCTGGACATCTGGGACGCGAGCAGTGACCGCTCCGTAGCCCTGGACCGCACACTGACCCTGGACCCGACGGCATCCCGCGCCCCGCACCCGCTCCTCAACGCCTGGTGGACGGTGTGGGTCGCGAACCTCCTCATCGCGCGGGTGACGTACCAGGTGTACGTGGGCGCCGAGGAGGCCGAGGAGATCAAGTCGGCGCTCACCGGCGTGATGTTCTCCGATGTCCTGGACATCGCGGCCGCTGTCCTCGCCATCGTCTTCGTGCTGCGCCTCACGCGGATGCAGGACCTCAAGGCCCGGTCGGAGGACCGACTCCCGGTCAGGGGGTGACAGGTACGCCCTGGGTGAAGTCGGTGAGGGAGCAGGTGGCGGTCTCTCCAGTGCGGCGGCGGATGGTGATGGTGTCGTTGCTCATGTCGGCGATGACGGTGCAGAGCGTCATCAGCGGGTCCGGGCTCGCGGCGGTGCGGTACACGCCGTGCGGCAGGGGAGCTGAGCACAGGGCCTGGAGGTACCAGGTGCTCGGTGATTCGGCCGGCCCCGGCGTGAGGCCGGAGAGGACCCGGCCACGGGCGATGCTCTCGGCGTAGCGGCCCCGGACCTCGGCGGCTTGCGGGTCGGCGGGTGGCAGGTCGGGCGGGTCCGGAATGTGGCGCAGGTGGTTGGTGTGCCAGTGCAGCGGATCGTCCGGGGTGGCTTCGACGACCGCGACCCGTCCGGCCACGGCCTCCACCACCGCGGCTCGACCACTGGCGGCCTCGGCGATGGTGTACGTGAATCCCCCCGCGCTGGGATGCGTCCGCAGATGCGCCACCGCCTCGTCCAACGTGGCGGCCTGGTGCAGGGCGCGGGCGACGAAGTGCCGCCCCGCGCCCGCGGAGGACGGGCGGACGGCGGGAATGTGGTTGATTCCCCAGGCCAGGCCCTGGCTGGTGGCAACGAACGCATTGGTCGGCAACGTTCCCGGATACCACAGTGCGGTGACGGCTGCCTCGCCCTCGACCAGCAGGGTCAGCAGCATCAGACAGCCGTCCAAGCGGGGATCGCCGTCCTCGTTGTGTGCCACGACCGTTGTCTCGCGCCGCCACGCGAGGGTGCTGCAGCCCATCCTGGCGGCCGTGCCGAAGTCACCGCGCAGGCTGGTCAGCAGCAGGTCCTCGACCGGTACACCCGCGCCCTCGGCCAGCCCCTCCAACTCGGCGAGCTGGGTGCCGTAATCGCGCTCGGTGGCGGCCAACACCGGTCCGAAGCACGCCTTGCCCTCTGCCGTGTCCGCCCACCGGCGCAAGATGGCGCGGTCCGGCGCGGACTCGACCAGCGCGGCCTGGACGTCCGAGCGCGCCCACCGCCCCAAGGAGCGGAACACCTCATGTCGTGTGCCGGACACAACGAGCCACCGCAGTCCGGCCCATCGCCCTTCACGTACCACTGTCGCCCCTTCCTGGGCGGACGCGGCTTCCCGCGCCCGCTGCTCGGCGAGTTGCCGCCTCGCGCCTTACCCGCGCCGAACGGCCCCGATCACGCCGGGAGGAACGGCTCCGTCAAATGCGGCGTCGCCAGGTGCAGTGTGGTGGCGGTTTCGTGGCTGAGCATGCGCTTCCTCGAGTGCCTGGCCGCCTCGGGGTCGGTCTCGTGCGAGTAGGCGAGCTCGGGGTGGAGCAGCTGGAGCGCGTGCACCAGGAGGTCGCCTGTGACGAGCGCCAGCTCGCGTCCGTCGGCGACCAGCACGCTCTGATGCCCGGGCGTGTGACCGGGCGTGGCGACCGCGCGCCCGGCGCGCAGCGGTGTGTCCCCGTCGAGGAGCCGGAGCCGGCCGGCGGCCGCGAGCGGGTCGATGAGGGTCTCGCGAAGCTGCGGGTTGAGCGCGTCGAGGGCGTCCAACTCGGCCCGCTGGAGCAGGTATTCGGCGTTCGGGAAATAGGGGCGGCGGCCGCTGTTCGCGTCGTCGGCGGATGCGTTGCCGGCCACCGCGCCATTCGCTGACGGGACGGCCGCCTCGGTCACGACCGCCCACCCGACGTGGTCGGTGTGCAGATGCGTGAGCACCACGGTGTCGACTTCGGCCGGGTCGATGCCCGCGGCGGCGAGTGACTCGGGGAGCGCGCCGGGCACGGGCGCCCACGAGCGGGCCGGGCCGTCCGCCGGACCGATCCCGGTGTCCACGACGGTGAGGCCCTTGTCGCCGCGGATCGCGTACGCGCGGAACTGGAGCCGCCAGCGGCCCTCGGCGTCGACCGAGCCCGGGTCGTAGCGGTCGGCCTCGGCCCACTGAGCGGGCGTGGCCTCGGGGAATGCCTCTGCGCGCGGGGAGAAGAACGGGCCCTCGCCGTCGGCGAGGGCGATGATCTCGGTCGAGCCGATCCGGAGGCGGGGAACGCTGAGGGGCATGGCCGCGATCCTGCCATGCCCCGCACGGGTGTGGTGACTCGCCCCATGACGTGATGATCTCGGTGTGGGGCGAGGTGATCTCTCGGGTGAACAGTGGGCGGTGCTGGGGTTGTTGGTGCTTGTTGCTGCCGTTGCGGTGCTGCGCGGGCCGCTCGGCTCGGCACGCGTTGAGGCGGGGCCACGTTCCGTCGGCCACGGCGTTCGCTGCGGCGATCGGGAGTGTGGCATCGCGGCGTCGAGGACGAGGGCCGGCGCTGCCCGCTGCGCTTCGGTGTCGGCGGGGGTGTTTAAGGGCCGTCCCGTAACTGCCCCGGCGTGGGTGGTCCATGGGTAGCCCGTCGCTCCCAAGCGGTGAGTTGAGAGACTCCTGTCATGGGATCTTGGGGAACCTTGGGGCCGGCGCTGCTGTCTCTGGCAGGCGTTGCGCTCGGCGCGGGCGGGTCACTGTTCGGCCAGTACCTGGTGTCGCGAGCGAGCGCGCGGCAGCTTGAGATACAGGAGTCGGCCGCGCACCGTGCGGAGCTGAAGAACGTGATCCTGAAGTTCCTGAGCATCGCGTCGCAGGTGGAGAAGGCCGCGTTCACGCGCCCGCCCAATCGCGGGACCGCAGCGGATCCCGTGCTCGATCAGTTCGTCGATGACCTGTGGCTTGCGCAGGCGGAGATCGACCTGGCGGCCAGAAGCGAGCCCCTGCGGGGCGCTACGTATCGTTACGCGGCGTGCCTCGCTGAGGCTGCCCGAGGCGAGATGGCCGACGTGTCGGCACTGCGCGGTCCGCAGGTGCAGTTCATGGACGCCGCGTATGACGACCTGTGGCCCGGACAGCGACGCGCGGCCGGGGATTTCCCGGCACCTCCGTGAGGCGGGACGGCGGGTGAGACGATCTTGCCGTGGCTGGTGTGATCACGGCGTCGGAGCCCTCCTGGATAACCCCGTTCTCCGGGCTGAGCCCGTCCTGCTTCCGCAAGCTGATCACCGCGTTGCGCCGCGAAGGCGCGGATCCGGTGCGCAAAGGCCGCCCCTGGAGCCTGCCACTGGAGGACCGCGTACTGCTGGTGACCGCGTACCGTCTGCCGGGGCGACCGGAACGACTGCAGGGCGTGGCAGGAATCCGGGGCCAAGGCCGCCGTCGGCAAGACCATGACGATCGCCGATGGCGGCTATCCGGGCACCGGACTCGTGATGCCGCACCGCCGCCGGGCCGGTGAGGATCTGCCCGACTGGAAGCAGGAACACAACCGTTCGCACAAGCAGGTCCGGGCCCGCGTAGAGCACGCCTTCGCCCGCATGAAGACGTGGAAGATCCTCCGCGACTGCCGCCTCAAGGGCGACGGCGTCCACCATGCCATGCTCGGCATCGCCCGGCTGCACAACCTCACCCACACTGCATGGACGAGCAAACTACCCGGCGACTGACCGTGTCCGCAGCGACTCAAAGATCGTCTAAGAGGCGGCACTTAAAGATCGACAGCGTGGAACGATAGCCACCATGTCTGGTCAAGTTTGGGTGTCACTCATATCGTTGGGCGGCGTCGCGCTCGGTGGCGCGCTGTCCTTCCTCGTCCAGTTCACGACGCAGCGTTCGGCGGAGCGAACGGAGCAGCGGCGGCAGCAGACCGAGTTGTCGGAGGCCCGGCGTGTGGAGCGGCTTACGCTGCTGGAGCGGTTCGTCGAGGTGGGGGCCGAGGCGGAGCGCGCGGCCTTCAGCCGACCGCACGAGTGGGACGACACGACCCCTTGGTTCCTCACGACCCGAGACACCATGAACAGACTCTGGGTCGCGGAACGGCTGATCCGTATCCAGTTTCCGCTGCCCGTGCACGACGCGGCACGCAAGTACTTCCTCGACCTCAACCGGACCGTGTGGGAAGGCTTGCCCGACGGTGAGAGCGTGCGCGACTACCTGGAGGACAACAGACTGGCCTTTCTCGACGCGGCCCGAGCGGTCATGGGATAGCCCACTGCGGGCCTCGAAGGCCATGTGCGGGACAGCCCTTAGCATGCGGATCATGCGTGAGTTCTTCTTGGCGGGTGGGCGGCGGCTGTCGTATGTGGACTTCGGCGGTCCGGGTGTTCCGCTGCTGGCCTTCCACGGGCACTACAACGAGGCGTCGGCGTTCGCGCCGCTCGCGGAGGCTCTGGCACCGCGGTGGCGGGTGATCGCCCTCGATCAGCGCGGTCACGGTGAGTCCGAGCGGGCCCCAAGCTATGAGCGGGACGACTACGTCGCGGACATCGAGGCGTTTCACCGCCAGTTGGGGCTGGGCCCGGTGTCCGTGCTGGGGCACTCGCTGGGTGGGGTGAACGCCTACCAGTACGCCGCGCGGCACCCCGGCCGGGTCACCGCCCTGGTCATCGAGGACATCGGCGCGGTGGTGAACTGCGACTGGTCCTTCACCGAGCGGCTGATTCCGGGAGCTCCTTCCCGCCAGGACCTGGTCGGGGCCCTGGGGGCGACGGCTCCTTATCTGGAGTGCTCCTTCCGTCAGTTGGACGACGGCTGGGGCTACTCTTTCGACCTCGAGCACACCGTGCGGTCCCAGAAGGCACTCAACGGCGACCACTGGAGCGACTGGCTGCGGGTGACGTGCCCGACCCTGCTGGTGCGCGGGGCCCGCAGTGATGAACTGGCGGCGGATCACGCCCGCGAGATGGTGGCCCGTCGCGCCGGTCGGGCCCGACTGGTCGAGATTCCGGCTGGTCATGTGGTGCACCACGATGCGCCCGTGGAGTTCGTCGCGGCCGTACGCTCCTTCCTGTCCGAGGTGGAGGAGTAGCCGTGGACGGGGTCACCAGGGCGGCCAGACCCCGTAGCCGCCCTGGTGTCACACCAATTCGCGATCGGCGGGCCCGCTCAGGCGAGGAGTTTCGCGAGCTGAGCCATCTCGGTGGGCGGGTCGATCACCGGCTGGATGAGGAGTTCGTCGATGCCGGCCTGTTCCAGGGTGGTGACGCGGGCGAGGAGGTCCTCGCGGGTGCCGACCAGGGCCAGGGTGTCCATCAGCGAGGGCAGCACCAGATCCCGGTCCCGCGGTGCGATGCGTCCAAGGTAGTTGGGGTAGAGCTTGGTGTGCCGGTCCGGCGCGGTGGGGCTGGTGCCGCGCCGGTCGAGGAGCCGTCGCACCGCCTCGCGCTCCTCGGGGCCGAGTTGCTCGGCGAAGGCAGGCGTGTCGGCGGCTGTGTCGGCGGCGAAGGCCAGCAGCGACAGGACGAGGTGGCCCGTCGCGTCCCGGGCCGCGTCGCCGTGGGGGTCCTCGTCCTCGTCGAGTAGGTGGAGCGAGGTGACCACATAGGAGTCCGTGTGGGAATCGGCCTCGCGGGGTGCGTCTTGGGCGGCGTGGCGGCGGGCGTCGTGCAGCGCGTGCCAGGCGGTGGGGTCCAGGAGGCCGAAGGAGATGAGGCCGGTGCCGCGGCGGCCGGCGACGGCGGCGGCCTTCGGTCCGAGCGCGGCCACGACGAACTCGATCGGGTCGGCGGTGTTCACGTGCGTCCCGGCGTGCAGGAACCGGATGTCGCGGACCCGGTCACCTTCGCGGTACGCGGTCGACCGTCCGGCGCACAGGTCCTGCAGCGCGGTGGTGAAGTTCTCCAGCGCGGCCGCTGTGCTCGGCCGCATGCCCAGGGTGCGACGGGCGGTGTTTCCGGTGCCGACCCCGCAGATGATCCGGCCCGGTGCCAGGGCGTTGAGGCTGGCGAGCCCGCTCGCGGCGGCCGGGGCGGACCGCAGCGCCGGTGAGGTCACGCCGATGCCGAGCTTGATACGACGGGTGGCCTTCGCGCACAGGCCCAAGGCGACGAAGGGGTCCCCGTGGACCATCGGGGTGTCGTTGACCCAGAAGCTGTGCAAGCCCAACTCCTCGGCCCGCACAGCGAGATCGTCCACACCGGGCTGCGCGGCGACAACGACGCCTGCACGCATCAAGCCTCCAAGGCATGAGGATCGATTCGAACTCGCTCAGCATGACAGGTGAGGGCGGCAGCCCGGCGGGGTCGGCAGGACGGCCGTATTCACGGCAGGCGCTTTGGTGCAGGCGAACCGGCGGGTATCGGCGAGCCTGGCTCGCGGACCGAGTAAGCGGACCGAGTAAGCGGGCCGAGTACGTGGACCGAGCAAGCGGACCCAGTGTGTGGACCGAGTAGGTGGACCGAGTAAGCGGTGAGCCGACGGGGTTCGTGATCAGGCCGCGGCAGGTTCACCCGTATGGCCCAATCGGGGGTGAGCCGGGTTCCCGCGGCGCGAAGCCCGGTGGCGGCCTTGCGCTGGGGCCCGGAGGCCGCCCGGCGCGTCGGCGTCGGCCTGGTCCCGTCACCTCGCGTGACTCTGCGTCACCTTCTCCGTTGCGGCGAGCCCGCCCGCCGTGCGTGATGGAAGTGAGGCGTGCGGCGCCCAAGGCGAAGCCTTCGCCCACCGCCCGCCCAAAGGAGTGATCACCCATGCCGAAGGGCGACGTCTTCGACACACCTGAGGCTCTCGCCGGGCTGACCGCCTACGACCGGGCGGGCGACAAGATCGGTAGCGTCCAGCAGGTCTATCTCGACGACCAGACGGGCCGGCCCGAGTGGGTGACTGTCAAAACAGGTCTGTTCGGGATGAAGGAGAGCTTCGTCCCGCTCGCCGGCGCCCGCCGCGAGGGTGACGACCTCAAGGTCGCCACCACGAAGGACGTGGTCAAGGATGCGCCGCGGATCGACGGCGACCAGCACCTCGACCCCTCCCAGGAGAGCGAGCTGTACGCCCACTACGGCCTCACGCCGACCCCCGCCGCGCCGGGCAGGGGCACCGCGGCTCAGCGTCCGGCCGCCGGGCGGGGCCAGGCGGCCGCCGACCCCGGCCTCGCGGGCACGGCGGCGGGCAGCGCCGGCCGGCACACCGGGTCGCGCGAGTACGCCATGCGCAGCGGCGCCCCCGGCGAGGAGAAGCCGAACGAGATGGTGCTGTCCGAGGAGCAGCTGCGCGTCGGCAAGCAGGAAGAAGTGGTCGGCCGCGCGCGGCTGCGCAAGGTGGTCGTGACGGAGGACGTGACCACCTCGGTGCCCGTGTCCCACGAGGAGGTGCGCGTCGTACGTGAGCCCGTCCGCGAGGGCGAGGAGACGCGCGCCAAGATCGGCGAGGAGCAGACGGAGGTCACGCTGCACGCCGAGAAGCCGGTGGCGCGCAAGGACACCGTGCCGGTCGAGCGCGTGCGCCTGGAAACCGAGAAGGTCACGGAGACCCGGGAGATCTCGGACAAGGTGCGCAAGGAGCGGGCCGAGTTCGACGACCCGAAGGGCACCCGGGGCACCCGCGGGCGGGGCCCGAAGTCGGGTCCGCAGCACTGACCGTCGGGGCTCGCGGCACCGCCCGCGGACCCCGCACACCCGAGCCCCCTCCGCCCGCGAGCGGAGGGGGCTCGCGCATGTCCCCTCACGCTCCGGGCCCACCGGGCCGGGCCGCGTCGTCGCCGTCCACCGCTCGGCCGCCGCCCCGCCGTCACCGGGACCAGCGGCACCTTCGTGCCACACCCCGTGAACGAGGGGAGGGGGCGCGTCCCGGGACAGCAGGGGAGGGGAGGGCGGGGCCGAACGGCTGACGCTTATTGCACATCCTTCGCAACTACTATGGCTAGGTGGTAGGCGCGGAAAGAATGCGCAAAATCGAACGGCGTCGGGAGAACAGTCATGGCCGCCCCCCGGATCGTGCTGGGAATCGAGTCGTCCTGCGACGAGACGGGCGCGGGCCTCGTCCGCGCCGGACGGCTGCTCGGGCACGCGGTGGCGTCGAGCATGGACGAGCACGCCCGGTTCGGCGGCGTCGTCCCCGAGATCGCGGCCCGCGCGCACGTGCACGCCCTGAACCCGGTCGTCCGCCGCGCCCTCGACCAGGCGGGCCTGCGCCTCGGCGACATCGGCGCGGTCGCCGTGACGACAGGGCCCGGCCTGTCCGGCGCCCTCCAGGTCGGCCTCGCCGGAGCGAAGGGCCTGGCCTACGCCCTGGACGTACCGCTGTACGGAGTGCACCACCTGGCCGGGCACGTCGCCGCCGACATCCTGGAGCACGGCCCGCTGCCCGACCCTTGCGTCGTCCTGATCGTCTCCGGCGGCCACACCTCGCTCCTCCTTGTCCGCGACCTGGCGCGCGATCCGATCACGCACCTCGGCGACACGCTGGACGACGCGGCGGGCGAGTGCTTCGACAAGGTGGCCCGCGTCTTCGGCCTGCCCTACCCGGGCGGTCCGGCCGTCGACAGGGCGGCCCGCGCGGGGTCGGCGGACGCCGTGGCCTTCCCGCGCCCCCTGACCGGCCCGGGCGACGATCCGTACGCCTTCTCCTTCTCCGGCCTGAAGACCGCCGCCGCCCGCTGGGCCGAGCGGCACGCGGACGGCGCCGGCGTCCTGCCGGTGGCCGACGGCGCCGCGGCGCTGCAAGAGGCCGTCGCCGACGTCCTCACCCGCAAGGCCGTCGCAGCCTGCGCCGACCACGGTGTGGACACCCTTGTCGTGGTCGGCGGAGTCGCCGCCAACTCCCGCGTACGAGCCCTCGCCGATGAGCGCTGCCGGGCGGCCGGGATCACCCTGCGCGTGCCCCCGCTCGGCCTGTGCACCGACAACGGCGCGATGATCGCCGCCGTCGGGGACCTGCTGGTGCGCGCGGGCGCCGAGCCCGCGCCCCTGGACGTGTCGATCGACCCCTCGGCGCCGCTGGAGTACGCCGCGCTGCACCCCACGACCACCTTCGCGAGGGCCGCCTGATGGCCGTCGCCCTCCACCGGCTGCCGGGCCCCGGCCTGCTCGCCCACCGGGACGGCATACGCGCGGTCTACGCCGCCGCGTTCGCCGGGCCGCCCTGGAACACGGAGCCCGCCGACGCGGACGCCTATCTCGAGCGCCTCGCGGACGACGTGCGCCGGCCCGGCTTCGCCGGCGCCGTGGCGCTCGACGGCGACCAGGTGCTCGGCTTCGCGACGGCCTGGACCTCCGCGACACCGCTGCCCGGCAACCGCGCCTACCCGCGCGTCACCGCCGCACTCGGCGCCGAGCGCACCACCGCGTGGCTGTGCGGCGGCCTGGAGGTCGACGAACTCGCCGTCGCGCCCGCCGCGCACGGGCGCGGCCTCGGCCGTACGCTCCTCGAAGCGGTCACCCGCGACGCGCCCGACGGCCGCAGCTGGCTGCTCACTTCCGCCAAGGCCGACGCCACCGTCCGCTTCTACGAGCGGCTCGGCTGGCGGCAGGCCACCCACCCCGCGCCGGACGGGTACGGCACCGCCGTCTTCCTCGGCCCGCACCACCCGGCCCGCACCGCCCTCGTTCCGCCCCAGTAGCCCTCGTGAGCCCTTGTAGCCCTCGTACCCCATAGCCCTTTGAGCCCTCGCCCGGAGCACCCCTTGCGTACCGCCGACATCCGCACCCGCTTCCTGGACTTCTTCGCCGAGCGCGGCCACACCGTCGTGCCCAGCGCCCCGCTGCCGACGCCCGACCCCACGCTGCTGTTCGTGAACGCGGGCATGGTGCCGTTCAAGCCGTACCTGACCGGCGAGGTCGCCCCGCCCTGGCAGCGGGCCGCCAGCGTGCAGAAGTGCGTGCGCACCCTCGACATCGAGGAGGTCGGCCGCACCACCCGGCACGGCTCCTTCTTCCAGATGAACGGCAACTTCTCCTTCGGGGACTACTTCAAGGAAGAGGCCATCGCCTACGCCTGGGACCTGAGCACCCGCCCCGTCGCGGACGGCGGCTACGCCCTGGACCCGGCGAAGATCTGGGTGACCGTGCACCACTCCGACGACGAGGCACGCGGCCTGTGGCGGCGCGTCGCCGAGCTGCCCGACGAGCGGATCGTGACGCGCGGCGACGAGGACAACTTCTGGCACATGGGCGTGCCGGGTCCGTGCGGCCCCTCCTCGGAGCTGTACTACGACCGGGGCCCGCGCTTCGGCCGCGAGGGCGGTCCGGAAGCCGACGAGGACCGGTACATGGAGTTCTGGAACCTCGTCTTCATGCAGTACGAGCGCGGCGAGGGCAGCGGCAAGACCGGCTTCCCCGTCCTCGGTGAACTCCCGCGCCGCAACATCGACACCGGCATGGGCCTGGAACGCATGGCCGCCCTGCTCCAAGGGGTGGACAACCTGTACGAGATCGACGAGACCCGGCCCGTCCTCGACCGCGCCGCCGACCTCGCCGGCGTCCGCTACGGCGCCGACCCCGCCGCCGACGTGCACCTGCGCGTCGTCGCCGACCACGTCCGCACGGCCCTGATGCTCCTCGCGGACGGCACCGCCCCCGGCAACGAGGGCCGCGGCTACGTACTGCGCCGCATCCTGCGCCGCGCGGTCCGCTCGATGCGCCAACTCGGCCACGAGGACCCGGCGTTGACCGACCTCCTCGCCGTCGCCCGGACCTGCATGGCGCCCAGCTACCCCGAGGTCGCGGAGGCGTACGACCGCATCGCCGACCAGGCCGCGGGCGAGGAGGACGCCTTCCGGGCCACTCTCAAGCAGGGCACGACCGTTCTGGACACGGCCGTCACCAAGGTCAAGGCCGGCGGCGGGCGCCAACTGCCCGGCGCCCAGGCGTTCCTGCTGCACGACACGTACGGCTTCCCCATCGACCTCACCCTGGAGATGGCCGCCGAGCAGGGCGTGGAGGTCGACCGCGAGGGCTTCACCGCGCTCATGCGCGAACAGCGCGAACGGGCCCGCGCGGACGCCCGCGCCCGCAAGTCCGGCGGTGCGGTGGACACTTCGGCGCTGCGGTCCGTCCTCGACGAGCACGGACCGACCGACTGGCGCGCCTGGGACACCCTCACCACCGACTCACGCGTGCTCGCCCTCGTCGCCCCCGCCGGCCCGGTGCCCGTGGCCCGCGAGGGGGAGATCGTCGGCGCCGTCCTGGACCGCACGCCGTTCTACGCCGAGTCCGGTGGGCAGGACAGCGACGCCGGCGGGCTCTCCGGCTCCTCGGTGGAGGCCGACGTGCTCGACGTGCAGCGCCCGCTGCCCGGTCTCGTCGTCCACCAGGTCCGCGTCACCGCCGGCGAACTGGCCGTCGGCGACACCGTGCGCGCCGCGGTCGACCCCGAGTGGCGGCTCGGCGCGCGCCAGGCCCACTCCGGTACCCACGTGCTGCACGCCGCCCTGCGCGAGATCCTCGGCCCCACCGCCCTGCAAGCGGGCTCCTACAACCGCCCCGGCTACCTCCGCCTCGACTTCCCCTGGCGCGGCGGCCTCTCCGCCACCGTCCGCAGCGAGGTCGAGGAGGCCGCGAACCGCGCCCTGCGCCGCGACCTGCCGGTCCACGTGCGCTGGATGACGCTGCCCGAGGCCAAGGAGATCGGCGCGCTCGCGCTGTTCGACGAGACGTACGGCGAGCAGGTGCGGGTCGTCGAGATCGGCGGCGCCTGGTCGCGCGAGCTGTGCGGCGGCACGCACGTCGAGCACGCCGCGCAGGTCGGCCTGGTCGCGCTGACCGCCGAGTCGTCCGTCGGCGCGGGCATGCGGCGCCTGGAGGCCGCGGTCGGCATCGAGGGCTTCGGCCATCTGGCCCGCGAGCGCGACCTGGTGGCCCGCATCGCCGAGCAGGTGCAGGCGCCGCGCGCCGAACTGCCCGACCGCGTCGCCCAGTTGCTGGACCGGCTGAAGGCGGCCGACCGCGAGAACCAGCGTCTGCGCCAGTCCGCCCTCGCCGCCCGCGCCGCCGAACTGGCCGGCCGTGCCGTCGACGTGGCGGGCGCGAGCGTGGTCACCGCCACGACGGACGGCGACGCGGGCGCCGCCCGGACGCTGGCCCTGGACGTGCGCGGACGCCTGCCGTCCGGGCGGCCGGGCGTGGCCGCCGTGGCGCTCACCGGCGACAAGCCGGTCCTCGTGGTGGCCGTGAACGAGGCAGGGCGCGCGGCGGGCCTGTCCGCGTCGACCCTCGTCAAGCGGCTCCTCGGCGGGCGGGGCGGCGGCTCGGACGAGGTGGCGCAGGGCGGGGGAGTGACGCCGGAGCGGCTCGACGCGGCGCTGGCGGGGCTCGCCGGGGCCGTGCGCGAGGAACTGGGGGAGTAGGTCCGCACAGGGGTCGGTCAGGGGGTCCCATCGAAGGAGTGGGGTCCGGCCGGGTGTGGACTTACTAGGACGTCCAAGTATATCTTCGTGGACGAAGCCCGCGGTGCAGGGAAGCCGGTGTGAATCCGGCGCGGTCCCGCCACTGTGACCGGGGAGTGCGTTCTCGCGTGCAACAACGCCACTGACGGACAAGTCCGTTGGGAAGGCGGGAGAACGGGCGCTGATCCGGGAGTCAGGATACCGGCCGCGGGGTGTTCCGTGTTGTCCACGAGGATGGAGCAGACACACATGGCCCCGGTGCGCACTCACGAACCCGGTGATCCGGCGATGCGAGCGTCAACCCCCGCTGTCTGACGGCCCCTTCGCCGTTCGCGTCCACTCTCCCGTCCGTCGCGACGGCGTGCCCACGCACGCCCCGGCGGCCGGTCCGGCCGCGCCCTTCCCTGGATGCACCTGACGAAAGAGCAGGCTCCCCCATGGTCCGTGAACTCACCCATTTCATCGGCGGCAAGCACACCCCGGGCACCTCGGGCGCGCTCGCCGACGTGTACGACCCCAACACCGGCGAGGTACAGGCCCGCGTCCCGCTCGCGAACCGCGCGGAGACCGAGGCGGCCATCGCCGACGCGGCCGAGGCGCAGCGCGAGTGGGGCGAGTGGAACCCGCAGCGCCGCGCCCGCGTCCTGCTGCGCTTCCTCCAGCTCGTCGACGGCGAACGCGACTCCCTGGCGCGGCTGTTGTCCGCCGAGCACGGCAAGACCGTCCCCGACGCGCACGGCGACCTCCAGCGCGGCCTGGAGGTCGTGGAGTTCGCCGCGGGCATCCCGCACCTGCTCAAGGGCGAATTCACCGACAACGCGGGCACCGGCATCGACGTGCACTCGCTGCGCCGCCCCATCGGCGTCGTCGCCGGCATCACGCCGTTCAACTTCCCCGCGATGATTCCCCTGTGGAAGGCCGCACCCGCCATCGCCTGCGGCAACGCCTTCATCCTCAAGCCCTCCGAACGCGACCCGTCCGTCCCGCTGCGCCTCGCCGAACTCTTCCTGGAGGCGGGCCTGCCGCCGGGCATCCTCAACGTCGTCAACGGCGGCAAGGAGGCCGTCGACACCCTCCTGGAGGACCCGCGGGTCGAGGCGCTCGGCTTCGTCGGATCCACGCCGATCGCCGCGCACATCTACGCCACCGCCGCCGCCCACGGCAAACGCGCCCAGTGCTTCGGCGGCGCCAAGAACCACATGATCGTGATGCCCGACGCGGACCTCGACCAGGCCGTGGACGCGCTGATCGGCGCCGGCTACGGTTCCGCGGGCGAGCGCTGCATGGCGATCTCCGTGGCCGTGCCGGTCGGCGAGGCCACCGCCGACGCGCTGGTGGCCCGCCTCAAGGACCGCATCGGCGCGCTGCGCATCGGCCGCTCCGACGACGCCGAGGCCGACTTCGGCCCGCTCGTCAGCCGCGATGCCGTCGACCGCGTACGTTCGTACGTCGACCTGGGCGTCGAGGAAGGGGCCGAACTCGTCGTCGACGGGCGGGACTTCACCCTCCCCGGCAGCGAGGGCGGATTCTTCGCGGGCGCCTCGCTCTTCGACCGCGTCACCGCCGACATGCGGATCTACCAGGAGGAGATCTTCGGCCCGGTGCTCTGCGTCGTCCGCGCCGCCGACTATGAAGAGGCGCTGCGGCTGCCCACCGAGCACCCCTACGGCAACGGCGTCGCGCTCTTCACCCGCGACGGCGACACCGCCCGCGACTTCACCCGGCGCGTCGACACCGGCATGGTCGGCGTCAACGTGCCCATCCCGGTCCCCGTCGCGTACCACACCTTCGGCGGCTGGAAGCGCTCCGGATTCGGCGACCTCAACCAGCACGGACCCGACTCGATCCGCTTCTACACCCGCACCAAGACCGTCACCTCGCGCTGGCCCTCCGGGACCAAGGAAGGCGCGTCCTTCACCCTCCCGACGATGCGGTGACCGGCGCCATGACCAGCACCCAGCTCACCGACGACCAGCTCGCCATCGTCGAGACGACCCTCGACTTCGCCCAGGAACACCTGGCCCCGCACGCGCTCGCCTGGGACCAGGACAAGCACTTCCCGGTGGAGGTGCTTCGCAAGGCCGCGGACCTCGGACTCGGCGGCATGTACGTCGCCGAGGACGCGGGCGGCTCCGGGCTCACCCGGGCCGACGGCGTCCTCGTCTTCGAGGCCCTCGCCTCCGGCTGCCCGTCCATCGCGGGCTATCTGTCGATCCACAACATGGTCGCCTGGATGATCGACCGGTACGGCGACGACGCCCAGCGCGCCCGCTGGCTCGGGCCGCTGACCACCATGGACTGGCTCGGCAGCTACTGCCTCACCGAACCCGGGGCGGGCTCGGACGCGGCCGCGCTCAGCACCCGCGCCGAGCGCGACCGCGACACGTACGTCCTGAACGGCGTCAAGCAGTTCATCTCCGGCGCGGGCGCGTCACACGTCTACATCGTGATGGCCCGCACGGGCGAGAGCGGCCCCGGCGGGGTCTCCGCCTTCGTCGTCGAACGCGACGACCCCGGCCTGTCCTTCGGCGCCAACGAGAAGAAGATGGGCTGGAACGCCCAGCCCACCCGGCAAGTGCTCCTCGACGACGTCCGGGTGCCCGCCGACCGGCTGCTCGGCGGTGAGGGCAACGGCTTCCGCATCGCCATGAACGGCCTCAACGGCGGCCGCCTCGGCATCGCCGCCTGCTCCCTCGGCGGCGCCCGCAGCGCCCTCGACCGCAGCCTCACCCACCTCGCCGACCGCGAAGCCTTCGGGGCGCGGCTCCTGGACGCGCAGGCGCTCCAGTTCAGGCTCGCCGACATGGCGACCGAGCTGGCCGCCGCCCGCGCCCTGGTCCGGCAGGCCGCGGGGGCCCTCGACGCGGGCGACCCGGGGGCACCCGAGCTGTGCGCGATGGCGAAGCAGTTCGCCACCGACACCGGCCACTCGGTGGCCGACCGCGCGCTCCAACTGCACGGCGGCTACGGCTACTTGACCGAGTACGGCATCGAGAAGCTCGTCCGCGACCTGCGCGTCCACCGCATCCTGGAAGGAACCAACGAGATCATGCGCCTGATCGTCGCCCGCGGCCTGACGGGGGCACTGCGATGACCGCCGCCACCTCCACGACCGGCGACGACGAGCAGGTGCTGCTGCGCACCGAAGGCCGCGCCGCGTACGTCGTCCTCAACCGGCCCAGGGCCCTGAACGCCCTCACCCACGCCATGGTCCGCCGCGTCGAGGCGGCCCTCGACGCCTGGGAGACGGACCCGGCCGTCGAGACCGTCGTCCTCACCGGCGCGGGGGAGCGCGGACTGTGCGCGGGCGGCGACATCCGCGCCATCTACGACGACGCCCGCACCGGAGGCCGGGCCTCCGCGGACTTCTGGCGCGACGAGTACCGCCTCAACGCCCGCATCGCGCGCTACCCGAAGCCCTACGTCGCCGTGATGGACGGCATCGTCATGGGCGGCGGCGTGGGCGTCTCCGCGCACGGCAGCGTCCGCGTCGTCACCGACCGCTCGCGGATCGCCATGCCCGAGACAGGCATCGGCTTCGTCCCCGACGTCGGCGGCACCTACCTGCTCGGCCTCGCTCCCGGCGAACTCGGCACCCACCTGGCGCTGACCGGCCAGCAGGCGGGCGCGCGGGACGCGCTGCTGTGCGGGCTCGCCGACCACTTCGTGCCCTCCGAGCTGCTGCCGTGCCTGGTCGCGGATCTCGCGGCAGAGCCGGTACGTGACGTCCTCGCCCGGTACGTCGCCGAAGCACCGCCCGGCGTGCTCGCCGCGCAGCGGGAGTGGATCGACGTCTGCTACGCGGCGGGCAGCGTCGAGGAGATCGTCGACCGCCTGGAGGGGCACGGCGCGCAGGCCGCCAAGGAGGCCGCCGAGACGCTGCACGCCAAGTCGCCGACCGCCCTGAAGGTCACGCTGACGGCGCTGCGGCGGGCACGGCGGCTCGGCCCGCTGGAGCGCGTGCTCGAGCAGGAGTACCGGGTGTCGTGCGCGGCCCTCGCCTCCGCCGACCTCGTGGAGGGCATCCGCGCCCAGGTCGTCGACAAGGACCGCGACCCGCGCTGGTCCCCGGCCGCCCTCGCCGACGTCACGGACGACGACATCGCCCGCTACTTCGCCCCGCTCGGCGCGCGCGAACTCTCCCTCGCCGCCGACCACTTCACCCAGGAGGTGCCCTGGTGAGCGCCGTCATCGCCTTCATCGGCCTCGGCCACATGGGCGGCCCCATGGCCGCCAACCTCGTCAAGGCCGGTCACCGCGTCGTCGGCCACGACCTGGTGCCCGAGGCGCTGAAGACCGCCGTCGCCGCGGGCGTGGAGGCCGCGCCCTCGGCCGGCGCGGCCGCCGCCGAGGCCGACGTCGTCCTGACCATGCTGCCCGCGGGCCGCCACGTCCTCGCCCTCTACCAGGACGAGGGGCTGCTCGCGGCGGCCCGCCCGGGCACGCTGTTCGTCGACTGCTCCACCATCGACGTCGCCGACGCGCGGACCGCGCACGAAGCGGCCGTGGCGGCCGGCCACCGCGCCGTGGACGCTCCGGTCTCGGGCGGCGTCATGGGCGCCGAAGCGGGCACGCTCACGTTCATGGTCGGCGGGGACGACGCCGCGTTCGCGCAGGCCGAGCCGCTGCTCGCCGCGATGGGCAAGAAGGCCGTGCACTGCGGCGCGGCGGGCGCCGGACAGGCCGCGAAGATCTGCAACAACATGATCCTCGGCGTCTCCATGATCGCCGTGAGCGAGGCGTTCGTCCTCGGCGAGAGCCTCGGCCTGTCCCACCAGGCGCTGTTCGACGTCGCGTCCACGGCGTCCGGCCAGTGCTGGGCGCTGAGCGTCAACTGCCCGGTGCCGGGGCCGGTTCCGGGCTCGCCCGCCAACCGCGACTACCGTCCCGGCTTCGCGGCCCCGCTGATGGCCAAGGACCTGGGCCTCGCCGCGAACGCGGTGCGCGCGGGCGGTGTCGATGCCGAACTGGGGCTGCGCGCCGCCGCGCTGTACGCCGCGTTCGCCGAGGGCGACGGGGCGGCGGAGGACTTCTCCGGGATCGTCCGGGCCATCAGGGACCGCTCCGGACAGCAGCTCGCCGACGACAAGAGGGACCACTGATCATGACCGACTCCACGGCCACGACGGACTCGTACGAGACGATCCTCGTGGAACGCAAGGGCAGGGTCGCCCTGCTCACGCTGAACCGCCCCAAGGCATTGAACGCCCTGAACCTCCAGGTGATGAGGGAGGTCGTCGCCGCCACCGAAGCACTCGACCGGGACCCGGACGTCGGCTGCATCGTCCTCACCGGTTCCGCGAAGGCGTTCGCGGCGGGCGCCGACATCAAGGAGATGAGTCCGCAGAACTACCTGGACATGTATCTCAGCGACTGGTTCACGGCCTGGGATCGGCTCGGCCAGGTGCGGACGCCGACGCTCGCCGCGGTTTCCGGTTACGCCCTCGGCGGCGGCTGCGAACTCGCCATGCTCTGCGACATCCTGCTGGCCTCCGACACGGCGGTCTTCGGTCAGCCCGAGATCAAACTGGGCGTGATCCCCGGCATCGGCGGCTCCCAGCGGCTGACGCGCGCGGTCGGCAAGGCCAAGGCGATGGAGCTGTGCCTGACCGGCCGCACCATGGACGCCGAGGAGGCGGAGCGGGCCGGTCTCGTCTCGCGCGTCGTCCCCGCCGACGACCTCCTCGGCGAGGCGCTGACCGTCGCCGAGACCGTGGCGGGCATGTCCCTGCCCGTCGCCATGATGGCCAAGGAGTCGGTGAACCGCTCCTTCGAGACCACCCTCACCGAAGGCGTCCGCTTCGAACGGCGCCTGTTCCACGCGGTGTTCGCGACCGCGGACCAGAAGGAGGGCATGAGCGCGTTCACGGAGAAGCGCGCGCCGAAGTTCACGCACCGCTGAGGTCCCGCGGAGGCGGCGAGAACCGCGCGCTCTGCGTTCGGGAGTTGATGATTCATGTCGCGACCATTGACGTGACTCGTTCACAAAATTTATGGTCCGTGGATCCTCACATCACCACGACGGAGAACAATGACGTACTCCCTGGTATCGCGGCCGCACGCCGTCAGACTGTCCGCGGCGCTGCTCGCCGGAGTGCTCGTCGCGGCGGTCCCGCCGACGGCCACCCCACGGGCCGACGCCGCCTCCGCCACCCCCACCTCGTCCACCGACTGCCGTCGCGGCGGCGGCTGGACGCTCGACAGCACCCGCATCGATCCCAAGGACACCAGCCACGCCTTCGTCGGCAACGGCTATCTGGGCCAGCGCGTCCCGCCCAACGGCGCCGGCTACGCCGACAGCGACGCCAAGACCGGCTGGCCGCTGTTCACCCCGCGCTACGACGGCTCCTTCGTGTCCGGCCTGTACGCGCACAACAAGCGCACCGCCGAGGACCGGCAGGCCGTCGCCGCACTGCCCACCTGGACCCCGCTCACCGTCACCACCGGCGGCAAGGGCTCCGACACCTTCAACTCTTCGACGGCGGCAGGCCGGATCTCCGCCTACCGGCAGAGCCTCATGCTGCACTGCGGCCTCGTCCGCACCACCCTGACCTGGACCGCCGCCGACGGCCGCCGCACCGACCTGGTCTACGAGGTGCTCGCCGACCGCACCGACCCGCACGTGGGCGCCGTACGCCTGAAGATGCGTCCGCACTGGAGCGGGGAGGCGACCGTCACCGACCTCGTCGACGGGCGCGGCGCGCGGCGCGTGCAGCAGACCGGCGGCGGCGACCGGACCGAGGGGCAGCGGCACGGCGGCCGCCCCGGAACGACCATGGACGTCGCCTTCCGCACGGACGGCACCAAGGTCGACGGCGCCGTCGCGTCCACCCTGCGCGCCGGACACGGCACGCACGACGTCCGGGAGCGCCGGGCAGGCGGCGCCAAGAAGCTCACCAACCGCCAGGCGCTCACCCTGCCGGTGCGGTCCGGGCGGTCGTACGAACTCACCAAGTACGTGGGCGTCGACACCGGACTGACCTCGCGCGCCCCCCGCAAGGCCGCCACCGCCGCCTCGCGGCGCGCGGCGGAGCGTGGCTGGGACGGCCTCCTCAAGTCCCACACCGCCGCCTGGGCGCGCCTTTGGCGCAGCGACATCGAGGTGGCCGGACGGCAGCGGGAGCTCCAGACGTGGGTGCGCTCCGCGCAGTACGGGCTGCTCTCCAGCACCCGCAAGGGCGCCGCGAACAGCATCGCCCCCGCCGGGCTCACCAGCGACAACTACGCGGGCCTCGTCTTCTGGGACGCCGAGACCTGGATGTACCCCGGGCTCCTCGCCACCCGGCCCGACCTGGCCAAGACCGTCGTGGACTACCGCTACCGCACCCGCGCGGGAGCCCGCGACAACGCCCGCAAGTTCGGTTACGAAGGGCTCTTCTACCCCTGGAACAGCGGCAGTTCGGGCGACGTGGCCAAGGAGTGCCACAGCGTGGACCCGCCGCACTGCCGCACCCAGATCCACCTCCAGGCCGACATCTCCCTGGCCACCTGGCAGTACTACCTGGCGACCAAGGACACCACGTGGCTGCGCGAGCGCGGCTGGCCCGTGATGAAGGGCATCGCCGAGTTCTGGGCGGGCCGCGTCAGCCGCAACACCGACGGCAGCTACTCCATCAAGGACACCGCGGGGCCCGACGAGTACAGCAACGGCGTCGACGACGCGGTGTTCACCAACGCGGGCGCCGCCACCGCCCTGCGCAACGCCGCCCACGCCGCGAAGCTCCTCGGCAAGCAGGCGCCCGCCCAGTGGACGTCGATCGCCGACAAGATCCGCATCCCCTACGACGCGAAGCGCAAGGTCTTCGAGCAGTACGACGGCTACAAGGGCAGCAGGATCAAGCAGGCCGACACGGTCCTGTTGATGTACCCGCTGGAGTGGCCCATGCCCGAGGGGGCCGCGGCCGCCACCCTCGACTACTACGCGCAGCGCACCGACCCGGACGGCCCCGCCATGACGGACTCGGTGCACGCCATCGACGCCGCCGGGATCGGCGAGCCGGGCTGCTCCACGTACACGTATCTGGAACGTTCCATCAAGCCGTTCGTGCGTGGTCCGTTCGCACAGTTCTCGGAGGCCCGAGGCGAGAAGGCGGGCGCCGATGATCCCCTCGCGGGCTCGCCGGCGCACGACTTCCTCACCGGCAAGGGCGGCTTCCTGCAGATCTTCACCAACGGCCTGACCGGCATGCGGATGCGGGAGGACCGGCTGCGCCTGGACCCGATGCTGCCCCCGCAGCTCGCCGACGGCGTCACCCTGCGCTCACTGACCTGGCAGGGCCGTACGTACGACGTCGAGATCGGCGCGCACCACACCACGGTGCGGCTCACCTCCGGGGCGCCGATGACCCTCGACACGCCCCAGGGCAAGCAGGTCGTCAGCGAGGGCGCCCCCGCCGTCCTGAAGACCCGCCGTCCCGACCTCGCCCCCACCGGCAACCAGGCCCGCTGCACGCCCGCCAAGGCGTCGTCGGAGGAGCCCGGCATGTACGCGGGCGCCGCGGTCGACGGCAACACGGCCACCGCCTGGGTGCCCAACGCGGCGACCGGCACCCTGACGGCCGACCTCGGCGAGCCGGTCCGCGTCGGCGAGGTCACCCCGACGTGGACCGACGTCAAGCCGGAGTCGTACGACATCCAGGTGTCCCTGGACGGGCGGAACTGGCACCCCGTCAAGGCCACCGGAGCCTCCGAGGCCACTGACGGGTCGCGCCTCGCGCGGTACGTACGGGTCACGGTGCGCGGCGCGGCACAGGCCAAGAAGCACCCGGGCATCGCGGAACTCGCGGTGAAGCGGGTGGAGTAGGGGCGCCCCCGGCGGCCTGCCTCAGCCGGCCTTCGCGGCCCTGTCGAAGAACCTGACGATCTTCGGCAGGGCCTGCCCCACCGACTGGTTGTGGTCGAAGCCGCTCCCGACGTCGGTGATCCGGTACGGGGCGCCGTTCTCCTTCAACTGCCGCGCGCAGTACTCGGAGTGGGAGGAGTCGACGTCCCGGTCGCCCCCGCTGTGGTAGATCGCCACCGGTACGTCCGGCTTCCAGTCGCAGGTGCGGTCCAGCGGGCGCAGCTTCTCCTTGAGGATCCCGCCGGGCTTGCGGATCTTGTTCAGGAAGTCCTGCGTGAACAGGTCCCTGGACGCGGGCGGGAGGGCACCGGCGATCTGCTCGGTGGTGTGATGGCCGTCGAAGAGGCGCTCCACCTTCTGGTCGTAGGGGGCGCGGAAGGCGTCGCCGGGCGAGTCGTAGAGGCCGCCGTACGTCTTGTTCCAGGCGGTGGCGAAGTAGGCGAGGTAGAGGCCGGACTTCTCGATCTTGTCGTCGGCCGCGTCGGCCTCGAAGGCGGAGAGGTGGAAGGGGCCGCTGACCGGGGCGAGAGCACCCGGCCGGAAGTAGCGGTCGGCGCCCTCCTGCTGGAGTGCCCGGCCCACCATCATGGTCGCGGGACCGCCCTGCGAGAACCCGCTGACCTGCACCTTCCGCTCCAACTCCCGGCCCTCACGGTGGGCGAGAGTCCGGGCGGCGCGCAGCCCGTCCACGGAGGCGGCGACCGTGGCTCTTGGGTCTCCGTACGGATGGAAGCCTTCGCCCGAGCCGAGGCCCACGTAGTCGGGGGCCGAGACAGCGCGCCCCGTCGACGCGAACAGCAGCGCGGCCAGCCGGTCGCCCGAGGCCGGGTTCTGGGAGGCGACGTCCTTGCGGTAGACGGTGGTGCCGTGCAGCCAGGAGACGGTGGACAGGCGGTGCGTCCGGTTCTTGGGCAGGACGACGAGCTGGCTGGCGGTGGTGGGGGCGCCCGCGCTGTCCGTGGTGCGGTAGGCGACCCGATAGGCCGTCACGCCATGGCGGACGTGGGGCCAGTCGATCTTCCCCTTGAGTTCGCCGGCCACTTCCTCGGCCGTCAGGTCGGCCACCCGCTCGACGGAGACGAGGGCTCCGCCCTGCGTCCGCCCACGCTCGGCGTCGGCCGCCGAGGCCGGAGCGATCAGCGCGGACGCGCTGCCGAGGAGAGCCGTACCGGCAAGGACCCGGATCCGAGTTCGCTGTGAAGTCATGGATGGATCTTGGCCGTTGACGGCACCGCCGGGACATGGAGCGGCCACCCGGACCACGAGGGGGAAACCCCCATCAGGGTTCCCCTAGGGGCTGCCGCCCCCACGCCCCGTACGAGGCCCCGTGCGACGCCCCGTACGAGGGACACCCCGCATACCCGCGGTCCGGCGCGGGCAGCCATCTCGCCGCTCGGGAAGGACCGGGCGCACTCTTGAGCGACCTCTCAAGGGCGCAACTTCGCAAGAGAACAAGGTGGTTCCATGCGCCGTCCCCTCGTCCTCGTGATCGGAGCGCTCGCCGCGATGGCCGCGCTCACCGCACCGGCCGCCGCCGTCACCGCCGCACCGGCGGCACCCCCGGCGGCGAGCCCGGTGCCGCCCCTGGCCGCTGCCGAATCCCTGATCGGCGAAGGCGTCACCGTTGAAGGCCCCCTCATCAACAACCTGGGGCTGCCTCATCTCGTGTGACGACCTGCCCGCGGACAGGAGACCCGGCGCGGCGTCCTAGCGGTTCGCCAGGCACAGATGGACGTCCTTCTCCTGGTCCCCGAAGGCCGCTCCCTCGCCGCTCACGGCGAACACGGAGGCCAGGAAGGCCCGCAGTTGGTCGACCGCAAGGTAGCCGCCCTGGACGTCGGCGGACACCGGACGCGTCAGCGTGCCCGCCGCGCCCGGCGGGACCGCGTCGGCCGCGCCGGAGATGTCGAAGGTCTCCGTCCACACCGTCGCCCCGCCCGCGCCCGTGTCCGCGGGCGTGGCGACCGGACCGCCGGACCCGTCGGCGCCGCCCGGCCGGTCGGCCGGGGACGCCTGCGGGAAGGCGGTCCGCAGGACGTCGAAGACCGCGGCCGCGTCGTGCGCGGAGCAGTCACTGAGTTCCACCGTGACTTGTGCCGAGGACGGCCCCGTGTCGTTCACTGCCCATCATCCCTTTCTCGTCGCATGTGCTCGTGCTCGTCAGTCCGCGGGCTCGTCCGGCACCGGCCGGTCGGGTCCGGGGCCGTGTGCGTGCGGGGCGCCGCGCCTGCCGGTGCCGGCCTCGTCCGTGTCGGGCACGTCGTCGTCGGCGTCGGGGGCGTTGCCCGTCGCCGCCGCGTCGTCGTCCGGCTCCCAGGGGTCCTCCTGGTCCGTGGCCTGCTGATCGGGCAGGTCCCGCGGCACGGGCGGGCCGTCCTCGTCGACCGACGGGGGGTTCTGGTCGCTCACGGTCGTGCCTCCGTTCCGGGTGGCGTTCCTTCTGGCGTCGCTTCCGGTGGTGTCCCGGGTCTGCGTTCGTTCGCAGGTACCCGTGGCGGTGGCGACGACACCTCGTACTGATCACCGTGTACCGACTCCGGTGATCCGGCCACACGACGGCCGCACGCCGACCACACGAATCGACACCGGTTTCACGGGCGCCGCGCGGGTACCCGGAACGGCCGGGACCACGTCGTGCGTGGCGGCGGCCCCTGAGCCACCACCGGTGGTTCCATGACGGAAAGTAACGAAATCGCCCGCGATGTTGCGGCAAACGTGGTGGCTCGCGGGAGCCATCCGGTATGCGGAGGTGGAGGGGTGAGGGACACGGCCGCCGCGGTGGTCGAGTTCGCCGGCTGGTGGCTGGCGCTCGGCGCCTTGTGGCTGCTCCTGATCGGTTCGGTCGACGGTCTTGAGCTGCTGGTCGGAGCGGGCGTGGGTCTGCTCGGGACGGTGGCCGCGCGGGCGGCCCGGCGAGCGGTGGACGAGCGGTGAACGGCTGGCTGGCGGCCGCCGCCGCGCTGCTGGCCTGCGGCGTCGGGCCCACCCTGTGGGGCGTGGCGACGGGACCCGTACGGCGCCGGGTCGTCGCCCAGAACACCGCCACCCTGCTGGTCTGCCTCGCCACGCTGCTCCTCGCGCAGGGCTACGACCGTTCCTCGTACGTCGACGTGGCGCTGGTCCTCGCGGTCCTCGGGCCCGCGGGCACCCTGGTGTACGCCCGACTGCTCGCCGAGGACCTCAAGGCGGCCCCGCCCACCGGCCGGGCCGGCACCTGGGCGGCCGTCGCCCTCACCCCGCTCGTCGTGGTGCCGCTGTGCGTGGCCGCCGGGCCGGGCAGGGCGGCGCTGAAACTGCTGGCGATCGGGGCGCTGCTCGTCGCGGGCAACATGGTCGCGGCGCGGGCGCTGCGGGGTGCGGGGCGGACGGACTGTGAGGGCGCGGGTCCGGCGGAGGCCGCGCGTGGATGACGTCCTGATCGTGATCACGCTGCTGCTCGTCGCCGCCTCCGCGACCGCCGCGGTGGCCGTGCGGGACCCGGTGCGCCAGGCCCTCGTGCTGTCCCTGCTCGGCCTCACCCTGGCCGCCCTGTTCACCGTGCTGCAGGCCCCCGACGTGGCCCTGTCCCAGCTCGCCGTGGGCACGGCGCTGACACCGCTGCTGCTCACCCTCGCCGTGCGGAAGGTGCACCGGAGGCCGCACACCCGGGACGACGGACGCGGCGGGGAGACCACCGGGAGCACTGAGAGTGCTGGAGCCATCGAGAGCGCCGCGGCCAAGGAGCGGGGCGAGTGAGCCGACGGCTGCGCATGTGGGTCCTGGCCCTGGGCCTGGCGGGCCTGGCCGCTCTGCTCGGCGCCGCGTGCTTCGAGCTCCCGGACTTCGGCGGCGACCAGCACCCCTACGGGGACCGGGCCGTCCGGGCCGCGCTGTCCCACCACACCGCCAACGTGGTGTCCTCCGTCAACTTCGACCTGCGCGCCCTCGACACCCTGGGCGAGGAGAGCATCCTGTTCGGCGCCGTCCTCGGCACGGTCGTGCTGCTGCGCCAGACCCGCGACGAACGGCACGTGGAGCCCGCGCCGGCCCGGGTCTCCCCGCCCGTACGCCGGTACGCGCTCTACGCGCTGCCCGTCACCCTCGTCGTCGGCCTGTACGTCGTCGCGCACGGCCAGTTGAGCCCCGGCGGCGGCTTCCAGGGCGGCGTCGTCGCGGCGACCGCGCTGCATCTGCTGTACATCGCCGTGGACTACCGGGCCCTGCGGCGGATCAGGCCGGTCGGCCGGTACGAGGTCGCGGACGCCGCCGGGGAAGCGGCCTTCGTGGTCCTCGGGGCGGCCGCGATGCTCGGCGGCTCGGCGTTCCTCGCCAACTCCCTGCTTCCGTACGGCGAGTTCAACACCCTCGCGTCCGGCGGGACCGTACCCCTCCTGAACGCGGCCATCGGGATGGAGGTCGCGTCCGCCGTGGTGGTCCTGCTGGCCCGGTTCCTGGACCAGGCCGTCGAGATCGAGGAGAGCCCCAAGCCCCCGTCAACCCCGACGAGCCGGGAGTGAACGCACCGTGATGCACGTCCTGCCGTACCTGGTCGCGGCATGGGTCTTCCTCGTGGGCTGCTACGGCCTCGCGACCAGCCGCAACCTCATCCACGCCGTGGGCTGCCTCGCCGTGTGCCAGTCCGCCACGTACGTCCTGCTGCTCGCCGTCGGCTACCGCGACGGCGGCACCGCGCCCGTCTTCTCCGACCTGGAGCCCGGCTCCCGTCCGGTCGTGGACCCCGTCGTGCAGGCCCTCGCGCTCACCGACGTCGTGGTCGGCGCCACCGTGACCGCTCTGCTGCTCGCCCTCGTCGTCCAAGTCGCCAAGCGGCACGGCACGGTGGACCCCGACGAACTGTCCGAGCTGCGCGGATGAGCCGGCTGCTGCCCCTGATCGTGGCGTTGCCCCTGTTCGGCGCGGCCGTCCTGGTCGCCGCCGGGCGCAAGCTGCCGCGGTTCGCCGCCGAGACCCTCGGCTGCCTCTTCGCGGCGGCCACGGCGGGCCTGACGCTGTACGTCCTCGTGGGCACCTCCTCGCCCGTCGTCGCATGGGCGGGCGGCTGGACGCCGCGCGACGGCACGAGCGTGGGCATCGTGCTGACCGGCGACCGCCTCGCGCTCGGCCTCACGGCCCTGGTGTCCCTCCTCGTCGTGGCCGTACTGGCCTACTCCTGGCGCTACTTCGACGAACCGCCCGAACGGCACGCCGGGTCCTTCCCGGCCCTGGTGCTGCTCTTCGACGCGGGCATGTGCGGCTTCGTCCTCACCGGTGACCTCTTCAACGCCTTCGTGTTCTTCGAGCTGATGAGCGTCATCGCGTACGCGCTCACGGGCTACCGGGTGGAGGAGGCCAAGGCCGTCCAGGGCGCGCTCACCTTCGGCGTCGTCAACTCCCTCGGCGCGTACGCCACGTTGATGGGCATCGCCCTGCTGTACGCGCGCACGGGCGAGCTGGGCATGCGCGCGATCGGCGAACGGCTCGACGCGCGCGGCGGCCCCGACGCCCTGGTCCTCGCCGCGTTCGTGCTGATACTGACGGGCCTGCTGGTCAAGGCCGCGGCCGTGCCCTTCCACTTCTGGCTGCCGGACGCGCACGCGGTGGCGCCCACCCCCGTGTGCATGCTGCTGTCCGGCGTGATGGTCGAGCTGGGGGTGTACGGGGCGGGGCGCGTGTACTGGACGGTGTTCGCGGGCCCCGGCGGCGTCCCGGCGGCCGACGCCGAGCGGGCCCTGGTGGCCCTCGGCGTGGTGACGGCGGTCGTGGGGGCGGTGATGTGCTGGCAGCAGCGGCACGTCAAGCGGCTCCTGGCCTACTCGACGGTCGCCCACACCGGCCTCTTCCTCGTCGGACTCGGCCTGCTCACGCCGGAGTCGACGGCGGGCGTCGCCGTGTACGTCATGGGGCATGCGGGCGTGAAGGCCGCGCTGTTCGCCTGCGCGGGCATCCTGCTCGACCGCTACGGCAGCATCGACGAGCACGAACTGCACGGCCGCGCCCGTGAGTTGCCCGTCGTCGCCGTCCTGTTCGTGGCGGGCGCGCTGGCCCTGACGGGGCTGCCGCCGTTCGGCTCGGGCCTGGGCAAGGCGGTCACGGAGCACGCGGCGGGCGGGTGGCTCACCGTGGTCTTCGTCGGCGTCTCCGCGGTGACCGGGGGAGCGGTGCTGCGGGTCGCCGCGCGCGTGTTCGGCGGGTTCGGGCCGCGGCCCGAGGCGGACTCCGCGTACGAGACGAGCGGCGAGCACGAGGAGCCGGAGACCGAGGGGCTGCTGCGCCGGGTCCCCGACACGATGCTCGCCGTGCCGGCCGTGCTGCTCGCCGCCGCCCTGGCGACCGGCCTGGTCCCGGCGCTCGCCGCGGGCGCCGCCCACGCCGCCGACCAGGCCCTGCCCCACGTCACCGGGGCCACGCCGGCGCCGCACTGGTCGGCGGCCGGGATCCTGCTCGGCCTCCTCCCGGCCGTGCTGGCCGTCGCACTCGCCCTCGTGGCCGTCCGCCGCCAGGACCGCGCCGGTGCGGCGGCCTGGGCCGAGCCGCTGCGCCGCCTCCACTCGGGCCACGTGGGCGACTACGTGGCCTGGCTGCTGGTGGGGGCGGCGCTCCTGGGATCCCTGGTGCTGCCGGGAGTCATCGCGGGCTGAACGGGAGTGCTTGCGGGCTCAGCCGGTCAGCCAGTCGAGCGCCGCCTGCGCCGTGAACTCCTCCTGGCCGCCGCGCAGCAGCAGCTCGGCGGAGGCGAACGCCGGGTCGTCCGCCTGCGCGGCGACGTAGGGAATCGCGACGCACCGCATGCCCGCGGCCCGCGCGGCGAGCGCGCCCGGCGCGGCGTCCTCCAGGACCACGCAGTCGGCGGGCGCGGCGCCGAGGAGCGCGGCGGCCGCGAGGAACACGTCCGGCGCGGGCTTGCCGTGGGCGACCTCGTCCGCCGAGACGAGCGTCGTCAGATGGGTGTCCAGGCCCGTGCCCGCGAGGATCGCCTCGATCGCCGGCCGCGAGGAGCCGGACGCCACGGCCATCGGCACCCCGGCGTCGTACAGCCGCTCCACGAACTTCCGCATCTCCGGGAAGACGCGGGTGGAGGTGCGCGCCAGGTCCAGGTAGCGGCGGTTCTTCTCCGCGAGCAGGTCGGGGAGCGGGGCGGTCAGTCCGTAGCGCTCCTTCCAGAGGGCCAGGGTCTCCTGGGTGGAGATGCCGACGTACGTCTCGTGGTCCTCCCAGGTGAAGTCGGTGATGCCGTGCTCGGCGAGGAGCTGCCGACCCGCTTCGAAATAGTTCGGCTCGCTGTCCACGAGTGTTCCGTCGAGATCGAAGATGACCGAGGTGTGGTTCAAGGCGCTCATGCACCCCAGCATGCCAACTACTTCTCGGCGGCCGCCCTGCCCGCCTGCTTCCCCTGCTTCTCCGCGGCCGCCCTGCCCATCGACTCCACCAGCGGCAGCAGGCGGTGCGGGACGCGCTCGCGCAGCGCCATCTCCGTGCGGGTGCGCACCACGCCCGGGAGCTGGATCAGGCGCTGGATGACGTCCTCCAGGTGCCCGTTGTCGCGCGCGACCACGCGCGTCAGGAGGTCGCCGCCGCCCGTCATCGAGAATGCCTCGATGATCTCCGGCACGGCCGCGAGCGCGTCCCCGACCTCGTCCAGGTGCCCCTGCGTGACCTCGATGTGCACGAACGCGAGGACCGGGTGGCCGAGTGCGGCGGGGGAGAGCTTCGGGCCGGTGCCCGTGATCACGCCGTCCCGCTCCAGGCGGTCCAAGCGCGCCTGGAGGGTGCCGCGCGCGATGCCGAGGACGCGGGCGTACTCCCGCACGCTCGTCCGCGGCTGCTCGAGCAGGAGCCGCAGGATGCGGGTGTCGAGTTCGTCGACGGCCATGGTGCGAGGGTCTCCCGGGTGCGCGAGGTGATCACCGTGACCGTACCAATGGCCCGGCGCGACCGCCGGACGGCTGTTACGGACCTGTTTCACTTCCCCCTGCAACGAGTGCGCCCCCTGAGCGGTCTAGCTGTCGGAACGCGCAACACACCCGTATGGCGCGTACGCAGACGAATGAGGAGTACACCGCAGTGGGGGACATACGCAGACGAGGAATCGTCGCCCTGGGGATCACCGCGCTGGTGGCCCCGCTCACGGTGGCGCTGGGGAGCACCACCGCACAGGCCGCGTCGTGCTCGGCGACGACCGGGCCGTACCAGAAGCAGGTGGAGAAGTTCCTGGGCCGCCCGGTGGACGGCCGCCAGTCGACCGCCGACTGCAAGGCCATCAAGGCATTCCAGACCAAGCACGGCATCAGCCCGAACGCCGGCTACGCCGGATCCGTGACCTGGGGCGTCATGGACCTCATGAACAAGCAGAAGGCGGCGGGCAACAACCCGAACAGGGCGGGCAAGTGCCCGGTCAACAAGGGCCGCATCGCCTGCGTCGACCTGACGCGGCAGCTCAGCTGGATCCAGGACGGCAGGACCCTGAAGTACGGGCCGGTGCCGGTGCGCACGGGCCGCAACGGCTACGAGACCCGCACCGGCCTCAAGAAGGTCTACTGGCGGGACATCGACCACGTCTCGAGCATCTACCACGTGCCGATGCCCTACAGCCAGTTCTTCGACGGCGGCCAGGCGTTCCACTCGGTCGGCATCAGCGTCTGGGCCCCGCCCGGCTCGCACGGCTGCGTGAACATGACGAAGAAGGACGCCGCGAAGTACTGGAACACGCTCCGCAAGGGCGACGACGTCTTCGTCTACGGCCGCAAGCCCGGGACCTGAGCCCGGTGGCCCGTCGGCTGCGTCGGTGTGGCCCGTTGGCCCGCCGACGCACCGGCCCGCGGGCCCGGCACTGGGCCAATGGCCCTGTGTCCAGTGTTCCGGTTGAGCCACCGGGCACCCAGGTGATGTGATGGACCGGTCGATGGCGCTGCGGGATTCCGCGGCGCCTTATTCATGTCGTGATTCATGTCGTGACTGCCGGGACCGTCGAAGGGTGGGCAAAGCTGTGCTGAGGAAGATGTTCGTGGCTCCGGATCCGGGACGCGTGCGGCTGCGCAGCGCGACCCGAGCCGTCCTCGGCATCTCGGTCGCGGTCGCGGTCTGCGGCCTGATCGGGCACACGCTCGTCGCGGCCATCATCGCCGGGCTCGCCGCCCTGCTCGCGCTCTTCACCGTCACCGACGCCACCGTGCGCGGCCAGGCGGTCACCACCGCGCTGCTGCCCGCCGTGGGCTTCCCCGTGCTCGCGCTCGCCGCCGTCCTGCACGACTACCCGGTGGCGCGGGACCTGGTGTTCCTGGCCGTCATGGGCGCCGGGGTGTACGCCCGCCGGTGGGGGCCCCGTGGGCACTCCCTCGGTGTGTTCGCGTTCATGACGTTCTTCGCGGCGCAGTTCCTGCACACGGTGCCCGCGCAGCTGCCCGACCTGTACGAGGCCATCGGCCTGGCGCTGCTCGCGTCCTCGGCCACCCGCTTCGGCCTGTGGTGCTACGAGCGGCGCCTGCCGCCGCCCGCGGTGCCGGCCCTCGCCGAACGCAGGGGCCTCGCGCGGGCGACCACCCGCCAGGCCGTCCAGGCCACCCTCGGCGGCGGCGTCGCCCTCGTCATCGGCCACGCGCTCTCCGGCGACCGCTGGTACTGGGCCGTCGGCGCCACCTGGTGGATCTTCGTGAACACCGTGTCGCGCGGGGAGACCCTGGTCCGCGGCTTCCGGCGGGTGATGGGCACGCTGATCGGCATCGCCGTCGGCGCCGTCGTGGTGCTGCCCCTGCACGGAGCCGTCGTGCCGACCGCCGTGCTCGTCGCCGTCTGCGTCTTCGGGATCTTCTACACCGCCGCCGTCTCGTACACCTGGATGATGCTGTCGGTGACCGTGATGGCGGGCGGCCTCTACGGCCTGCTCGGGGTCCTCGATCCGGGCCTGCTCGCGCTGCGGCTCCTGGAGACCGGGGCCGGCGCGCTCGGCGCGGTGCTCGCCGTGCTGCTCGTGCTGCCCGTCACCACCCACGCCACGACCAACGCCTGGATCGAGCACGCCGTGCGTACCGTGCACGCCTGCACCCGGGAGGCCGCGGCCCGCCTGTCCGGCACGGCCGCCGCCGACCCGGCCCCGCACATCGCCGACCTCGAAGTGATCCTCGGCCGGGTCCGTCTCTCGCTCGCCCCGCTGGTGCACCCGCTCAGCCCGCTGCGCGCCCGGCGCGCCCGCGCGCACCAGGTCATCGCGCTGCTCGACGAGTGCGCGCAGCAGGCCCGCAGCCTGGCCGCCATCGCCGCCGACCCCGAGGCTTCGTACGACGACCGTCTCGCCGCCGCCTGCGAGCGGGTCGAGGCGGCCGTCGAAGCGCTCATCGCCTCGGAGGAGGCACTCGCCGCTCCGCTCGCCCCCGCGGCCGTCAAGCACGCTCCCGTCACCGAACCGGCGCTCGCGCACCTGCACGGCCTGGAGCGCGCGCTCATCGAGCTCGCCACGCCCGTGCGCAGCTCGCCCCGCACGCCGCTGGTCGGTGCCTGACGCCGGATCCGCTGCGGGAACGCCTGGGGCCGCCTGACTGCTGTGTCCAGTTGCGCCCATGTGGTCCAGACCAACTGCTAGCGTCACCTCCGTGGGTGCCGCCCGGGAGGCGGTGTCCCGGGGGCGAGCCGAGAGGGGCATGCAGTGGGCGGCGGGCAGGCGCGGCGGGCGTACATCGGATCCTTCACACAGACGGGCGGGCCGGGCGTCGTCACGGCGGCCTTCGATCCCGCGACCGGGGAGCTGGCCGTCCTGGGCGCGACGGACGCCGTGGCCGACCCGTCGTATCTCGCGCTGTCGCCGGACGGCGGCACGCTCTACGCGGTGAGCGAGACCACCGAAGGCGCGGTCGCCGCCTTCAGCACGGCGGGCGACACCGCCCGACCCCTGGGCGAGCCGGTGCCCGTGCGGGCCGAGGCGCCCACCCATCTCGCCCTGCACGACGGACACGTCCACACCGCGAACTACGGCTCCGGCAGCGTCACCACCGTGCCCGTGCGCAGCGACGGAAGCCTCGCCTCCGCCCCGGCGGCCGTCGTCGAGCACCGGGGCTCCGGGCCCGACCCGGAGCGCCAGGAGGGTCCACACGCCCACCAGGTGCTGCCCGACCCCAGCGGCCGCTGGGTGCTGAGCGTCGACCTCGGCACCGACTCCGTGCGGGTGTGCGCGCCGGACGAGGGCGGGCTCACGCCGCGCCACGAGGTCGCGTTCCGGCCCGGCACCGGCCCGCGGCACCTCGCCTTCCACCCCCGCGGCCACATCGCGTACGTACTCAACGAGCTCACGCCGACCCTCACCGTGTGCTCCTGGGACCCCGCCGACGGCACGCTCCGGCCGCTCGCCGAGACGCCCGTGCTGCCCGCCGGGGCCCATCCCTCGGAGGCCGACGCCTATCCCTCGGAGATCGTCGTCGCTCCCGACGGGCGCTTCCTGTGGACGGCGACGCGCGGCGTGGACGTCATTTCCGTGTTCGCGCTCGACGACGCGGGCGCGGGCGCCCGTCTGACGGCCTGCGAGCCCTGCGGCGGCGTCTGGCCCCGTGACCTGGCCCTCGACCCCTCAGGACGCTTTCTGTACGCCGCCAATGAGCGCTCCGGGGACGTCACCTGGTTCGCCCTCGACGCGGAGACGGGGCTGCCGCGGCGCGCGGGCGCGATCGACGTGCCCGCGGCGAGCTGCGTGGTGTTCGGCTGAGATACGCCGATGGGCCCGCCCCCGATTCGGGGCGGGCCCATCCGCGTCTTGCCGTCGCGTATCGCGTATCGCGCGTCAGTGCACCGGCGCGCCGGACGGCTGCGGCGGGGTGATGCCCAGCGCCGTCGTGTACTTGGAGAGGGCCAGCTTGCCGATCGCCGGGTACGCGCCGAGGGGTTCGGCGACGGCGCAGCCCGCCTCCTTCGCGGCCGCGTCGAGGAGGCTCGCGTCCACCTCCGGGCCGATCAGGTACGGGGCGAGGGCCAGCTGGGCCGAGCCGGAGCCGCGCAGCTGCGCGGTGATCGCGGCGACCGAGCCGTCCTCGTCCAGGGCGGCGGCCATCACCGGCACGGCGAGGCGCGCGGCCAGCAGCATGCCCGTGATCCCGGCGGCCTGCACGGCCTCCTCGCCGCCGACCGTGGCGAGGACGATGCCGTCCGCGGCGGTCGCGACGGTGAACAGGCGGGCGCGGTCGGCACGGGCCAGGCCCGCCTCGGACAGGCGCACGTGCAGGGCCTCGGCGAGCAGCGGGTGCGGGCCGAGGACGTCGGTCAGCTCGGCGGCGGCGCGGCTGTCCATCACGGCCTGCCGGATGCGGCGCATCAGCGCGTTGTCGGGGCCCGCGAGCAGGGGCACCACGACGGCGACGGGGCCCTCGGGGCGGCGGGCGTCCTCGACGCCGGCGGCCAGCGCCTGCTCGTAGCGGGCGGTGCGCTCGGCGGCGGTGTGCGCGAGCACGGCCTGGAGGGTGGGGAACTCGGCCGACGGGCCGGCGTCGGCGTCCGTCCCGTCGACGTAGCCGATTCTGGCGTCCAGGCCGGGCAGCTCGGAGCGCGCGATGGAGACGACTTCCTCGGCGAGGCTGCGCGTGGCCGTGCTGGGGACGCCCGGCACGGCGAGGACGAGCGCGGGCGCGCCCTCGGGAGCCGCGACGGGCTCCGGGCGGCGGTGCCGGCCCGGCTGACGGGGTCGCGGCATTCGTACGGGCAGGCCGGATGCGGGCCCAGTGGGGGAGCTCATGGCGCCGCATGCTACTGGCTTGAGGGGCTTCGCTGTTCGGGGAGGGTGCAGGTCAGCGGTATTAGTCCGCTTTGTCGGATGGGTCGGGGAGCGTATGCCGTAGGGTGATTTGGCGGGTCGTACGCGGGTCCGCGGGGGACGGACGTGGTGCCGGGCGGAAGGCGTCGCTCCAGGGCGTACCAGTCACCCCGTCAAGTCACTCCGTGACGTACAACAGGTGTGGATCGTGCGGGAGCTTGAGGGTCTCCGCCTTCAGGTCGGCGGCGATGCGGACGGCGCCGTCGAGGGGGTCGCCCGCGGCCGGCACGAGGCGGGCGTGCGGGAGACGCTCCGTCAGTTGTGCCTCCAGCGGGTCGAGGAGTACGTCCCCGAGCTTCAGCAGGCCGCCGGTCAGGGCGACTTCGCAGGCGCCGTCGGCGGGGCAGGCCGCGGCCGCCGCTTCGGCGATGTGACCGGCCGCCTCCCGCAGGGCGCGGCGGGCGAC
>NZ_AOPZ01000152.1 GCF_000414115.1 Streptomyces aurantiacus JA 4570
CTGAAAGGGCGGGCGGGTGGGGGAAAACCGCCCGCCGGAGGCGGGCGGTCACGGTGCCCCAGGCCCACGGCCAGGAAAGTTCAAGGGCGGGGCAGGCGGAGCCGCAGCTCCTGGGGGGTCACCGCGGGGTCACCGGCTCCACTAGTACCGTCACGATCTTGTTGCGGCGCCCGGCCGCCGACTCGGCGGTGAGCTTCAGGGCCCGCCCGTCGGGCAGGTCGACCACGGCCGAGGCCCCGGCGATCGGGACCCGCCCGAGTGCCTTGGCGAGCAGCCCGCCGACGGTCTCGACGTCCTCGTCGTCGTAGGACTCGAGGCCGTACAGCTCGCCGAGGTCGCCGATGTCGAGGCGGGCGGTGACGCGGTGGCAGCCGCCGTCCAGCTCCTCGACGGGCGGCAGCTCACGGTCGTACTCGTCGGTGATCTCGCCGACGATCTCCTCGAGGATGTCCTCGATGGTGACGATGCCGGCCGTGCCGCCGTACTCGTCGATGACGACGGCGACGTGGTTGCGCTCCTGCTGCATCTCCCGCAGCAGATCCCCCGCGTTCTTCGTGTCCGGCACGAACGTCGCCGGGCGCATCGCCGTCGACACCAGTTCGTTCTCGGAGTCGCGGTTGATGTGCGTCTTGCGGACGAGGTCCTTCAGATACACGATCCCGACGACGTCGTCGTCGCTCTCGCCGGTCACGGGGATGCGGGAGAAACCGGAGCGGAGGGCGAGCGTCAGGGCCTGGCGGATGGTCTTGAAGCGTTCGATGGAGACCAAGTCCGTGCGCGGCACCATGACTTCGCGCACGAGGGTGTCGCCGAGCTCGAAGACGGAGTGCACCATGCGGCGCTCCTCGTCCTCGATGAGGGACTCCTTCTCGGCCAGGTCGACCATCGCGCGCAGTTCGGCCTCGGACGCGAACGGGCCGCGCCGGAAGCCCTTGCCGGGCGTGAGCGCGTTGCCGATGAGGATCAGGAGCGGCGGGACGGGGCCCATGACGCGGGCCAGCGGCAGCAGGACGTACGCCGCGGCCGTCGCCGTGTTCAGGGGGTGCTGGCGGCCGATGGTGCGCGGCGAGACGCCGACGGCGACATAGCTGACGAGCACCATCACGCCGATGGCGACGGCGAGCGCCTCCCAGGTGGTGTCGATGGCCTTCAGGCAGGCGTACGTCACCAGGGCGGCGGCCGCCATCTCGCACGCCACGCGCACGAGCAGCGCCACGTTCAGATAGCGGGTCGGGTCGGCGGCGACCTGCGCGAGCTTCGCGCTGCCGCGCCGCCCGGACCGCACCGCCTCCTCGGCCCGGAAGCTGGAGACGCGGGCGATGCCCGCCTCGGCGCACGCGGCGAGCCAGGCCACCACGATCAGGGCGACCGCGCCGGCGATGAGCTGGAAGGACATGGGACTAGGAGACGGTGGGCGCCGGAGACGGGCCGGTCAGGCCCTGCTCCGCGCGCCAGCCGTCGACGATGGCCGCCTGCAGGCCGAACATCTCGGCCTTCTCGTCCGGCTCCTCATGGTCGTACCCGAGCAGGTGCAGCACTCCGTGGACGGTGAGGAGCTGGAGCTCCTCGTCCATGGAGTGCTGCGTGGGGGCTTCCTGGCCCTGCTTCAGGGCCACCTCGGGGCAGAGCACGATGTCCCCGAGGAGGCCCTGCGGCGGCTCGTCGTCGTCCTTCATGGGCGGGCGCAGCTCGTCCATCGGGAAGGACATGACGTCCGTGGGGCCCGGCAGGTCCATCCACTGGATGTGCAGCTGCTCCATGGCGCCGGCGTCCACGACGATCACCGAGAGCTCGGAGAGCGGGTGGATCCGCATCCGCGCGAGGGCGTAGCGGGCGATGTCGAGGATCGCCTGCTCGTCGACCTCGGTTCCGGATTCGTTGTTGACGTCGATCGCCATGGTGCTGTTCCGCTACTTCCCTCTGGACCGGCCGCGGCTGGCGTGGGAGCCGTTCTCCGTGCCGTTCTCGTTGTCGTACTTCTCGTACGCGTCGACGATACGGCCGACGAGCTTGTGCCGGACGACATCGGAGGACGTGAGCCGCGAGAAGTGCACGTCGGGCACGCCGTCCAGGATGTCCTGGACCTGGCGCAGACCGGACTTCGTGCCGTTCGGCAGGTCGATCTGCGTCACGTCGCCCGTGATCACGATCTTCGATTCGAAGCCGAGCCGGGTGAGGAACATCTTCATCTGCTCGGGGTTCGTGTTCTGCGCCTCGTCCAGGATGATGAACGCGTCGTTCAGCGTCCGGCCGCGCATGTACGCCAGCGGGGCGACCTCGATGGTGCCCGCGGCCATCAGGCGCGGGATCGAGTCGGGGTCGAGCATGTCGTGCAGCGCGTCGTACAGCGGGCGCAGATACGGGTCGATCTTCTCGTAGAGCGTGCCGGGCAGGAAGCCGAGGCGCTCGCCCGCCTCCACCGCCGGGCGGGTCAGGATGATCCGGTTGACCTGCTTGGACTGCAGGGCCTGGACCGCCTTGGCCATCGCCAGATACGTCTTGCCGGTGCCGGCGGGGCCGATGCCGAACACGATCGTGTGCTTGTCGATCGCGTCGACGTACCGCTTCTGGTTGAGGGTCTTGGGGCGGATGGTGCGGCCCCGGGAGGAGAGGATGTTCTGCGTCAGGACCTCGGCCGGGGTCTCCTCGCCGTCGGCCTCGCCTCTGTCGTCCGCCCTGAGCATGGCGATCGAGCGTTCCACTGCGTCCTCCGTCATCGGCTGTCCGGTGCGGAGCACCAGCATCATCTCGTCGAACAGGCGCTGGATGAGGGCGACTTCGTGGGCGTCACCGACCGCGCTGATCTCGTTGCCCCGGACGTGGATGTCGGCCGCCGGGAAGGCCGTCTCGATCACTCGCAGCAGGGCGTCCCCGGAGCCCAGGACCGTCACCATCGGGTGCTTGGCCGGGACCGCGAAATGGGCCTTCGCCTGCTTCTGCGCAGGGGTCTGAGCTGTCGGTGTCTGCGTCATGGGCCGGCCGTTCAGGCCTGCACAGCCTCCTCGTCACGGGACTCGCCGTGCGGCGAGTTCTGCACTCCCAAGGGTACGACGCGCCACTGACAAGGCCTAAGCCCTTTTCCGGGGCCGAGTGCCGGGGCGGGCGGGCCCTACACCGACCTGCGGAAGCCGATCGTCGGGACCGCGCGGCGCAGCGGCCAGGTGCGGGTCGGTTCGGGCAGCAGGGACTCCAGGAAGGCGTAGCGGCTCAGGGCCACCGGGTCCTGCCCGTCGACCTCGCGCACGCGCCGCCACCAGGCGCCGACCTCCTCCCAGCCGGGCGCCGACAGCGAGCCGCCGAATTCCTGCACGGACAGGGCGGCGGTCAGGCCGGCGAAGGCGAGCCGGTCGGCGAGCGGCCAGTCGGCCAGCGTGCCGGTGACGAAGCCCGCGACGAAGACGTCCCCGGCCCCGGTGGGGTCGAGCGCCTCCACCTCGATGGCGGGCACGGACGCCGTCTCGCCGCTGCGCCCGTCCACCGCGTACGCCCCCTCGGCCCCGAGGGTCACCACGGCGACCGGCACGTGCTCGGTGAGGGCCTGCGCGGCGGCCCGGGGGCACGTGGTGCCGGTGTACCGCATGGCCTCCTCGGCGTTCGGCAGGAACGCCTCGCAGTGCTTCAGGTCGGGCAGCGCGCCCAGGTCCCACCGCCCGGTGTCGTCCCAGCCCACGTCCGCGAAGATCCGCGTCCCGCGCCGCGCGGCCGCCGCGATCCAGGGCGCCCCGGCCCCGGGCACCAGCGAGGCGACGGCGGCGCGCGCCCGGGGCGGGCACTTCGGGGCGCCGCCGTCCGGCGAGTCCGCGTCGGGGGGCGGCTCGTGGCCGTGGCTGACCATGGTCCGCTCGCCCTCGTACGCCATGGAGACGGTCACCGGCGAGTGCCAGCCGGGCACGGTCCGTGACGAGGCGAGGTCGATGCCCTCGCCGCGCTCCAGGGCGTCCCAGCAGTACTCCCCGTAGTGGTCGTCCCCGAAGGCCGCGGCCAGCGAGGTGCGCAGGCCGAGGCGGGCCAGCGCGGTCGCCATGTTGGCCACGCCGCCGGGGCTGGAGCCCATGCCGCGCGCCCACGACTCGGTGCCGCGCACGGGCGCCGAGTCGAGTCCGGTGAAGATGATGTCGAGGAAGACGGTCCCGGTGAGGTACACGTCGCAGGGCGGATCGCCCGCGCGGCGGGTCGACTTGAGCGGATCGACAGTGATGTCGACGGGCTTCGCAGCCGAGGCGGGTGGGTCCTGTGGTGCGCCAGGTGGTACGGCCATGAAGGCAACGTAACCCAGGCTCCCGCCCGGACGCCGTCGCTACCAGCGAGGCACGAGCGGAGTTCTCCACTCCGGATCGAGGCGGCGCATGGCCGCCGCGTCGTCCCGCTCCCGCAGCGGTGCGAAGTCCTCGTCGAGCCAGCGCCGGTGCAGCGCGTCGAGCCGGTCGCGGTCGAGCTCGACGCCGAGCCCCGGGGCGTCGCTCACGGCGACGTGCCCGCCCTCGAACCGCAGCCGCTCGGTCAGCACGTCCTCGGACTGCCACGGGTAGTGGGAGTCGCAGGCGTGCCTCAGGTCCGGCACGGTCGCCGCGACGTGCGTCATCGCGGCGAGGCTGATGCCCAGGTGGGTGTTGGAGTGCATGGAGATCGCGATGCCGAACGTGCGGCAGACCGCCGCCAGTTCGCGGGTGTTGCGCAGTCCGCCCCAGTAGTGGTGGTCGGAGAGCACCACCTGCACGGCGCCCGTCGTGAAGGCCGCCGGTATCTCGTCGAACGTCGTCACGCACATGTTCGTCGCGAGCGGCACCTCCGTGCGCGCGGCGACTTCGGCCATCGCGGGCGTCCCGAGCGCCGGGTCCTCCAGATACTCCAGCACGTCGCCGAGTTCGGCCGCGACCTTCAGTGAAGTCTCCACCGACCAGGCGCCGTTGGGGTCCAGGCGCAGCGGGCGGCCCGGGAAGGCGGCGGCGAGCGCGCGGATCGCCGCGATCTCCTGCTCGGGCGGGAAGACGCCGCCCTTCAGCTTGAACGACGTGAAGCCGTACCGCTGCGCGAACAGCCGTGCCTGCGCGACCACTCCGGCCGGGTCGAGGGCCGCGCCCCAGTCGTCGCGCTCGCCCGCGACCCCGGGCGGGTGCTCGGCGTGCCGGTAGAACAGGTACGCGCTGTACTCGACGCTGTCGCGCACCTTGCCGCCGAGCAGCGCGTGCACCGGCAGGCCGAGCGTCTTGCCGAGCGCGTCCAGGCAGGCGACCTCGAAGCCGGACACCACGGACAGGCGCAGCTTGTCGGCCGTCTGGACGCCGCGCAGCCCGCCGACGTCGACGGCGGTGTCCACGCGGGCCGCGTCCACGGCCACGCTGTCCGCGAGTGTGAACAGGCCGTTCAGATCCGATATCGCCCGGCCGGCCAGCGCGGCCGCGAACGGACGCGCCACGTCCAGGTATTTGGCGTCCCCGTAGGTCTCGCCCACGCCCGTCGTGCCGTCGGCCGTCTCCACCTCGATGATCAGGCGCGGCGTGTACGGCTGGTGCAGGCCCTGGGTGTTGAGCAGCGGCGGGTCGGCGACGAGGACCGGGGTGAGCCGGACGTCCGTGATGGTGTGCGCTGCCGTGCTCATCCTGGGGCCTCCGAACGGAGCGACGTCCTGACGTCCACGTATGAGAACGGAGCCTAAGGACGCGAACGGCTCTCCGTCAATGGCGCGCCCACGGCGCGACCCGCGGCCCGCCCGTCACTCGAACTCGTACGCCGCGACCTCCGCGAGATACCGCTCCCGCAGCGCCTCGTCCGCCGCGCTGCCGTCGAGGAACGCCGCCTCGAAGGAGTTCCTGGCCAGCTCGCGCAGACCTTCGGGGTCGATGCCGAGGGCCTCGTGGACGGCGTGGAAGGTGTCGCCGACGTAGCCCCCGAAGTAAGCGGGGTCGTCGGAATTGAGGGTGCACAGCAGCCCGGCCGCCATCATCCGCGGCAGCGGGTGCTCCTCCAGGATGTCGACGGCCCGCAGCCGCACGTTGGACAGCGGGCACAGCGTCAGCGGCACCCGCTCGCGCACCAGCCGCTCCACAAGATCCGGATCCTCCATGCAGCGCAGCCCGTGGTCGATCCGCTCGACCCCGAGCACGTCGAGCGCCTCACTGACGTAGGCGGCGGGCCCCTCCTCCCCCGCGTGCGCCACCTTGCGCAGCCCGAGCGCGCCCGCGGCCTCGTACACGGCGGCGAACTTGGCCGGCGGGTGGCCGACCTCGGCGGAGTCGAGGCCGACACCGGTGATGCGGTGCAGATACGGCTTCGCCGCCTCCAGGGTCGCCATGGCCGACTCGGCGGACTGATCGCGCAGGAAGCACATGATGAGGCGGGTGGAGATCCCGTGCCGCTCCGCGCTGCGGTCCAGGGCGCGCCCGAGCCCTTCGACGACCGTGCCCATCCCGACGCCGCGCGCGATGTGCGCCTGCGGGTCGAAGAAGATCTCCGCGTGCCGCACGCCCTGCGCGGCGGCCCGCGCGAGGTAGGCGTCGGCGAGTTTTTCGAAGTCCGCCTCGGTGCGCAGCACCGCCATCAGGCCGTAGTAGAGGTCGAGGAAGGACTGCAGGTCCTCGAAGAGGTACGCCTTGCGGAGCTCCTCGGTGTCGGCGTACGGGAGCTGGACGCCGTTGCGCGCGGCGAGCGCGAAGGCGAGTTCGGGTTCGAGGGTGCCCTCGATGTGGAGGTGGAGTTCGGCCTTGGGGATCGGCATGGTGCGGTCTCGCTCAGGTTCGTTTGGGGAGGGGTACGCGCAACAGGTCGCGGGCGACGGTGAGTTCACCGTCGAACCCGGCGGCGCGGGCCTGCTGCTCGAAGATGTTCGGGTCGGGGTAGCGCTGGCTGAAATGTGTCAGGACGAGGTGGCGCACACCGGCGTCCCGCGCCACACGAGCGGCCTGACCGGCCGTCAGGTGGCCGTGGTCGGACGCGAGTTGATGATCCTCGTCCAGGAAGGTCGACTCGATGACGAGCATGTCGCAGCCCTCGGCGAGGGCGTCCACGCCGTCGCACAGCCGGGTGTCCATCACGAAGGCGAACCGCTGCCCGCGCCGCACCTCGCTGACCTCGTCGAGCGTCACCCCGCGCAGGCTGCCGCCGCGCTGGAGCACGCCCACCTCGGGCCCCTTGACGCCGTGTGCGGCGAGCAGCTCGGGCAGCATCCGCCGCCCGTCCGGCTCGACGAGGCGGTAGCCGTACGACTCCACGGGGTGGGAGAGCTTCGCGGTCTCCAGGCGGTACGACGGCGTGCTCGCGATGATCCCGTCGGCCGTCACCGGCGCCTGCGCCAGGTCGACCGTCTCGCGGTACGCGGTGGCGTACCGCAGCCGGTCGAAGAAGCGCTGGCCCGAGCCCGGGTAGTGGGCGGTCACGGGGTGCGGCACGCGGTCCAGGTTGATGCGCTGGATGACGCCCGCGAGCCCCAGGCTGTGGTCGCCGTGGAAGTGCGTGACGCAGATGCGGTTGAGGTCGTGGGCGGCGACGGAGGCACGCAGCATCTGCCGCTGCGTGCCCTCGCCCGGGTCGAAGAGGATGCCTTCGCCGTCCCAGAGCAGGACGTACCCGTTGTGGTTGCGGTGCCGGGTCGGGACCTGGCTGGCGGTGCCGAGCACCACCAATTCACGTACGGACACCGCGTGTCAGCCGGGCGGCCACTGCAGGCCGCGGCCGCCGAGGACGTGGGCGTGCGCGTGGAAGACGGTCTGTCCGGCGCCGGAGCCGGTGTTGAAGACGATGCGGTAGCTCTCGGACTTCTCGTCGGCGGCGACCTCACCGGCCTCGCGCAGCACGTCCGCCGCGATCTTCGGCTCGGCGGCGGCGAGCGACGCGGCGTCCGGGTGGTGCGCCTTCGGGATCACCAGGACATGCGTCGGCGCCTGGGGGTTGATGTCACGGAAGGCGATCGTCGTCTCCGTCTCCCGCACGACGGTCGCCGGCACCTCCCCCGCGACAATCTTGCAGAACAGGCAGTCGGCCTGCGGTTCTCCCGCCATGGGGTGCCCTCCTGGGTCACTGGTTGACTACGGTCGCATGCTATCGGGGCGGGGTGGGGAACCTCGTACCGCGCGGGGTCCGGGGAGGCTCCGGCCGGTCAGGACTTCGTGCGCGTATCGCGCAGGAACAGCCGCTCGGCGCCGATCGTCAGCAGGGTCGGGACCAGCGCGACGCCGAAGAGGATCTGCGGCACGGTCCGCTCCGTCCACGGCACCAGGGCGATCACCAGTGCGGCCAGGGTCACGGCCGCCGACTGGCCGACGATCACCCGCACCCAGGTGCTGCGCCGGATCAGCGCCCACACGTTGAGGCGCACGCCGCGCCGGGACTTGCGGTAGCGGCGCACCGCGCCGAGGCCCCACACGGCGCAGAACCAGGCGACGACGTACAGCCGCTGGCCCAGCGAGACGGGCAGGTCCCGCTCCTCGCCCTCCGCCGGCATCAGGTCGACCATGACGGCGGCGATGACGAGGCAGATCACCGCGAGCCAGCGGGTGCCGCGCAGCATCATCACGACGGCCCCGTCGAGCATCCGCCGCATGCTGCGGTCGTCGGGGGACGCGGCGAGCGCGGTGGCGTAGGTGTCGGCGATCTCGGCGGGCTTGCCGCTGCCCCCGTACGCCTGCGTGTCCGCCCACTCGCGCACGGCCCAGGGGTTGTCGGGCTCGATGCGCAGGGCGGCGGCCACGGCCTGCCGTCGCACGTCGTGGTGGCCGTTGATGAGCGCGGTCTTCCACACGGCGTAGTGGGCGCCCACCTCCTCCGGGCCGAGGCGCACGGCGGTGAGCGCGGCCTCATGGGCCAGCGGCCAGTTCTCCTGCGGCCAGTTCAGGGCCTCCGACAGGACGGCGTAGCCCTGCCATGCCTCGGGCTCCAGGCGGATGGCCTCGTGGGCGGCCGCGCGGGACTCCTCGAGCCGCTGCAGCCGGCGCAGGGCGATGGTGCGGACGAGATAGGCGTCGTAGTACGCGGGGTCGATGCTGAGCACGCGGTCGGTGGCGGCCACCACCTCCTCGTGCTCCTCGGCGGCGTTGTGGCAGCGGGCGAGGCGGGCCCAGGCGCGGGCGTCCTCGGGGTCCTCGGCGAGCCGCCGGCCCAGGAGCTCCTTGGCCTCGTCGTGCCGCCCGAGGTCCATCAGGGCGGCGGCCCGCGCGGTGAGGGGATGCTCGGAGTTGGGGTGGGCGGGGGCGGTCACAGCTGGCGCTTCCTCTTCAGATACGCGATCAAGTCGTCGTACGTACCCCCGTCGTTGGCGAACATCGCGACGTTGCGGGCGCTCGCGAACCACGGCTCGGTGGACGGTTTGATCTGCTTCGCCGCGGCCAGCAGGTCGGGCATGCCGATCATGCGCACGGTGCCGGTGCGGGCGGAGTCGAGCAGCGCGAACTCGGCCGCGGTGTCGCAGACATGGGCGAGGTCGGCGCCGGAGAAGCCGTCGGTGGCCTTGACGAGCTTCTTCAGGTCCACGGCCTCGATGGGCCGCTCGCGCAGGTGGTAGCGGAGGATCGCGTCGCGGGCCGGGGCGTCGGGCGGCAGCACCAGCAGGGTGCGGTCCAGGCGGCCGGGGCGGCGCAGGGCGATGTCCACGTCCCAGGGGACGTTGGTGGCCGCGAGCACGAAGACGCCTTCATTGCCGCCGTCGACGCCGTCCAGCTCGGTGAGGAGCTGGTTGACGGCGTTGCGCAGGCCGCTGTGCTGGAGGCGGCCGCGCTTGGCGCCCAGCGCGTCGAGCTCGTCGAGGAACACCACGCAGGGCGCCTTGCGGCGCGCCGTCAGGAACAGGTCGTGGAGGTTGCGCTCGGAGCTGCCGATCCACATGTCGAGTACGTCGCTGAGGGTCACCGGCAGGAAGGAGGCGCCGAGTTCACCGGCGACGGCCCGCGCGATGAACGTCTTGCCGCAGCCCGGCGGACCGTACATGAGCAGCCCGCCGCGCATGCTCTTGCCGTAGAGCCTGCGCAGTTCGGGGTTGCGCATCGGCGCGAGGAAGGCGGCCTCCAGGCGTTCCTTGACCTCCTGCATCCCGCCGACGTCGGCGAGCCGCACGCCACCGCTCCGCTCGACGTCCCAGCCCCCGCCGGCACCGTCGCCGCCGACGGCCGCGAGCGGCTCCTCAAGCCCTCCGCCGCCCGCTTCCGTCCCCGCCGCCGTTTCCGTTCCCGCCCCTGCTGCCGTCCCCGCTCCCGTCTCCGTCCCCGTCTCCGGCTCCGTCGTCTCGACGAAGCGGGGCCGCACGATGCCGTCGACCTCGCTCTCGGCGGCGGACCAGTCGAAGCCGGGGGCGGGGTGGGCGGTGGGGTCCGCGGAGGCCGCCGGGGCTGCGGCAGGCTCCGGAGCCGGAGCTGCCGGGGGCGGTGCGGCCGCCGGAGCGGGCGTGTCCGTGCCCATCGCGCGGGCCATCACCCGGCGGGCGTCCGCGTCTCCCGGCGCGTGCTGCAGCGCGACGGCGGCCTCGGCGACGGCCTGGTCGGCCAGGCCCGCGTCGATCAGGAGCTCGGCGAGGTGCAGGCGCAACGGCACGTCCTGCGGCGCGGCGCCCACGGCGGCGCGCAGGCTGCGGATCAGCGGGGGCTCTTCTGACATGGGATCACCCTATGTACGCCGTGTTCCGCGGGCGTTCGGGGGTCACCCCGCGCCAGGAACCGCCGGCGGAGTCTTCGCCGGGGACTCCGCCAGCGTCTCCAGCGCGACCCGGACGGCCGCGTCGAGCTGCGGATCCCGCCCCGCCGCCGCGTCCTCGGGCGTGACCACGACCTCGATGTCGGGGTCGACCCCGTAGTTCTCCACGCCCCACTCGTACCCCTCCATCCAGAAGGCGTACTTGGGCTGCGTCACCAGCGTCCCGTCGACCAGGTGGTACCGGTTGTCGATGCCGACGACGCCGCCCCACGTGCGCGTACCGACGACAGGACCGAGCCGGAGCGCCTTGATCGCGGCGTTCACGATGTCCCCGTCGGAGCCGGAGAACTCGTTGGCGACGGCGACGACGGGGCCGCGCGGCGCGTCCCCGGGATAGCTCTGCGGCCCGGAGCCGCGCGGCAGGTCCCAGCCGACGATGCGGCGCGCCAGCTTCTCCACGACGAGCTGCGAGGTGTGCCCGCCCCGGTTCTCCCGGACGTCCACGACCAGGCCCTCCCGGGCCACCTCGATCCGCAGGTCGCGGTGGATCTGCGCCCAGCCGGGCGCCTGCATGTCCGGCACGTGCAGGTAGCCGAGCCGCCCGCCGGAGCGCTCGTGGACGTAGGCCCGCCGGCCGGCGACCCACGCGTGGTAGCGCAGCGGCTCCTCGTCGTCCACGGGGACGACGACGGCGTGCCGTGGATCGCCCCCGCCCGCGGGCGACACGGTCAGCTCCACGGGCTTGCCCGCGGTGCCCACGAGCAGCGGCCCGGGCCCCGTCACCGGGTCGACCGGCCGCCCGCCCACGGCGAGGATCGCGTCGCCCGCCCGTACCGCGACGCCGGGCGCGGCCAGCGGCGAGTGCGCGGCCGGGTCGGACGTCTCGGACGGCAGCACGCGGTCGACCCGCCAGGTGCCGTCCTCGCCGCGCGACAGGTCCGCGCCGAGCAGCCCCTGCCGGGTCGCCGCCCCGCCCCACCCGCCGCGCGGGGACACATAGGCGTGCGAGGTGCCCAGTTCGCCCTGCACCTCCCACAGCAGGTCCACCAGGTCGTCGTGGGTGGCGACGCGGGCGAGCACCGGGCGGTAGCGCTCCAGGACGCCGTCCCAGTCGACGCCGCCCATGTCGGGCCGCCAGAAGTTGTCCCGCATGAGGCGGCCCGCCTCGTCGTACATCTGCCGCCACTCGGCGGCCGGGTCCACGTACTGGCGTACGCGGCCGAGATCGACGGTGATGTTCGTGTCGCTGTCCTCGTCGGAGGACGCCCGCCGGTCGCTCGGCACCACCTTCAGCTTGCCGTCGGCCCACAGCAGCACCCGCTTGCCGTCGCCGGTGACGGCGAAGTGGTCGGCGTCGCCCGCGAGTTCCTCCACGCGGTGCTGGGCGAAGTCGTACCGCTCCAGCTCGGAGCCGGGGTCCGGGTCCGTCGGGGTCGCCCGCGAGGCGCCGAGCACGCCGCGCACCGGATGGCGCAGCCACAGCAGCCCGTCCTTGGCGGCCCGCAGCGTGGAGTACCGCGCGGCCTCCACGGGGAACGGCACGATCCGCTCGGCGAGCCCGTCGAGGTCGACGCGGGTCGCGGGCGTGCCCTCGCTGTCGGGCGTCTCGGCGTGCGGCCCGTCCGACGCCTCGAAGGCCCGGCCGTGCCGCTGCGGCCCGAACGGCGAGGGCGTCGTGGCCGCGAGCGTGATCAGATGCGGCCGCGCGCCGCCGACGAACGCGAGGTCGAAGACGTGGTCGTCGTAGACGGGGTCGAAGGCCCGCGCGGACAGGAACGCCAGGTGCTTGCCGTCGAGCGTGAACGCCGGGCTGTAGTCCCGGAATCTGAGCCGGGTCGCCTCCGACACCGACAGGTCGGCGGTGTTGGCGAGCTTGAGCTGGCGCAGCGGGCGCGGCCCGGGGTGCGACCAGGCGAGCCAGGCCGAGTCGGGCGAGAACACGAGCCCGGTGGCCTCGCCGTGCTCGGCGCGGTCCACCTCGCGCACCTCGCCGCTCTCCCGCTCGACGAAAAGCACCCGCCCGTCGTGCGCGGCCACGGCCGCCCGGCTGCCGTCGGGCGCCATCGCGAGCGCGAGGACCCGGCCGAGCTGCCCG
>NZ_AOPZ01000153.1 GCF_000414115.1 Streptomyces aurantiacus JA 4570
CCTCGGCCGCGCCGCCGCTCAGCGCGGGCGGCAGGGCCAGGGCGGCGAGCGCGCCGGCGGTCAGGGCGGCGACGGTGCGCCGCCGGGGGGCGAGGCCCGGCCGGAGCCGGGAGGAACGGTCTTGTCTGAGGCGTACACGGAGTCTCGACGGCATGGTGCGGGCCCTTCATGTCGACCGGACATTCGGACATCCCACGTCCAACGTGCGCGTCACTGAAGCTACTTGGGGGCCTTGGAGCAACACAAGAAGCGTGCGCGTAACGGAATACCGGCAGGGTTGCCGGGCGCGGACGTGGTCAGATTAAGCGATAAGTACGATCTTGCCCGTGTTGACGCGCGACTCGATTGCGCCGTGTGCCGCGGCCGCGTCCTCCAGGCCGAACTCGGCGTGCACGGCGGGCCGCACCTCGCCCGCCGCGAACAGCCGCCACAGGTCGCGGCGCCACGCCTCGTACAGCTCCGGCCTGCCCCGGGCGATCAGCCCGATCTGAAAGCCCGTCACCGTCTTGGCGCCGACCAGGAGATCGTAGGCCGACAGCGTCCCGCCGCCCGAGCTGTACGCCACCATCCGGCCGTGCGGCGCGAGCGCGGCCAGGGCCGGGGCGAGCAGCTCGCCGCCCACCGCGTCCAGGCAGTAGTCGCATGGGTCGACGCGCTCGCTCCAGTCCGGCGTGTAGTAGGTGACGACGTCGGTGGCGCCGAGCCCGCGCACGAAGTCCGCCTTGGCCGCGTCCGACACGGCGCCCACCACCCGCGACGCGCCCCGCAGCCCGGCGAGCTGCACGGCGAGATGGCCGACGCCGCTCGCCGCGGCCGTGATGAGCGCGGCCTCGCCCGGCGCCGGGCGTGCGGCCTCCAGCGCCCCGTACGCGACGAGCCCGCTGCGCACCAGCGCCACGGCGTCGACCGCGCTCGCGCCGTCGGGCACGGGCGAGGCCATCGCGGAGTGCAGCAGTGCGTAGTCGGCGTACCCGTGGCCGAAGACCAGGCCCGTCACCCGGTCGCCGGGTGCGAAGCCGGTCACGCCGTCACCCGGCCGGACCACTTCCCCGGCGACCTCGCCGCCGAGCGCGATGGGCTCGGCCGACTCGCGCACCTTGCGGACCACGGGCAGCGTCACGCCGACGGCGGCGACCCGGACGAGGAGCTCGCCCGGGCCCGGCTCGGGGACCGGGGCCTCCTCGACGAACAGGACCTCGGGGCCGCCTTGGCGCTCGTACCGGACGCGACGCATCCGTACCTCCTCGTGACTGCGGCGGTGCAGCCGCTGGGAATCGTTGGGAGCACCAACGATAATCACAACTTCATTGGGAAGTCCAACGGTTCTTGGATAGGCTCACCGCATGCCCGAGACCCCGCCTGCGCCCTCTGTGCCCTCCGCCCCGTCCGCCATCCGTACGCTGCCGAGCTGGCTGCTCGGCCGGGCCGCCGCCCGCGGCCGCGGTCTGGTCGCCGAGGCCCTCGCCGCCGAGGGCATGAAGATGTGGCACCACGTGGTCCTGGCCGCCGTGGCCGATCTCGCCCCGGTCGCCCAGGCCGACCTGGGGCGGGGCATCCAGCTCGACCCCAAGGACCTGGTCGGTGTCCTGAACGACCTGCAAGGGGCAGGGCTCGTGGAACGCACGCCCGACCCCAAGGACCGGCGCAAGAACGCCGTCACCCTCACCAGTGAGGGGAGGAAGCTGCTGCGCCGCTGCGCCACGGCTGCCCGCGCCGCCAACGCGGAACTGCTCGCACCGCTTTCGGCGGCCGAGCGGGAGGCGTTCCTGGACATGCTGGCGCGGGTCACGTGGCCGGAAGGGGCGGCGTAAGGGCCCGGCCGGCGCAGGGGGCGCTCCCCGCCGGGCCGGGACCCCGTCGCCGTGCCGCGGGGAGGGCGCCGGTCAGCCCGTGGCGGCCGCGGTCCGCAGGGCCACGCGGTGCTCGCCCGCGTACACGTTCATGGAGGAGCCGCGCAGGAAGCCGATCAGCGTCAGGCCGGTCTCGGCGGCGAGGTCGACGGCCAGCGACGACGGCGCGGAGACCGCCGCGAGCACGGGGACGCCCGCCATCACGGCCTTCTGCGCCAGCTCGAAGGAGGCGCGGCCCGACACCATCAGGACGGTGCGGGCCAGCGGCAGCCCGCCGTCCTGAAGCGCCCGCCCCACGAGCTTGTCGACGGCGTTGTGGCGGCCCACGTCCTCGCGCACGTCGATCAGGTCGCCGTCCTCGGTGAACAGCGCGGCCGCGTGCAGGCCCCCGGTCCGGTCGAAGACCCGCTGGGCCGCGCGCAGCCGGTCGGGGAGGCGGGCGAGCAGCTCGGGGGTCAGCCGGACCGGGGGAGCGCCGTCGGCGTGGTCGTCGATGGGCCAGCGGGCCGTGGTGCGGACCGCGTCCAGGCTCGCCTTGCCGCACAGGCCGCAGGAGGAGGTCGTATAGACGTTGCGCTCCAGGGTGATGTCCGGGATCACGACGCCGGGTGCGGTCGACACGTCCACCACGTTGTACGTATTGACGCCGTCCGCCGTCGCCCCCGCGCAGTAGACGATGGACCGCAGCTCGTCCGCCGCACCCAGCACGCCCTCGCTGACGAGGAAACCGGCCGCGAGCGCGAAGTCGTCGCCGGGCGTGCGCATGGTGATCGCGAGCGGCTTGCCGTTGAGACGTATCTCGAGCGGCTCCTCGGCGACGAGCGTGTCCGGCCGCTCGCTGACCACGCCGTCGCGGATGCGGATGACGCGGCGGCGCTCCGTGACTCGTCCCATGTCGATCAGTCCCGGTTCTGTACGTGCTGGTAGCCGAAGCGGCCCTTGATGCAGAGGTTGCCGTGGGTCACCGGGCTGTCGTGCGGCGAGGTGACCTTCACGATTTCATTGTCCTGCACGTGCAGGGTGAGGTTGCAGCCGACTCCGCAGTACGCGCACACGGTGGTCGTCCGCGTCTGGGCCGCCTCGTCCCAGGTCCCGGCGGCCCGCATGTCGAACTCGCTCTTGAAGCTGAGGGCGCCCGTCGGGCACACCTCCACGCAGTTGCCGCAGTACACGCAGGCCGAGTCGGTCAGCGGCGCGTCGTGCTCGACGGCGATCCGGGCGTCGAAGCCGCGGCCGACGACGGAGATCGCGAAGCTGTTCTGCCACTGCTCACCACACGCGTCCACGCACTTGTAGCAGAGGATGCACTTGTCGTAGTCGCGCACATACAGGTCGTTGTCGACCTTGGGCTCCTCGTTGAGGCGGGCCGCGTCCGGGCCGAAACGGTCCGGCTTCGCCTCGTACTCCTTCAGCCACTCGGCCGCGCGCGGCGTGGTCGACAAGTCGACGGAGGACGCCAGGAGTTCGAGGACGAGCCGACGGCTGTGCCGGGTGCGTTCGGTGTCCGTGCGGACCGCCATGCCGGGCTCGGCGCGCCGCGCGCAGGCCGGGGCGAGGGTCCGGGCGCCCTCGACCTCGACGACGCACACCCGGCAGGCGTTCTTCGGCCGCAGCGTGTCGCCCTCGCACAGCGTCGGCACGTCCTTGCCCGCGGCCCGGCAGGCGTCGAGGACGGTGCCGCCCTCGGGGACCCGCACCGGGTCGCCGTCGAGCGTGAACTCGACGAGGCGGCGCGGCGGTTGGAGCGGGATGGCGGTCATTCGTACGCCCCCAGGCGGTCGATGGCGGATTCCACGGCGTTCCACGCGGTCTGGCCCAGACCGCAGATGGAGGCGTCCCGCATGGCCTGCCCGATGTCGCGCAGGAGTGCGATGTCGTCGGCGGCGGCCGCGCCCGTGCGGTCGGCGATGCGGTGCAGCGCCTCCTCCTGCCGTACGGTGCCGACCCGGCAGGGCACGCACTGGCCGCACGACTCGTCGCGGAAGAACTCGGCGACGCGCAGCAGGAGTCGGGGGAGCGGCACGGAGTCGTCGACGGCGAGCACCACCCCGGAGCCGAGCGTCGTGCCCGCCTCGCGCGTGCCCTCGAAGGTGAGCGGGATGTCCAGCTCGTCGGGCCGTACGAAGCCGCCCGCGGCGCCGCCGAGCAGGATCGCGCGCAGGTTGTCCGGCAGGCCCGCGAGGTCGAGCAGCTCGCCCAGTGTCGCGCCGAACGGCAGCTCGTACAGGCCCGGGCGGGCCACCGCTCCCGAGACGCAGAACAGCTTGGGGCCGGTGGACTTGGGCGTGCCGATCGCCGCGTACGCCGCCGCGCCCATGGTGAGGACGGGCAGCACGTTCACGAGCGTCTCGACGTTGTTCGCGGCCGTGGGCTTGCCGAAGAGGCCCTTCTCCACGGGGAACGGCGGCTTGGAGCGCGGCTCGCCACGGTACCCCTCGATGGAGTTGAACAGCGCGGTCTCCTCGCCGCAGATGTAGGCGCCCGCGCCGCGGCGGATCTCGATGTCGAAGGCGAACCCGTGGCCGAGGATGTTCTCGCCCAGCAGGCCGCGGGCGCGGGCCTGTGCGATCGCGTGCTCCAGGGTGCGGAGGGCGCGTGGGTACTCGCCGCGCAGGTAGAGGTAGCCGTGGTGGGCGCCCACCGCGTACGCCGCGATGGTCATCGCCTCTACGAGCGCGTACGGGTCGCCCTCCATCAGCACGCGGTCCTTGAACGTGCCCGGCTCCGACTCGTCCGCGTTGCACACCAGGTAGTGCGGGTGGTCCGGCTGGGACGCCGTCGCCTGCCACTTGCGTCCCGTCGGGAACGCGGCGCCGCCCCGCCCGACCAGTCCCGCGTCGGTGACCTCCCGGATGACGTCGGCGGGGCCGAGGGTGAACGCCCGGCGCAGGGCTGTGTAGCCGCCGTGCGCGCGGTAGTCGTCCAGCGAGCTGGGGTCCACGATGCCTGTGCGGCGCAGCAGGATCAGGCCGGGGGTCCCGGCCTGGGGGACGGCGTGGCCGGGCGGGGGCTCCGCCCCCGGACCCCCGATATCGGCGCTTCGCGCCTCGT
>NZ_AOPZ01000154.1 GCF_000414115.1 Streptomyces aurantiacus JA 4570
GCGCGCCCAGCCCCCACCGGCCCGCAGATGACGCGCGGACCGCAGATCGGGAAGAGGGGCCGTTCAGGCCCGGCGCGCAGGCAGCTCCCAACGCCCCGAGTGCCCCGGGGGCAGCCCCAAGTCGTCGCGTACGGCCGCGTAATACCCCTCCCGCGCCACCCGCTGGCGGGCGAGAAGCGCCGCCCACGCCTCCGGGGCACGCGCGCCCGAGCGCAAGAAGCGTTCCATCTCGATCACCACGACGACCCACACCCGCGCCGCGTCCACCACCGGCACCGCGCCGAGCAGCAGCAGCGCCTCCCCGGCGGGGTCGCGCGCGTCGGCGGCCTCGGCCAGCTGGGGCTCGGCCTCCGCGGCGGACAGCGGGTGGGGATGCGGGTCGTTGCCCTGATGGGCGGCGACCCGGTACGTCAGCGTGACGGTCTGCTTGAGCACGCGCGCGTACTCGGTGTAGACCGCGAGCCGCCGTTCCTCCCAGCGGGCCTCGCGCTCCCGGCGGAAGCGCACGCGCTCACCGCGCATGACGGCGACGTACGACCCCATGGCACCGATGATCACGCCTATGAGGGCGGGCAGTTGCGACAGGAACTCGGACACCGCCGCACGGTATCCGACGCCGTGCCGGACCTGCCGGGGTCAGGCAGCGTTCTTGATCGCCGAGATGTCGAAGTTGAGCTTGATCTTGTCGGAGACGAGGACGCCGCCGGTCTCCAGGGCCGCGTTCCACGACAGGCCCCACTCCGAGCGCAGGATCTCCGCCTTGCCCTCGAAGCCGACGCGCTCGTTGCCGAACGGGTCCTTCGCGGCGCCGTTGAACTCCAGGTCGATGGTCAGCGGCTTGGTGGTGCCGAGGATGGTGAGGTCGCCGGTGACGCGGTAGTCGTCGCCGCCGAGCGCCTCGGCCTTGGTGGAGCGGAAGGTCATCTGCGGGAACTCGTCGGTCCTGAAGAAGTCCGCGCTCTTGAGGTGGCCGTCGCGGTCCGCGTTGCCCGTGTCGATGCTGTCCATCGTGACGTCGAGGGAGGCCGTCGACGCGGACGGGTCGGCGCCGTCCAGGTGCAGGGTGCCGGAGAACTCCTTGAAGGAGCCCTTCACGTTGGTGACCATCGCGTGCCGGGCCACGAATCCGATCGTGGTGTGCGCGGGGTCGAGCGTGTACTCACCGGTCAGCGCGGCGAGCTCCGGGGTGGTCCCGGCGGGCGCGGCGGCGGTGCCGGTGTCGTCCTTGCGGCTGAAGATTCCCATGATCTGCTCCTGACTGGTCGACTCCTGGCTGCTCGAAGTCGAGGTTGGTTTAGCGTTCAATAAAATCGACTCTAACGCTGTTCCGTTCAATCTTCAACATAAAGCGGGGTGTGTCGAGGTGATTACGCGTCGCGTGTGAACGGGGTGGTCATATGGGCCACTTCCGGCCGATCCGGACGTGTCCTCGCGGCGCCGAACGTGGCACCATGCGTGGCGCCACCGTTGACGGCGGCGAGCGTGGACGAAGAGGGCGTTTCGCGGGCGCGTGAGCGTTAAGAACTTGCCATGGCGTCATTGTGGTGCCATAGTGATGCCATGAACCTCACACCGTATGTCGACCAACTCCGGCAGGAGCTCGCGGTCGCCGCAGAGGCCGGTGGTGAGGACGCTCGCGTGGTCGCCGAGCGTCTGATCGCGCCGCTCGAGTCGGCCACCCGGCTCACGATGCTGAATGTGCTGTCCGCGGCCATGGACGAGATTACTCGAGACCTGGCCCCCGGCTCCGTCGACGTACGCCTGCGTGGGGGGGACCCGGACTTCGTGGTGACGCCCCCGCCCACCGCCGAGGGCTTCGACGCGCCGCCCATGGACGTGCGCCCGGCCCGGCCCGGGCCCGCCCCGGCGTCCGTGCCGGAGTCGGACGAGGGCGGCACGGCCCGGATCAACCTCCGGCTGCCGATGTACCTCAAGGCCCAGGCCGAGGAGGCCGCGGCCGCCGAGAGCCTGTCGGTCAACGCCTGGCTGGTCCGCACCGTCGCCGACGCCCTCAAGCAGGGCGACGCGAGCCGGCAGCCCGCCTCCCACAGCTCCGAGGGCGCCGGGACCAGCTTCACGGGATGGGCGCGTTAGCGACCCCCGGCTCCCCGGGCCCCCTCCGGCCACGCACGGCCCGGGCGCGTTCCGGACGACCCCATCAGGATGAGAGGACTGCCCCATGCCAACCTTCGACACCCCCAAGCCCGTCCACGCCACGGTCTCCGTCGAGCTGGGCTCCGTGCGGATCACCGCGTCCGACCGCGCCGACACGGTCGTCGAGGTGCGCCCCACCACCGCGTCGCGCCAGGCCGACGTGCGGGCCGCCGAGAAGACCCAGGTGGAGTACGTGAGCGGGCGGCTCCTGGTGAAGGTGCCGAAGGAGCGCTCGCTGTTCGGCAAGGGGCCGTCCGTCGACGTGGAGATCGAGCTGCCGGAGGGCTCCCACCTCAAAGGCACCATCGCCATGGGCGACTTCACCACGGTGGGCCGCCTCGGGGAGTGCGAGGTGAAGTCCTCGTCCGGCGACATCCGGATCGAGTGGGCGGCCTCGGCCCAGCTGCGCACGGCGTACGGCCAGATCCTGGCCGACCGGGTGGAGGGTGCGGCCGACGTCACCACCGCGTCCGGCGAGGTGCGGCTGGGCACGGTCGGCGGCTCCGCCGTGATCAAGAACTCCAACGGCTCGATCGAGGTCGACGAGGTCACCGGCCCCGTGCGCGTGAAGTCGTCCAACGGCCTCGTCACCGTCGGCCGCGCGCACTCCGACGTCAACGTCAAGTCGGCCCACGGCGCCATCCGGGTCGCCGAGGTCGTGCGCGGCAGCGTCGTCCTGGAGACCGGCGCGGGCTCGCTCGACATCGGCGTCCGCGAGGGCACCGCCGCCTGGCTCGACGTACGGACCAAGGTGGGCGCCGTGCGGCAGTCCCTCGGCACCTCCGAGGGGCCCGGCGACTCCGGCGAGAAGGTGCAGGTGCGCGGGCGCACGGGGGGCGGGGACATCGTGATCCACCGGGCGTGATGCGGGCCCCGGAGAGGGGGCCGGAGGGCCGTCGCGAGGCCGCCCGGACGCTGTCACCAGCACCGCTTCAGGGTGCCCACCGGTTGTCGAGCCCCGCCAATTCGGCGACGCGTCAACCCGTGCCGTTGTCCTCCGTCGGCCGCGGCGGCACTCGTGCGGGGGCGCGGGGCCCCGGCCGGACGTCCTGCGGTGACCGTCAGGACACGGGAGCCGGGGAGCCGTGCGGGCCTCGGAAACGCCCGCCCGCGCCGCGAATGTGAGCCGCGTCTCATCCGGGCCGGTTGTGGAATCCCTACAGCCGTATGGGCCTCTGAGCAGTCACTTCGGCTGCACCACACAAGCCTTCTGTCCGAGGGTGCCAGGAAAACGCTCCGGAGACTGTGCAGAGTCGACGGTCCGTTTTCGCTCGGGTCCTTCGTAAGGTCGAGAGCATGACCGTTTTGGACGAAGCTGGATCTTCGGCGGGGGAGCCCACCGACGCGCGGGGCCGAGTGGCCGAATTGGCCGAGATCCGCGCGCAGGCGCTGGCGGGACCCAGTGAGAAGGCGACTGAGGCCCAGCATGCCAAGGGCAAGCTGACGGCGCGGGAGCGCATCGGACTCCTCCTTGACGAGGGGTCCTTCCAGGAGGTCGAGCAGCTCCGTCGACACCGGGCGACCGGCTTCGGCCTGGAGGCCAAGAAGCCGTACACGGACGGTGTGATCAC
>NZ_AOPZ01000155.1 GCF_000414115.1 Streptomyces aurantiacus JA 4570
CCCGTGACTGAGGAATTCCCCCGCCCCACCCGACGTTGCCGCCGGATATGCCCCCTCGCACGCGCATGCCCATAGCCGTCCACACCCTCGGGGTCGCCGTCTTCGCGCTCGGGACCAGTGAGTTCATGCTGTCCGGGCTGCTGCCCGCCGTCGCCGACGACATGAACGTCTCGGTGCCGAAGGCCGGTCTCCTGATCTCGGCGTTCGCCATCGGGATGGTCGTGGGGGCGCCGCTGCTCGCGGCGGCGACGCTGCGGCTGCCGCGCCGGGCGACGCTGGTCGCGCTCATCGCGGTGTTCGGCCTCGGCCAGGTCGCGGGCGCGCTCGCCCCCTCGTACGGGATCCTCTTCGCCTCGCGCGTCGTCAGCGCGCTGGCCTGCGCCGGGTTCTGGGCGGTCGGCGCGTCCGTCGCCGTGGCGATGGTGCCGGTGACCCAGCGGGCGCGGGCCATCGCCGTGATGCTCGGCGGGCTCTCCATCGCCAACGTGCTCGGCGTACCGGCGGGCGCCTTCCTCGGTGACCACTTCGGCTGGCGGTCCGCGTTCTGGGCGGTCGCGGCGGCCTCGGGGCTCGCGCTCGTGGGCGTCGTCGTCCTCGTACCGCGCATCGCCCGGCCCGCCGAACAGCCCGTGCTCCGGCGGGAGCTGGTGATCTACCGGGACCGGCAGGTGTGGCTCGCGGTCGCCGTCGTGGCGCTCGCCGCGGGCGGCGTGTTCTGCGCGTTCAGTTATCTCGCGCCGCTGCTGACGGATGTCGCGGGCCTCGGCGAGGGCTGGGTCCCGGCGGTCCTCGCCCTGTTCGGTGTGGGGGCGCTGATCGGGACGGCCATCGGCGGGCGCGTCACCGACGGGCGGCTCTTCACCGTCCTGTTCAGCGGCATCGCCGCCTCCACCGTGTTCCTGACCGCGCTCGCCCTCTTCTCCGCCACCGCCGCCGCGGCGATCGTCCTCGCCTTCCTGCTCGGCGTCTCCGCCTTCTACACCGGGCCCGCGCTCAACGCCCGCGTCTTCGAGGTCGCCACCGCCGCGCCCACCCTCGCCGGGGCCACCGCGACCGCCTCCTTCAACCTCGGCAACACGGCCGGGCCCTGGCTCGGCGGCACCGTCATCGACGCGGGCCTCGGCTACGAGTCGGCCGCGTGGGCCGGGGCGGGCCTCACGACGTCCGCGATCGTGGCGGTGGCGGTTTCGGCGCGGCTGCGAGGAGGGCGGGGGAAGGGGCCCGGCGAGAGCGCTCACGCCGCGTACGAGAGTGATCCGGAGCGGGCTCCGCAGACGCGGTAGGCGTCGCGGCGGGTCTCGACGGAAAACTCGCCCCCGGACGTTGCCTTTCGCGGCGGCGCCCGCTTGGCTGGCCGCCATGACGAACGACGCGACCCCCGACGCGACCACGTCCGACGAAGCGCACGAATCCGACCGCCCCGGTCGCCTCCTCCGCACCGAACGCGACGCTCTCATCCCGCTCCTGCGCGCCGCCGACGACGCGGCGTTCGCGGCACCGACCTGCTGCCCGGGCTGGACGGTCCGCGACGTCCTCGCGCACTGCTCGGCGGCGCTGAGCCGCGTCATCGAGAGCCGGTTCGACGAGGGCGTGTTCACCGCTGCGGGCAACGACCGCGACATCGCCGAACGGGCCGACTGGCCCCACTCCCGCGTCGTGGACGAGCTGGAGCACGGCATGACCCACGCGGGCGCCGCCATCGCCGCGTCCAAGGGCCTCTTCGACGGCGTGGCGCTCGGCGAGTGGGTGCACGCGGGTGACGTACGGGACGCCTGGGGGCTGCCGGGCGCCTACGCGGGCGACGGTCTCGGCGACGCGCTGCCGCTGCTCGCCGCGTACACCAAGCAGCGCGCGGCGCTGCCCCTGCACGCCGACGTCGACGGGTTCGACGAGCCGCTGATCCTCGGCGTCACCGACGGCAGCAGGCCCCCGGCCCGGTACATCGGTGACGCGCCGACGCTCATCCGGCTGTACGCGGGCCGCCCGCTCGCCGGTGCGGAGTTCGAGCTGGCGGGCGCGACGCGGGAGGAGCTGACCGTCTTCAACTGAGGCCCCCGCGGGCGGGACTCGGCTCAGTGTCCGTGGGGCGTGCCCGACTCCGGGGCCGTGCCGGTGTCCTCGCCCTCGCCCGCGTTCGTGCCCGCGCGCACCGTGAACGCCGCCGTCCGCACCGTGCCCTCGTGCTGGAAGTCCAGGAACAGGCGGTACGCGCCCGCGCTCGGCGCCGTCGCCGTGAAGGACACCTCGGGGCCGGGCTTCGTGGAGCCGTCGCCGACCTCGCCGTTCGGGTGGACGTGCAGGTACGCGAGGTCGCCCGCGCGCAGCGCCACCAGGTGGCCGTACGCGCCCAGGTAGGGCTGGAGGTTCGTGACCGGCTTGCCGTCGCGCGTGACGCGCAGCGTCAGCTCGCGGGGCTTGCCGGGCTTCAACTCGCCGTCCAGGCGCACCTCGTAGCCGTCGCCCGCCTTCGCGGTCGCCTTCGCGGGCGGCAGTCCGGCCGCCGTGTACGGGCCGGTCACGGCGAGGTCCGTCCCGAGCGTCACCTTTTCCTTCGCTCGCGCGGGCGTGAAGTCCGCGAACACGCGGTAGTCCCCGGCCCTGGGCAGCGTCGCCGGGACCGACCAGGTGCCGTCGGCGGCGCGCGTGGGGTGCAGATGGCGGTACGTCGTCAGGTCGCGTGAGGCGAGGATCAGGTGGAGTTCCTTGCCGTGCTCCTTCTTGTACGTCCTCAGGGGAGCCCCTGAGGACTCCTTCTGGATGGTGAAGCGCAGGTCCGTGCGCTCGCCCGCCTCGGCGCGCGGCGTCTTCAGGTCGAGTGCGTAGCCGTCGGCGGCGACCTGGAGGCCCGCCGGGGCCGTCCCGGCCTTCTTCCCTGCGCCCTGTTCCGGGTGCCCGCCGCCGTGGTCCTTCTTCTCGCTGTGCGCCACCGGCTTGCTCACGGTGTCGACGCTCGTTCCGATGCCGTACGCGGCCGTGAACGCCACCGCGACGGCCGCGGCGTACGCGGTGATCCTCAGTCCCGTATCCATGAGTCCGACAATACCCCCTAGGGGTATGAAGTCAAGTGCTGGATCCCCTTGCCCCAGGTACCCCCCAGGGGTATAAATGGATCTCGTAAGCGATACCGGGCCCGGGTATGCCGGGAATGAGGAGAGCGGCTGACATGTCCACCCCGCAGAGTGCGCAGACCACGCGGAACGAGCAGGTAGAACTCGCCATCGGCGGCATGACCTGCGCCTCGTGCGCGGCCCGTATCGAGAAGAAGCTCAACCGCATGGACGGCGTGGAGGCGACGGTCAACTACGCCACCGAGAAGGCCAAGGTCACCTACGACGGCGCGGACGTCGCCGTCGCCGACCTGATCGCCACCGTCGAGGCCACCGGGTACACGGCCCAGGAGCCCGCTCCACCGCATACGGAATCCGGCGGCGGAGGGGGCGACGGGAGCGACGGAAACGGCGGGAACGGCGGGCGCGAGGACGCCGCCGAGCTGCGGCCGCTGCGGGAGCGGCTGATCACCGCCGTCGTGCTCTCCGTCCCCGTCGTCGCCATGGCGATGGTCCCGGCGCTCCAGTTCGAGTACTGGCAGTGGCTGTCCCTGACGCTCGCGGCGCCCGTCGTGACGTACGCCGCCTGGCCCTTCCACAAGGCGGCCGTCACCAACGCCCGGCACGGCGCGGCCACCATGGACACGCTGATATCGGTCGGTACGTCGGCGGCGTTCCTGTGGTCGCTGTGGGCGCTGTTCTTCGGCTCGGCCGGGACGCCCGGCATGACGCACCCCTTCGAGCTGACCATCGAGCGCGGCGACGGCGCCGGGAACATCTACCTGGAGGCCGCGGCCGGCGTCACCGCCTTCATCCTCGCCGGGCGGTACTTCGAGGCCCGCTCCAAGCGGAAGGCGGGCGCGGCGCTCAAGGCGCTCCTTGAGCTGGGCGCGAAGGACGTCACCGTGATCCGGGACGGTCGTGAGGAGACCGTTCCTGTGGGCGAGTTGAAGGCCGGTGACCGGTTCCTCGTGCGGCCCGGCGAGAAGATCGCCACCGACGGCCGGGTGGTCGAGGGCTCATCGGCCGTCGACGCCTCCATGCTCACCGGCGAGTCCGTTCCCGTCGAGGTCGCGCCCGGCGACGCCGTCACCGGCGCCACCCTCAACGTCGGCGGCCGCCTCGTCGTCGAGGCAACGCGCGTCGGCGCCGACACCCAACTGGCCCGCATGGCCCGGCTCGTGGAGGACGCGCAGAACGGCAAGGCGGCGGCCCAGCGGCTCGCCGACCGCGTCTCCGGCGTGTTCGTGCCCGTCGTCATCGCGCTCGCCGTCGCCACGCTCGGCTTCTGGCTCGGCAACGGCGCGGGTCTCACGGCCGCGTTCACCGCCGCCGTCGCCGTACTGATCATCGCCTGCCCGTGCGCCCTGGGCCTCGCCACGCCGACCGCGCTCATGGTCGGCACCGGGCGCGGCGCCCAGCTCGGCATCCTCATCAAGGGCCCGGAGGTCCTGGAGACCACGCGGCGCGTCGACACGATCGTCCTGGACAAGACCGGCACGGTGACCACGGGACGGATGACGCTGCTCGCCACGCATGTCGCGGACGGCGCCGAGGAAGCCGAAGTCCTTCGTCTGGCCGGTGCGTTGGAGCACGCCTCCGAGCACCCGATCGCCCGTGCCGTCGCCGACGGAGCGCTGGAGAAGGTGGGCCCGCTGCCCACGCCCGAGGACTTCGCCAACGTCCCCGGTCTCGGTGTGCAGGGCGTCGTCGACGGTCACGCGGTCCTCGTGGGCCGTGAGCAGTTGCTCGCCGAGTGGGCCATGGCCCTGCCGGTGGAGCTGAAGCGTGCCAAGGACGCGGCCGAGGAGGCCGGGCGTACGGCCATCGCGGTCGCCTGGGACGGCGAGGCGCGGGCCGTGCTCGAAGTGGCCGACGCGGTGAAGGAGACCAGTCCGGAGGCGATCCGGCGGCTGCGGGACCTCGGCCTGACGCCGATGCTGCTGACGGGTGACAACGCCGCCGTCGCCCGCTCCGTCGCCGCGGAGGTCGGCATCGCGCCGGAGCACGTCATCGCCGAGGTGCTTCCGCAGGACAAGGTCGACGTCGTCAAGCGGCTCCAGGGGGAGGGCCGTTCGGTCGCCATGGTCGGCGACGGCGTCAACGACGCGGCGGCGCTCGCGCAGGCCGACCTCGGGCTCGCGATGGGGACGGGGACGGACGCGGCCATCGAGGCCGGCGACCTGACCCTCGTCCGCGGTGACCTGCGGACGGCGGCCGACGCGATCCGGCTCTCGCGCCGCACCCTCGGCACGATCAGGTCCAACCTGTTCTGGGCCTTCGCCTACAACGTGGCGGCGCTGCCGCTCGCCGCGGCCGGGCTGCTCAACCCGATGCTCGCGGGGGCGGCGATGGCCTTCTCGTCGGTCTTCGTGGTCGGCAACAGCCTGCGGCTGCGGGGGTTCAAGGCGCTGAGCTGACGCGTACGGCGCGATGTGGCCCGATCACCCCGGTGCGGTACGAATTCGCACCGGGGTGATCTGCGCGTACCCTGGTAATTGGACTAGACCTGTGTTTCTGTGGTCGCCGCCCCGATTCGATCCCGGAAGCACGACTCGATTCCCAGAAGGAAGACGTCACCTATGAGCAAGCGCGCGCTCCTGGAGGTGATCGCCCTCGACGCCGAGGACGCGGTCGCGGCCCAGGCCGGAGGTGCGGACCGCCTCGAGCTGGTCACCGACATGGCCGCGGACGGGCTCACGCCGTCCCTCGAGACCTTCGCGGAGATCCGCTCCTCGGTCGGCATCGCGCTGCGCGTCATGCTGCGGCTCGCGGACGGGTTCGCGGCGGGGGACGTCTCCGAGCTGGTACGTCGCGCGCGGGAGCTGCGGGCCGCCGGGGCCGACGAGTTCGTGCTCGGGTTTCTGGACGAGGCCGGGGGTGCCGATCTCGGTGCCGTCGAGGCGGTCGTGGGTGCCCTTGACGGGTGCCGGTGGACGTTCCACCGGGCCGTCGACCGGGCCGCCGATCGTGACGCCCTGCGCAAGCAGCTCGCCGATCTGCCGGGGCTCGACACGTACCTCACCGCGGGTGCCGCGGGCGGCGTCGACGATGGCCTTCCCACTCTCCTCGCGGAGGCGGCGCGCTCGCGTTCCGGGGAGCCGGGGTACGAGCCCCGGATCCTCGTCGGCGGCGGCCTTCGCCTCGACCACCTTCCCGCCCTTCGGGCGGGTGGGGTCGACGCTTTCCACATCGGCGGGGCGGCTCGGCCCCACGGGTGGGGCTCTCCGGTCTCTTCCTCGGCCGTTGCGGCCTGGCGTCGTGCTCTGGATGCTTCCTGACCCGCCGCTCCGCGGCGGA
>NZ_AOPZ01000156.1 GCF_000414115.1 Streptomyces aurantiacus JA 4570
CGGCGGCCTGCGCCGCGGCGGGACCGCCGGTCGGGGCGGGCGCGCCCGGCTTGCTCGGGACCTTCTTGCCGCCCTGGGCGACGTCGACGGGCAGCATGACCAGCGCGGTCGTGCCACCGGAGTCGGAGGGGCGCAGCTGGATGCGGATGCCGTGGCGCTGCGAGAGGCGGCCGACCACGAACAGACCCATGCGGCGGGAGACGGAGACGTCCACGGTGGGCGGCGAGGCGAGCCGCTCGTTGATCGCGGCGAGGTCCTCGGGGGAGAGGCCGATGCCGGTGTCGTGGATCTCGATGAGCACGCGGCCGTCGGGCAGCGCATGACCGGTCACCTTGACCTTGGTCTGCGGCGAGGAGAACGAGGTCGCGTTCTCGAGCAGCTCGGCGAGCAGGTGCACGAGGTCGTTGACGACGCGTCCCGCGACCTCGGTGGAGGGCACCGCCGACAGCTCGATGCGCTCGTACTGCTCCACCTCGGACGCGGCGGCACGCAGCACGTCGACGAGCGGCACGGGCCGGGTCCAGCGACGGCCGGGCTCTTCACCGGCGAGCACGAGGAGGTTCTCGCCGTTACGGCGCATGCGGGTCGCGAGGTGGTCGAGCTTGAACAGCGAGGAGAGCTGGTCCGGGTCGGCCTCGCGGGACTCCAGCTCGGAGATGAGGGAGAGCTGGCGCTGGATGAGGCCCTGGGAACGGCGCGAGAGGTTGGTGAACATCGCGTTGACGTTGCCCCGCAGGAGGGCCTGCTCGGCGGCGAGGCGGACGGCCTCGCGGTGCACGTCGTCGAAGGCCGCGGCCACCTGGCCGATCTCGTCCCGGGAGTGCACACCGACCGACTCCACGGACGTGTCCACGTCCTGCGGGTCGGACTCGGAGAGCTGCTTGACCAGCTCGGGCAGGCGGTCCTGGGCGACCTTGGTGGCGGTGTCCTGCAGCCGCCGCAGCGAGCGGATCATGGACCGGGCCACGACGAAGGCGCCGACGAGCGACACACCGAGCACGAGCAGGATGAGCGCACCGTTGAGGATCGCCTGCTGCTCGGACTCGTTCCTGAGCGAACGGGCCTTCTGCTCCATCTCGTCGAGCAGCGTCAGCTCGATCTTGGACATCTCAGAGATCTTGGTGGAGTCGGAGTCCACCCAGTCCTTGTAGGAGCGCTTGCCGCGGAGCTTGATGCCGCCTTCCTGCTCCAGGACGCGCTTGGCGTAGGAGTTGGCGGCCTCGATGGAGGCGTTGCCCTCGCTGATGGGCTTCAGGAGCTTCTCGGGGTCACCGGTGTAGATCCGGTTGAAGGACTGGAGCTCCGAGCCCTCCTTGTCAAGGGCGGAGAACGCGTACCGGCGGTCGGTCTCGGAGAGCTTGCCGAACTCGCGGTTGTTCGCGGGCAGCGCGGCCGCGATGACGGCGCGCTGCACGGAGGCGTACTCCTTGGCGGAGGAGAACGCGGCGAGCGCGCGGGTGCGCTGGATCATGTCCGGGTTGCTGGTCGCCTGCGCCATGTCCTCGGAGAGCGCGAGGAGCTGCTCGATGAGCTGGCTGTAGGCGTCGACGGTCTGCGAGACCGACTTGGTGTCGGCGTACGCGTTCCGGCGGACGTCGTTGATCTTCTGCAGCTGCTGGGTGATCTGGATGGTGCTCTGCCGGACGCCCAGCAGGCCCTTGTCGCTGTCGCTGTCGTCGAGCTGCTGCGTGCCCCGCAGGAAGTTCTTGTAGGCGCGGTCCGTGTCGTCCCGGGCGCCCTTGACGGTGAAGTCGGTGTCCTTCGCGTCGTGCGCGAGCGGGCCCGCCGACTGGTCGCGCTCCTCCTGGAGCGCCGCGGCCAACTCGGTGGCCTGCTTGGTCATGTCGGTCAGCAGCTTCATGTTGTCGAGCTGCTCGATCTCGTCCATCGACGAGTTGATCCGCAGGGCGCCGAGGGAGGTCGCCGCGATGACGGGCAGCGCGAGGAGCGAGACCAGACGGGTGGAGATGCGCCAGTTGCGCAGGGCTATTCGGGAGCCGGGACCCGGAGGTGTCTTGGAGCCCTTGGGCAGCGCTCCGCCCGCGGCCGGGCCGGAGCCCGCGCGGCCGGCACCCGTGCCGCCGTCACCGGACTGCACCTGTCCGGGGTTCTGGGCGTGCTGGGCCGAGGAGCCGCGGTCACTTCCGCCGCGCTCCGGATCCGCCGAAGCTTCCCCTCGGCCGCGGCCGGCCTGGGGAGACCCCTTGCCATCCCTCTTGAAACGTCCCTGCACTAGCGTCGCAACCTCTGGACCAGGCGTCCTGCCGCATGGCGGCGGAACGGTGTCGGCGTCTCGGGGCGCCAGGCACCCCTTGGTGGTCGTGAGACCGGCGCTGCTCCCCCTTCCCGCCGCCACTCGGCGCTGCGTTGCGCCCCTGTGCGCCGGTTCTGTCCCGCGGCGGTCCCGGGAATTCCAGCACAGTGCAGGATCTCCAACAAGGCCCGTGGGCCAGGGCATGAGCTCCGTGACAGCACGTGATTGGCGCGTTACGAGACGTAGAAAGTGAAGTCGCCCATAACGGACTTTCCCGTACGAGACCCTCGGCTGACGTGGGTGTCCCAGTCTTCATGATCAGGAGCGGAATGGGGCCTTCAGGTGGGCAATGTCCGTTTTCAATGGGCGGACCGCTAGCCGGAATTGACCCTTTTGCCCGCTCCTCAGTGAGCAAACTCACATGAAGATCATGGCCTCTTCTGGACTTTGGTCGGGAATTGCATGTTTAGCCTGACGCTTTACAGGGATGGCGAAACCGACAACCGGCGTCCACCGAGCGACGCCCCAACCGACAGGGTCGAAACGGCAGATGAAGTCCACGCTGATGTTCCGCAACATAGCCAACCCCCGCCGCACCACCCTCGCGCACCTCGAGGACGCAGACGACGTGCAGCCCGCGGCCGAGCAGCCGGAGCACCCCGTAGAACTGCCGACCCAGACGGCGAACCCCCGCCGCACGGTCCTGATGGAAGCGCCGTAAGACGAAGAGCGACGCCCGGCGGGGAAATAGCCCGTCGAGGGGGTCCCCCCTGCTCTTTAAGAGCTTGGGGGAGCTTGAGGACGGGCCGCGAAGCGGCGATCAGGGGGAAAGGGGCGAAGCCCCATAGACTCGGAGCGACACACTCCACCCAAACGCAAGGGGCCCCGTTGCGCATCGCCAGGTTCTCCATCGACGGCAATGTCGCCTTCGGCGCAGTCGAGGGCGAAGCTCCCCCAGGAAGCACCGAGGGGCTCGTCCTCGACATCATCAAGGGCATCCCGTTCGCGGACTTCGAGCTCTCCGGCACGAAGGTCCCGCTGAACAAGGTCCGGCTGCTCCCGCCGGTGCTGCCCAACAAGATCGTGGGCATCGGCCGCAACTACGCGGAGCACGCCGCGGAACTCGGCAACGAGATCCCGGACACCCCGGTCGCCTTCTTCAAGCCGTCCACCTCCGTGACCGGCCCCGGCGACCCCATCGAGTACCCCTCCTTCTCCCAGGAGGTGCACTACGAGGCCGAGCTGGCCGTGGTCATCGGCCGGATGTGCCGAGAGGTCCCGCGCGAGCGCGTCGCCGACGTCATCCTCGGCTACACCTGCGCCAACGACGTCACCGCGCGTGACGTACAGAAGCGCGAGAACCAGTGGGCGCGCGCCAAGGGCTTCGACACCTCCTGCCCGCTCGGCCCCTGGGTGGAGACCGGCATCGACCTGGCCCGCGCCGCCGACCTCACCCTCCAGTGCACGGTCAACGGCGAACAGCGCCAGCTCGGCCGCACCTCGGACATGATCCGTCCCATCGAGGACCTCATCGTCCACATCAGCGAGGCCATGACGCTGCTCCCCGGCGACGTCGTCCTCACGGGCACCCCGGCAGGGGTCGGCCCGCTCAACGTCGGCGACGAGGTCGCCGTCACCATCGAAGGCATCGGCACTCTCACCAACAAGGTGATCAAGCGTGGCTAACGCGACGAACGTACGCGTACGTTTCTGTCCCTCCCCGACCGGCAACCCGCACGTGGGCCTGGTCCGCACCGCCCTGTTCAACTGGGCCTACGCCCGGCACCACGGCGGCACTCTGGTCTTCCGCATCGAGGACACCGACGCCGCCCGTGACTCCGAGGAGTCCTACGAGCAGCTCCTGGACTCCATGCGCTGGCTGGGCTTCGACTGGGACGAGGGCCCCGAGGTCGGCGGCCCACACGCGCCGTACCGGCAGTCGCAGCGCATGGACCTCTACAAGGAGGTCGCCGACAAGCTCCTCGCCGCCGGCCACGCGTACCACTGCTACTGCTCCACCGAGGAGCTGGACGCCCGCCGCGAGGCCGCCCGCGCCGCCGGCAAGCCGTCCGGCTACGACGGCCACTGCCGCGAGCTGACCGCCGAGCGCAAGGCCGCGTACGTCGCCGACGGCCGCACCCCCATCGTCCGCTTCCGCATGCCCGACGAGGCGATCACCTTCACGGACCTGGTCCGCGGCGAGATCACCTACCTGCCGGAGAACGTGCCGGACTACGGCATCGTCCGCGCGAACGGCGCCCCGCTCTACACGCTGGTCAACCCCGTCGACGACGCCCTGATGGAGATCACCCACGTCCTGCGCGGCGAGGACCTGCTCTCCTCGACCCCGCGCCAGATCGCGCTCTACAAGGCGCTGATCGAGCTGGGCGTCGCCAAGGAGATCCCCGCCTTCGGCCACCTGCCGTACGTGATGGGCGAGGGCAACAAGAAGCTCTCCAAGCGCGACCCGCAGGCGTCCCTCAACCTCTACCGGGAGCGCGGCTTCCTCCCCGAGGGCCTGCTCAACTACCTCTCCCTGCTCGGCTGGTCCCTCTCCGCCGACCAGGACATCTTCACGACGGACGAGATGGTCGCCGCCTTCGACGTGGCCGACGTGAACCCCAACCCGGCGCGCTTCGACCTCAAGAAGTGCGAGGCCATCAACGCCGACCACATCCGGCTGCTCGACGTGAAGGACTTCGCCGAGCGCTGCGCCCCCTGGCTCAGGGCCCCCTTCGCCCCCTGGGCGCCGGAGGACTTCGACCAGGACAAGTGGGACGCGATCGCCCCGCACGCCCAGACCCGCCTCAAGGTCCTCTCCGAGATCACCGACAACGTCGACTTCCTGTTCCTGCCGGAGCCGGTCTTCGACGAGGCGTCCTGGACGAAGGCGATGAAGGAGGGCAGCGACGCCCTGCTCCGGACGGCCCGCGAGAAGCTGGAGGCCGCCGACTGGACCTCCGCCGAGTCCCTGAAGGAGGCCGTCCTGGCCGCCGGCGAGGCCCACGGCCTCAAGCTCGGCAAGGCCCAGGCCCCCGTCCGCGTCGCCGTAACCGGCCGCACGGTCGGCCTGCCCCTCTTCGAGTCCCTGGAGATCCTGGGCAAGGAGACGACGCTGACCCGCGTGGACGCGGCCCTGGCGAAGCTGGCCGCGTAACCGCGCACCCGTACGCACGCCGCGCACGAAGGGCCCGGAAGCCACCACGGCTCCCGGGCCCTTCGCGTTCTTCGGGGGGTAACCCCCGAACCCCCAGCCGGGAGGACTCGCACGGCTTACTGTCGACCTCATGGCGATCAAAGCCGTCGTCTGGGATATCGACGACACGATCTTCGACTACGCGTACGCCGACACCACCGGCATGCACGCGCACCTCACCGCGGAAGGCATCCTGGCCGGATACGGCACGGCTGCGGAGGCCCTCGCGCTGTGGAAGGAGACCACCGACCGCCACTGGGCCCGCTTCGGCGCCGGTGAGGTCGACTTCGAGTCCCAGCGCCGCGACCGCGTACGCGACTTCCTGGGCGCCGCACTCGACGACGTCGAGGCCGACGCCTGGTTCGCGCGCTACCGCGTCCACTACGAAGCCGCCTGGACGCTCTTCCCGGACACCGTCCCGACCCTCGACGCCCTCGCCGACGGCTACCGGCACGCCGTCCTGTCCAACTCCGCCCAAACCGTCCAGGACCACAAGCTCCGCGTCCTCGGCGTGCGCGACCGCTTCGAGGTCGTCCTGTGCGCCGCCGAGCTCGGCGTCTCCAAGCCCGCGGCCGAGGCGTTCCACGCCGTCTGCGACGAGCTCGGCCTCGCGCCCGCGGAGGTCGCGTACGTCGGCGACCAGCCGGAGATCGACGCGCGCGGCGCCCGCGACGCGGGCCTGCTCGGCATCTGGCTCGACCGCAACGGCTCGGCGCAGGAAGGCCCGTCGGGTGTCCGGCGGATCGCCGGTCTCGCGGAGCTTCCCGCGCTGTTGCTGGCCGATACCCGTTTTGGAGCGCCGTCCACCTTCGGGTAATGTTCTTCCTGCGCCGCCCGAGAGGGCCGAAAGGTCCGGCCGGGAAGCGCAAAGTCAAACAAGGCCCCCACAGGGGGTTGCGCTTTGATGGCCTATGGTGTAATTGGCAGCACGACTGATTCTGGTTCAGTTAGTCTAGGTTCGAGTCCTGGTAGGCCAGCTCGCAGAGCTCATCTGCAACTGCGGATCACGATCCGCGAAGCCCCCGTTGTGTAGCGGCCTAGCACGCCGCCCTCTCAAGGCGGTAGCGCCGGTTCGAATCCGGTCGGGGGTACAGATCCTTCCCATGGGGACAGTCTGGGTCGCACCCGCTGACCCCAATGCAGGATCGCTAGGGCCCCCGTTGTGTAGCGGC
>NZ_AOPZ01000157.1 GCF_000414115.1 Streptomyces aurantiacus JA 4570
GGAGCCGCGGGGCGGGCACGCGTGAGGCGCTGACGGCGACCTGAACGGGAGGTGGGCGTCCGGCACTTGGAGTGCCGGGCGCCCACCTGTCCGGCGCTAGGGCCGCGCCGGGCGAGCGATGCCGCAACGATGCTTGAATGCCCGGGTGAACGAAGAAGAGTACGGACCCGGCATGGCCGACGTGCACCACGGCATCGACGTCCTGCGGGTCTTCTGCGCGCCGGACGGGCGGTACGGCAACGAGCTCGGGGTGGTGCGGGACGGCTCGCGGGTGGCCGCGCGGGCGGACCGGCAGGCGCTCGCCGCGAAACTCGGCTTCAGCGAGACGGTGTTCGTCGACGACCCCGAGCGCGGGGCCGTCGACATCTACACGCCCACGACCCGGCTGCCGTTCGCGGGGCACCCGTGCGTCGGCACGGCGTGGCTGCTCGACGTGCCCGAGCTGATCACCGAGGCCGGGGTGGTCGAGGCCCGGCAGGACGGGGAGTTCAGCTGGATCGTGGCGCGGGGCGCGTGGGCGTCGGGGCGGACGCTGCGGCGGTACGCGTCGGCGGCGGAGGTGGAGGCGCTGGCGGTGCCGCCCGCGGGGGAGTGGATCTACGCATGGGCGTGGGAGGACGAGGCCGCGGGGCGGGTGCGGGCGCGGGGGTTCCCCGGGCGCGGGGACGGGATCGTCGAGGACGAGGCGACGGGGGCGGCGGCGCTGGCGCTCACCCGTGAGCTGGGGCGGGCCCTGAACATCACCCAGGGCCGCGGCTCCCAGCTCCTCACGGCCCCGGGCCCGCACGACCTGATCGAACTGGCCGGCAGGGTGACGTTCCCCCACCCGCCGAGCCTTTGTGTGGGGCAAGGATTGAGCCCGTCGAGGGGGCCCCTCCCTGCTCCTTAAGAGCTTGGGGGAGATTGAGGACGAGCGCGAAGCGCGATGCTCCTACGCCACCCCCGGACGGGGGCCACAGGCGGGGCGGCGGCTCACGCGGACAGCGGAAACTCGGCCCCGAGCTCCCGGAAAAGCGCTGTGTTCAGGCTGAAAGCCCGCTTGCACTCGTCCACGATGCGCTGCTTCTCCAGCTCGTCCGGGACGACCACGTCGAGGCCGTCGAGCAGCTCCCGATAGCTCCGCTTGAACGCGGCGGGGTTGGGGATCCCCTCGAAGACGTAGAACCGGACGCCGTCTCCCTTGCGGTCGAAGCCCCATGTCTTCTCGGCCTTGCCGCGGATGATCTGCCCGCCCGACAGGTCCCCGAGATAGCGCGTGTAGTGATGGGCCACATACCCGCCGGGCCAGGTCCGCGCGCACTCCTCGACCCGCGCCGCGTACGCAGCCGTGGCCGGCAGGGCCGTGAGTCCGGCACGCCACCCTTCGCCCCGCAGATGCGCCAGGTCCCGCTCCAGCTCGGCGACCCGCAGCAGCTCGGGCCGCAGGAACGGCCCCGCAACCGGGTCGTCGCGCAGTGCCTGGGCGCCGTCCTCCAGCGCGCGGTACACGAACCAGAGCTGTTCCGTGTACCTCGCGAACGCGTCCACGCCGAGGCGGCCGCCGAGCAGGTCACCCATGAACGTGGACGACTCCGCCTCGGTGTGCTGCGCGTGCGACGCGGTGCGGATGAGCGTCGAGAACGAGGGGGGCTGGGTGAGCGCCGAGTCCATGAGGACCTCCGAAGCCGAAGAAGGGCGGGAACCAAGGTGGCCAGGACCGATCATCCAAGGTTAGGCTTACCTAAGTCAATGGTTCCCGACATCCTGTCGGTAAAAACGTTACCCCGCATCCGATGAGGGATGCGTAAGCGATCAAAAAGGCCGGGCCCGTCCGGACCCGGCCTTTCCCGTGCGCCGCGCTGCCCCCGCCGGGGGCACGGCTCACGGCAGCGTGAGGATCTCCGCGCCGGAGTCCGTCACCACGAGCGTGTGCTCGAACTGCGCCGTCCGCCGCCGGTCCTTCGTCACGACGGTCCACCCGTCGTCCCACATGTCGTACTCATGCGTACCGAGCGTCAGCATCGGCTCGATCGTGAAGGTCATGCCCGGCTGGATGACCGTCGTCGCGTGCGGGCTGTCGTAGTGCGGGACGATCAGGCCGGAGTGGAAGGACGTGTTGATGCCGTGGCCGGTGAAGTCCCGGACCACCCCGTAGCCGAAGCGCTTGGCGTACGACTCGATGACGCGGCCGATGATGTTGATCTGGCGGCCGGGCTTGACCGCCTTGATGGCCCGGTCGAGCGATTCCCGGGTCCGCTCGACGAGCAGCCTCGACTCGTCGTCCACGTCACCGACGAGGTACGTCGCGTTGTTGTCGCCGTGCACGCCGCCGATGTACGCCGTGACGTCGAGGTTGATGATGTCGCCGTCCTTCAGGACGGTGGAGTCGGGGATGCCGTGGCAGATGACCTCGTTGACCGAGCTGCACAGCGACTTCGGGAAGCCGCGGTAGCCGAGCGTCGAGGGGTACGCGCCGTGGTCGCACATGTAGTCGTGCGCGATGCGGTCGAGCTCGTCGGTGGTCACCCCCGGCGCGATGGCCTTCGCGGCCTCCGCCATCGCGCGCGCGGCGATGCGGCCCGCGGTCCGCATCAGCTCGACGGTCTCCGGGGTCTGCACCTCCGGTCCGGTGTACGGCGTCGGCATGGGCTTGCCGACGTACTCCGGGCGCCTGATGTTTCCGGGCACGGGGCGGGCGGGAGAGAGCTCCCCTGGTACGAGCAGTGACTGGCCAGACATGTCAGCGAGTCTAACGAGCGCCGGTGAGGCAGCATTACGGGAGAGAGAGGAGCCGGACATGGCCCTGTTCAAGAAGCGGACCGTCGGCAAGCCGGGTGAGTGGTACTACTGCCTGGAGCACAAGAAGGTCGAGGAGGGCCCGGACTGCCCCGGCAAGGACCGCTTCGGTCCTTATGCCTCCCGGGAGGAGGCGGCCCACGCGATGTCGATTGCCGCGGAGCGGAATCTCCAGTGGGAGAACGATCCTCGGTGGCATGACTCCGCTGCGCGTGGCGACGACGATTGACTTCTGCGGGGCGGTGGGGGGGGTGTTCCTGTCCCGCCGCTTCGCGGCGGATCTCTCCCACCCGCCCGGCCCGTTTCCAGTCGGCCGTGGGGTGGGCGTCTCCTGTGGGGGTTGTCCGCCGCCGGCGGGTGCGGGTGGCCACAGCCCCCGGCCGACGTGGCCGTTTCGGGGGTCACCAGCGCGTCGGCGGTGGGGCCGTCAGGTGGTCCGCCAGGCGGGAGAGGCGGTCCCGTACGCGCAGTCGGCCGCGCGGAGCCGGCAGGCTGTTCTCGCCCGCCGCCGCGCTCACCAGGTGCTGGACCGTGTCCAGGTCGAGCCCGGCGTCGTCGGGGAGCACCAGCGCCTCGTGGGCGAGGGCACCGACGTCGCCGTCGCGCTCGCCGAGGGCGAAGACCGTCGCGCCCGCCCGCCGCGCGTCGTGCACGCGCGACAGCAGCCCCGCCTCGGGCGCGGTGGGCGCCACCACGAGCAGCGTCTCGCCGCGCCGCGCCGCCTCGATCCGGCCGAGGCCGACGGAGAGCTGCGCGGGCGCGTCCGGGCGCGGCCGGTGCCGCACGAGGGTGGGCGTCAGCTCCGGCGTGCCGGACCACGCGGCCTCGTCCACCAGGTGCGCGGCCAGATGCCACGGCTCGTACTCCCGCGTGCCCACGAGCAGCAGCCCGCCGCCGTGCGGCAGCACACTGGAGCGCAGCGCCCCCGCGAAGCGGCGGGTGGCGCCCGGCCACTCGGTCCCGGCGAGAACTTCGCGCAGCAGCGCGACCCTTACGGCGTCCATGGGGGCGCATACTGCCTCAACGAGAGATTCGTCAGCGGGAGTTCACCGCGAATTCCCTCATGGTGGGGAAGGGGCACGGATGCCTACGGAGACAGTTGAGACGTCTGTTCCCTTCCGCGCGGGGCGCGAGGGGTACGCGAGCTTCCGGATCCCGGCCGTCGTCGTCACCCACGCCGGTACGGTCCTCGCCTTCTGCGAGGGCCGCGTCGGCTCGCAGGAGGACTTCGGGAACATCGACGTCGTGCTCAAGCGGTCCACCGACGGCGGCCGCACCTGGGGCCCGCTGAAGGTCGTCGGCGGCAACGGCACCGACCTCGCGGGGAACCCCGCCCCCGTCGTCCTCGACTCCGGCCGGATCCTGCTCGTGCAGGTGCGCAACGCCGCCTCGGCCACCGAGAACGCCATCCGGCGCGGCGAGGTGTCCGCCGCGAACGGCCGCCGCGTCTGGCTGCAGTACAGCGACGACGACGGCCTCACCTGGTCGTCGCCCCGCGAGATCACCCGGACGACGAAGAAGTCCCACTGGCGGTGGTACGCGACCACGCCCGGCCACGCCATCCAGCTGAGCGGCGGCCGGATCGTCGTACCCGCCAACCACTCCCTGCCGCCCAGCGGCTCGGACGTCGGCACCGAGGGGAAGTACAACGGCGGGCACTGCCTGCTGAGCGACAACCAGGGCCAGACCTGGCGCATCGGGTACGTCGACGACAACACCAACGGCTACATCAACGTCAACGAGACCACCGCCGCCGAACTCCCGGACGGCCGCGTCTACTTCAACACCCGCAACGACTCGCCGGCCCCCGGCACCCGCGCCGACGCCCACTCCCACGACGGCGGCCAGTCCCTCGCCAAGCCCTTCCGGCCCCAGTCCTGCCTCACCGGCCCCGTCGTCGAGGCCAGCGTGCTGCAACTGCGCGACCCGGACCTGCTGCTGTACTCCGGGCCCGCCGACCCCGGCTTCCGCGCGCAGATGAGCATCCGCAAGAGCCACGACGGCGGCACGACGTGGCACCCCGTCCACACGGTCGACGGGCTGCCCGCCGCGTACTCCGATCTCGCGCGCCTCGACGACGGCACCGTCGGACTCCTCTACGAGACCGGGGACTTCAGCGCGTACGAGACGATCACGTTCCGGCGCGTCCCGCTGGACTGGCTGGACTGAGCGCGGCCGGGCCGGCGCGCCGTGGGCTCGGACGTAAGGTCTGACCATGACTTCCACGGAAAGTGTGCAGAAGGCGCCCGCCAAGGACCCCTGGGACCTGCCCGACGTGTCCGGCCTCGTCGTGGGCGTGCTCGGCGGCACCGGTGACCAGGGCCGCGGGCTCGCCTACCGCCTTGCCCGCGCGGGCCAGAAGGTGATCATCGGCTCGCGCGCGGCGGAGCGCGCCGCGTCCGCCGCTGCCGAGCTGGGCCGCAGCGTCGAGGGCATTGAGGGTGCGGACAACGCCGAGTGCGCGCGGCGCAGCGACATCGTGATCGTCGCCGTGCCGTGGGACGGGCACGCCAAGACCCTCGAAGGGCTGCGCGAGGAACTCGCGGGCAAGCTCGTCGTCGACTGCGTCAACCCGCTCGGCTTCGACAAGAAGGGCGCGTACGCCCTGAAGCCCGAGGAGGGCAGCGCCGCCGAGCAGGCCGCCGCGCTGCTTCCCGAATCGCGGGTGACCGCCGCCTTCCACCACCTGTCGGCGGTGCTGCTCCAGGACGAGGCCATCGAGGAGATCGACACCGACGTGATGGTGCTCGGCGAGAGCCGCGCCGACACGGACACCGTCCAGGCCCTCGCCGCACGCATCCCCGGCATGCGGGGCGTCTTCGCCGGGCGCCTGCGCAACGCCCACCAGGTGGAGTCCCTGGTCGCCAACCTGATCTCGGTGAACCGGCGGTACAAGGCGCACGCGGGACTGCGCGTCACGGACGTCTAGCTCTAGGAGGGGTGTGCCCCGGCTCGCGGGGCATGGGGGACACTGGTGCGGTACGTCCGTCAGGATTGCCGCATTCAGGAGCCGCGCCCCATGCCCCGCCTCGCCCTCTACGCCCTCGTCGTCTGCGTTCTGTCGGTCGCCGCCGCCGTGGTCTCCTTCGCCCAGGGCATGTGGCTCGGCATCGTGTGGGTGCTGCTCGCGGGGCTCTCGTCCAACATGACGTGGTACTACGTGCGCCGGGCGAAGGTCCTGCGGGAGCGGGACGCGGCCTCCGCTAGCCGTTGAGCGCGGGGATGTCCGGGGTGCCCTGCCAGAAGCGGTAGAGGCGCTGGCCCCAGTAGGTGTCCCAGTCGCTGACGCCGAGGCCGCGCAGGATCGCGTCCACCGCGTCGAAGAACGCGTGGTTGACCTCCGGGATCCACAGGATGCCGAAGACGGCGAGCAGGCCGAACGGCGCGAACGGCTCCACCTGGCGGCGGATCTCGTGCGACAGCCAGGGCTCGATCACGCCGTAGCCGTCCAGGCCCGGGATGGGCAGGAAGTTCAGGATCGCGGCCGTCACCTGGAGCAGCGCGAGGAACGCGAGCGCGTAGCGGAAGGTGTCCGGGACGCCGTCGAGGGCGTCCAGCCAGAAGGGCGCGGTGCAGACGACCGCGAAGAGTACGTTCGTCAGCGGCCCCGCCGCCGAGATCAGGCTGTGCCGCCACCGGCCCTGGATCCGGCCGCGCTCGATGAACACCGCGCCGCCGGGCAGGCCGATGCCCCCCATGATCACGAACAGCACCGGCAGCACGATGCTGAGCAGCGCGTGCGTGTACTTGAGCGGGTTGAGGGTCAGATAGCCCTTCGCCCCGATGGAGATGTCGCCGCTGTGCAGGGCGGTGCGGGCGTGCGCGTACTCGTGCAGGCACAGCGAGACGATCCAGGCCGCCGTGACGAAGAGGAAGACGGCGAAGCCCGGGTTGTCCGCGAATCCGGTCCAGGCCGCCCAGCCCGAGGCCGCGGTGACCGCGGCGATCCCGAGGAAGACGGGGCTGACCCGGCGGTCGCTCCGGGTGGGGGCGGTGGTCATGGTGCTCCTTCGTCCGGGCTCGGCCTCGGGGCGGCGGCCGCTGCCTGTGGAGGCTACCTGTGCCCCAACCCCGCCCCTTCCCGTAACTGGGGGCTCTGCCCCCAGAGCCGCGAAGCGGCGATAAGGGGGTCCAGGGGGCGGAGCCCCTGGTTACGGGAAGGGGCGGGCCCGGTGCCCGGGGTTCCGGGGAGCGACGACAATGGGGGCGTGCGTTATCGCGTTCTAGGCGTCACCCGGGCCTCGCGCCCCGACGGAACCACCGTTTCCGTCGGCGGCGCCCGCCTGCGCGCACTGCTCGCGGCGCTCGCGCTGCGGCCGGGCCACACGGTTCCGGCCGCCGTCCTCGTCGACCGGGTGTGGGACGACGCGCCCCCGGCCGACGCCACGGCGGCGCTGCAGGCCCTGGTCGGGCGGCTGCGCCGGGCGCTCGGCGCCGACGCCGTCGTCTCCGCCGACGGCGGCTACCACCTGCGCGCCGCCCCCGACGACGTGGACGCCCACCGCTTCGAGCGCCTGGTCGGCGAGGGGACGCGGGCGCTCGCGGACGGCGACCCGGCGAAGGCCGCCGGTCTCCTCGACGACGCCCTCGCCCTCTGGCACGGCGAAGCCTTCGCCGACCTGCCGGACCACACCGCGGAGGCCGCCCGCTGGTCCGCCCGCCGCCTCGACGCCCTGCGCGCGCGGTGCACGGCCGCCCTGGCCCTGGGGCAGGCCGAAGCCGTGCTCCCCGAGCTCACCGCCCTGTGCGACGGCCACCCGCTGGACGAGCCCCTCCAGGCGCTGCGGCTGCGCGCCCTGCGGGACGTCGGCCGCGCGGCGGAGGCGCTGGCCGCGTACGACGGCGTACGCCGCACCCTCGCGGAACACCTGGGCGCCGACCCGGGGGTCGAACTGCGGACCCTGCACGCCGAGTTGCTGAGCCGGCCGGAGGCGGGGAGGCGGCCGCGCCCGCCGGCGCCGTTGACCCGGGCCATGCGCACCCGGCCACCGCCCATTCGCCTGCCCACGCGGACGCGGGCACGGCGTCGAAGGCGGGAGGCGCGTCAGCCGGTACGGGCGCGCCGGGTGGGGCGGGCGCCGCCTCGGGGACGGACGTGCCAGGCGCGGCGGATGCCGCCCCAGGGGCAGACCCGTCGGCTTCCGCGTCAGGGGTGGGACGTACCTCGGTCGACCCCGCCGCCACCTCCGCCATGCGCCCCGCCCCCGGCAACCTCCGCGCCCGGCTCACCTCCTTCGTCGGGCGCAGCGCGGACATCGACGCGATCCGGGGCGATCTGCGCCGCGCGCGCCTGGTGACGTTGACCGGGCCCGGCGGGGCCGGTAAGACGCGGCTGTCGCAGGAGGCCGGGGAGGCGGTGGCCGACGCCGTGCCCGACGGCGTGTGGCTCGCCGAACTCGCGCCCGTGGACGACCCGGACGACGTGCCGGAGGCCGTCCTCACCGCGCTCGGCGCCCGCGAGACCGTGCTGCGCGGCGCGGGCGCCGAAGAGCTGCGGGCCGCCGCGGAGCGGAAGGCCGACGACCCGATGGTCCGGCTCACCGAGCACTGCGGCCCGCGCCGCATGCTGCTCGTCCTCGACAACTGCGAGCACGTCATCGACGCCGCCGCCCGCCTCGCGGAACACCTGCTGGCCCAGTGCCCGGGGCTCACCGTGCTCGCCACCAGCCGCGAACCCCTCGGCGTACCGGGCGAGTTGGTGCGCCCCGTCGAGCCCCTGCCGGAACCTTTCGCGCTGCGTCTCCTCGCCGACCGCGGCGCCGCCGCGCGCCCCGGCTTCCGTACGGACGACGACCCGCGCGCCGCGGCCGAGATCTGTCAGCGCCTGGACGGCCTGCCGCTCGCCATCGAACTGGCCGCGGCCCGGCTGCGGATGCTCACCCCGCGCCAGATCGCCGACCGGCTCGACGACCGCTTCCGGCTGCTGACCAGCGGCGCCCGTACCGTGCTTCCGCGCCAGCAGACCCTGCGGGCCGTCGTGGACTGGTCCTGGGACCTCCTCGACACCGCCGAACGCGCCGTCCTGCGCCGCCTGTCGGTGTTCGCCGGCGGCTGCGACCTCGCGGCCGCGGAAGCCGTCTGCGGCGGGCGGGCCGCAGGAGGGCCCGCCGACGCGGGCCGGAGCGACGCCATGGAGGACGGGGCCGCCCCCCGCCCCGAAGGCGCCCCGCCAGAAGCCGTGTTCGTCGACCCCCGAGACGTCCCCGACCTCCTCGGCTCCCTCGTCGACAAGTCGCTCGTCGTCGCCGCGCCCGCCGCGCACGGCGACGTGATGCGCTACCGACTCCTGGAGACCGTGTCCGAGTACGCCGCGGAGCGGCTCGACGAGGCGGGGGAGCGGGACGCGGCCGAGCGGGCGCACCTCACGCACTTCCGGGAGTTCGCCCGCGTCACCGACCCGGAGCTGCGCGGTCACGGGCAGCGCGCGGCCATCGCGGCCTTCGAGGCGGAGTACGAGAACCTGCGCACCGCGCTGCGCCGCGCCGTCGCCGCCCGCGACGAGCAGGAGGGGCTGTGCCTGGTGCTGTCCCTGGCGTGGTTCTGGATGATCCGTGACGTGCGCGTGGAGGCGCGGAACTGGTCCCGGGACGTGATGGCACTCGGCCCCGACCCGTTCGCCCCGCCCGTCGCACCGGCCGCCCCGCTGTACGCGCGCTGCACGGACACCCCGCCCCCGCTGTCGGGCGAACTCCTCCAGGAGGCGCGGCGCGGCGTGCACCTCATCCAGCTGTCCTGCATGGACATGGACCCGGCCGCCTGGCAGACCCCGGAGGCCGGGCGGAAGCTGGGCGCGATCAGGGACACCTACCGTCCGGGTCTGCCGCAGACCTGCTGGAGCCCGGGCAGCTTCTGGTTCTTCGCCGTCCTGATGACGGGAGAGGTCGCGCAACTGCGTCACCTCATCGACGAGACCGTCGCCACCTGCCGCGAGCTGGGCCTCACCTGGGAGCTGGCGGGCGCCCTGCAGCAGCGCGCCAACATCCTCGCCAACCGCACCGACTGGGCGGGCGACGCCACCCGTGACGCGGACGAGGCCCTGGAGATCTGCACGCGGCTCGGCGACGCCTGGGGCACGGCCGAGGCGCTGTCCTCGCGCGGCGAGGCGTACGAGCGGCGCGGTGAGTACCGGCGCGCGGCCGACGACTTCCAGGCCGCCATTCCGTACGCCATGGAACTCGGCGCGAAGGCGCAGGTGTCCCTGCTGACGGCCCGGCTCGGCGCGGTGCTCGTCGAGGCGGGCGATGCCGAGCGCGGCGAGGCGCTGCTGTGGCGGGTGGTCGAGGACAACGGCAGCCGTCTGAACGGGGCGCTGCCCGCGGCCCGGCTCTTCCTCGTCAGTCTGCTCGGCCGCACCGGCCGCACCCATGAGGCCCGCGAGCAACTGGCGCTGCTGCGCCAGGAGTTCAAGGTCTTCGGCTTCGCCGTCTTCGAGGGGTTCGTGGTCGGCTCACAGGCATGGCTGGACACCCTCGACGGCCACCACGAGCAGGCGCTCGGTCACGCCCGCGAGGCGGTGGAGAAGGCCGCCGAGCCGCTGTCGCAGATGGTCGCGCCGCAGCTGCTCGCCGTCCACCTGGGGACCATGGCCCGCGCCCTGGCCTCGTACGACGCAGGCCGCGCGGCGCACGCGGCGCGACTGCTCGCCGTGGCCGACGGCCACCTGCCGCCGGGTCATGTCCCGGTGGCCCAGGAGCGGGAGATCCGCGCCGCCGCGGAACGGGCGGCCCGCGCGGCGCTCGGCGACGCGGACTACGCCGCCGCCTACGCCGCGGGCGACGGCCTCACCTGGCAGGAGGCCGTCGCCGCGGCGGGGTGGTGACGCGACCTCACGTCTTCGTACGGAACTTGTGGATCGCTATCGGCGCCATCAGGCCGGTCAGGACCACCGACCAGATCAGCGTCACCCACACGTCGTGCGCGACCGGCATGCCGCCGTTCATCAGGCCGCGGGCGGCGTCGGCGAGCGACGACAGCGGGTTGTAGTCCGTGAACGCCTGGAGCCAGCCGGGCATGGACGCCGTCGGCGCGAAGATGGACGAGCCGAACTGCAGCGGCATCAGGACCAGGAAGCCCATGCCCTGGATGGCCTGGGCGCTCTTCATGACGACACCCATGGTGAGGAAGATCCACATCAGGCCCACGCCGAAGGCCATGGCGAGGCCGATGGACGCGATCAGACCCGGGATGCTCTCGACCGAGAAGCCGATGATCAGGGCGACGACCAGCAGGATCGCCGTGGCGACCAGCATCCGCAGGAGCTCGACCACGATCTTGGCGACCATCACCGACGAGCGGCCGATGGGCAGCGACCGGAAGCGGTCCATCACACCGGTCTGGAAGTCCTGGTTGAAGCCGGTGCCCACGCCCATGGCCATGTTCATCCCCATCATGGCCATCAGGCCGGGGATCACGTACTGCACGTACTCCTCGCGGCCGCCGCCGAGGGCCTGGCCCACGGAGCCGCCGAAGACGTACACGAACAGGAGGGTGAAGACGATCGGCATCAGGACGGCGTCGAACATCGACTCCATGTCCTGCTTGATCCAGAGCAGATTGCGTCTGACCAGCGCGCCGGTGTGCCGGACGTGGGCGCGCAGCCCTATGCGGGTGTCCGCCGCGGACTTGTCGACGGGGTGGTGCTTGGCGGGCGGCGCGGGTGGCGCCGTGACCGTGCCGGCGCTCATGCGGCGACCTCCTTGAATTCGGTGCTGACGGCGTCCTGCGTCTCGCTGGTCTTGTGACCCGTGAGGGACAGGAACACCTCGTCCAGGCTGGGCAGTTCGGTGGCGATGTCGGAGAGCGTGATGCCGCGCGAGGTGAGCGTGCCCACGACCGCCGTGAGCTGCTCGTCGCTGAGGATCGGCACCAGGACCGTGCCGGTCTCGGTGTCCACGGTGGTGGTGGCGAGGCCCGTGAGGCCCGCGTCGTCCAGCGCGGTGGCCGTGGGGCGCAGCTGCGCCGGGTCGGCCGGGCGGATGCGCAGGGTGCGGCCGCCGACCTTGGCCTTCAGCTCCTCGATGCGGCCGTTGGCGATGACCTTGCCGCGGTCGACGACCGTGAGCTCGCTGGCGAGCTGCTCGGCCTCTTCCATGTACTGCGTGGTCAGCAGCACGGTGACGCCGTCGCCGACCATGCGCTTGACCTCGTCCCAGACCTCGTTGCGGGTGCGCGGGTCGAGGCCGGTGGTCGGCTCGTCCAGGAACAGCACGGCCGGGCTGCCGATCATCGACGCCGCCAGGTCGAGGCGGCGGCGCATGCCTCCGGAGTACGTCTTCGCGGGGCGTCTGGCGGCCTCCGTGAGCGAGAAGCGCTCCAGGAGACCGTCCGCGCGGGAGCGGGCCTCCTTGCGGGGCAGGTCGAGCAGACGCCCGATCATGTAGAGGTTGTCCCAGCCGGTCAGCTTCTCGTCCACCGAGGCGTACTGACCGGTGAGACCTATGACGCGGCGCAGCTGGCGCGGCTGGCGCAGCACGTCGTACCCGGCGACGAAGGCGGTGCCGGAGTCTGGGGTGATGAGGGTGGAGAGGCAGCGTACGAGTGTGGTCTTGCCGGCGCCGTTGGGGCCGAGGACGCCGAGGACCGTGCCCTCGCGGACGTCCACGTCGACGCCGTCCAGCGCCTTGGTCTCGCCGTAGTGCTTGACCAGCCCCCGTACCGAAACGGCGTTCGCGGTACCGTCCGCTCCCCGTTGGGGCTTGTTGTCGATTTCTGTCATGCCGTACATCAGAGCAGCTGCCACCGACAATCCACCGACAGATTTCCTACAGGCGTGCGACACCCCGCCGACAGCGAGAGGCGGGGAGGGGGCGGCCAAGGGCGGGAAACAGGGGCCGCCGGGCGGGAAAAGGCCGCGAAGCGGTGGATAAGGGCGCTCTCGATCAAGACGGCAGCCCGCCGACGGGGGACGGTCGGCGGGCTGCCGCTCGGTGCCGCAGTGGCTTGAAAGTGATGTGCCGACTGCTGTCCGGACGTGCGGTGCCGACGGCTAGTGGACGGCGTGCTCCGCGGCCGGGAACGCGCCGCCCACCACGTCCTCCGCGAACGCCTTCGCGGCGTCGCCCATGACGCCGCGCAGGTCCGCGTACTGCTTCACGAAGCGCGGCATCTTGCCGCCGGTCAGGCCGAGCATGTCGGTCCACACCAGGACCTGGGCGTCGCACTCGGAGCCCGCGCCGATGCCGACGGTCGGGATGTGCAGCGACCTGGTGACCTCGGCGGCCAGCTCGGCCGGTACCAGTTCGAGCACCACCGCGAAGGCGCCCGCGGCCTCGGCCGACTTGGCGTCCCGCAGCAGTTGGTGGGCCGCCTCCTCGCCGCGGCCCTGGACGCGGTAGCCCATGGTGTTCACCGACTGCGGGGTCAGGCCCAGATGGGACATGACGGGGATGCCGGACTGCACGAGCAGCTCGGTCTGGGCCAGTGAGCGCTCGCCGCCCTCCAGCTTGACCGCGCCCACGCCGGCCTCCTTGACCAGGCGCGTCGCGGACCTGAGCGCCTGGACCGGGCCCTCCTGGTACGAACCGAAGGGCAGGTCGGCGACGATCAGGGCGCGGCTCGTGCCGCGCACGACGGCCGCGGACAGGATGGCCATCTCGTCGAGGGTGACGGGCACGGTGGTGTCGTACCCCAGGTGGCAGTTGCCCGCCGAGTCGCCCACGAGCATGACCGGGATCCCGGCCTCGTCGAAGACGGACGCGGTCATCGCGTCGTACGCGGTGAGCATGGGCCACTTCTCGCCGCGCTCCTTGGCGGCGGTGATGTCGCGGACCGTGATGCGGCGTGTGCCCTTGCCGCCGTACAGCGTCTTGCTGCTGTCGGTCTTCCGCTCCGTGGGGGCGGGGCTCTGGGCAGCCGAAAGCTGCGTCATCGCAACGGCTCCTTCTGTCGTCTCGAGGCGCCCTGACGGCGTCCCCGGATCACCTCCATGGTGGCATCGCGTGCCGCCCGGAGGCTAGAGGGTGTTTTTTCGGCCAATTCCGACCCCGGGGTGGACGGGAGGTTTCCGGGGCCCCGGACGGATGGATTCCGGGAGGCGGACGCCCACGTTCCGCGTGATGGACGGGGAAAACCGGGGTAAAGCCTTTCCAATACGAGACGGTCTCGTATCGAAATGCGTCTAGGGTGAACGGCATGACCACACCCGCCGTCCCCGAAGCGCCCCGCATACCGGAGGCCGTCCACCGGCGCCGCTGGGCGATCCTCGGCGTCCTGATGCTGAGCCTGCTCATCGTCGTCCTGGACAACTCGATCCTGAACGTCGCCATCAAGACCATCTCGACCCCCGAACCCACCGGCCTCGGAGCCACCCAGAGCGAGCTCGAGTGGGCCATCAACTCCTACACACTCGTCTTCGCCGGCCTGCTCTTCACCGCGGGCCTGCTCGGTGACCGCATCGGCCGCAAGAAGATCCTGCTCGCCGGGCTCGCCGTCTTCGGCATCGGCTCCGCGCTCGCCGCCCAGTCCGGCTCGCCCGCCGAACTCATCGCGTTCCGCGGGGTGATGGGGCTCGGTGCCGCCTTCGTGATGCCCGCCACCCTCGCCATCCTCATGAACGTCTTCGAGCGCGAGGAGCAGCCCAAGGCCATCGGCATCTGGGCCGCCGGCGTCGGCCTCGCCGTCGCGATCGGGCCCATCACCGGCGGTGTGCTGCTCGACCACTTCTGGTGGGGCTCGGTCTTCCTCATCAACGTACCGATCGTGATCGTCGCGGTCGGCCTGATGATCGCCCTCGTCCCGGACTCCAGGGACCCGAAACCCGGCCGCATAGACCTGATCGGCGTCGTGCTGTCCGTCATCGGCCTGGTGCTGCTCGTCTACGGCATCATCAAGGGCGGCCAGCTCGCCGACTTCACCGACCCCGCCGCCCTCGCGACGATCCTCGCGGGCGTCGCCGTGCTCGTCGGCTTCGTCTGGTACGAGAAGCGCTGCGACCACCCGTCCATCGACATCTCGTACTTCAAGAACCGCGTCTTCTCCGCCGCGATCACCGCGATCGCGCTCGTCTTCTTCGCGCTGATGGGCGTCACGTTCTTCGCGGTCTTCTATACGCAGAGCGTGCGCGGGTACACGCCGCTCCAGACCGGGCTGCTCATGCTGCCGCTCGCGGCCGCACAGCTGATCTTCGCGCCCCGGGCCCGGCTCGTCGTCGAGCGGTTCGGAGTCCGGGCCACGTGCGCGGGCGGGCTCGCGCTGTGCGCCCTGACGCTTGCCTCGTTCACGATCCTCGACGCGGACACGCCGATCTGGATCCTGGAGGTCATCTTCTTCCTGATGGGCGCGGGCATGGCGCACATCATGACGCCCACCAGCGTCGTCATCATGCAGGCCCTGCCGCGCGAGAAGGCCGGCTCCGCGTCGGCGCTCAGCAACACCTTCCGGCAGGTCGGCGGGGCGCTGGGGATCGCCGTGCTCGGGTCCGTCCTGTCCACCGCCTATCGCGGGGGCGTCGAGGACGAGCTCAAGGTGCTGCCCGCGGGGGCGCGGCACACCGCGGGGGAGTCCATCGAGGCGACGCTCGGGGCGGCGGGGCGGCTCGGGCCGCGGGGCGAGGCACTCGTCTCCTCCGCCAACGACTCGTTCCTGCACGCCATGCATGTCACTGCGTTGTGCGGAGCGGGGGTCGCCCTTGTGGGCGTGCTCATTGTTTCCCTGTATCTGCCCGGCAAGCAGCCGAAGGCCCCGGCGCCGACGGACGCCTCGTCCCCGGAGCCGGACCGGGTGGGCGCCGAGCACTGATGGGTGCCGCACGGGTGCGGGGTGGCCGCTGACGTGGCAGTGGCCGTCGGCCGGGGCTGCCTTTAAGGGTCGGGAGCCGCCCCTGGCGGCCCAGCTGCCCACAGCGGGAGCGGCGCCCGCTGTGGGCAGTCGTGCCGCAGGGCGGCACGGGGCACGGGTGGGCACAGCCCCAGGCCGACGGCACCGTCACGGCAGCGGCCACGCCGCCCCCGGCCGACGGGCACCGTCACGGCAAGCGGTCACCCCGCCCCCGGCCAGGGGACCAGGGAGAATGCGGGGGTACGCAAAACCGCAGAGGAGTCGAGATCGTGGAGCAGGGCCGGACCGGCAAAGGCACGGGCACGGGCGCGGGCGCCAGGGGACGACCCCGCAGCGAAGCGGTGGAACGCGCCATCATCGAGGGCGTCATCAAACTGGTCGAGGACGGAGTCCCCCTCGCGGAACTCTCCATCGAACGCATCGCCCGCACCGCCGGCGTCGGCAAGGCCACCATCTACCGCCGCTGGAGCGGCAAGGACGAGATCTTCGTCGACGTCCTGCGCAGCCTGGAGGAGCCCCCCGCCGAACTCCCCGGCACCTCCATGCGCGACGACCTCGTCGTCATCGTCGAACACATCCGCCGCCGCGGCCTCAACATGCGCTCGTCCGTGATCCTGCACAACGTCTTCGCGCAGATGAAGAGTCTGCCGAAACTGTGGGAGGCGTACCACGCGACCGTCGTCGAACCGCAGCGCCGCATCGCCTACGACGTCCTGCGCCGCGGCGCGGCGAACGGCGAACTCCGCGAGGACGTCGACATCGTCCTCGCCAACGAACTCTTCGTCGGCCCCATGCTGGTGCGCACCGTGCTGCGCCCGGACGCCCCGCTGGACGAGGATCTCGCGGAACGCATCGTCGACACCGTCCTCCAAGGACTGCGGCCGCAGGAGTGACGGGGAGGGCCTGCCCTGGAGTGAAGGCGGTCCGGCCCAGGAGTGAAAATGCCCCGCCTCAGGGGCGAACATGTGTCCGCCCGCCGGAGTCGAACATTCCCCGGCGCGCGTGGCGTTCACCACCCGCAACCCGCGGGTGATGTGCGCGTTTCGTCACAGACGTACCGCCGCCCCCACACATCCGGAACCTCGCGACCGCCCCCGCTCGTCCTCGTGCCCGTACGGCCGTCCCAGGACGGCGGGGACGACACCCGATCATCGCCTAGGGTGCAGGGGCGGGTAGACGGTGTGCACGGCAGTCAGTGAGGCGACGAGAGTTATGGCGCAGGCGTACAAGGCGGAGACGGACAGCGGCGGCTCGGGGCCCGAGCGCCAGGGTTCGCGACTGCGACGCCTGGTCGACGGATGGCGGGGCGACCCCGGCATCTGGCGGCGCGGGCTGATCACGGCGGGGATCGCGGTCCTCATCGGTCTCGTGATGCTGCTGCACGCCCAGATCCCCAACGGCGTGGGCAACCTCGGCAGCCTCACCGAGACGTTTCTGCCCTGGCTCGGTGTGTTCGTCCCGGTCCTGCTCGTCATCGCCGTGGTCCGCAAGTCCGCGACCGCCCTGATCGCCCTGCTCCTTCCGGTGATCGTCTGGCTGAACGCCTTCGGCGGCCTCATCACCGACAAGTCGGGCGGCGGCGGCGACCTGACCGTCGCCACGCACAACGTCAACGCCGACAACCCCGACCCGTCCGGCACCGCCCGCGACGTCGCCGCGTCCGGCGCGGACGTCGTCGCCCTGGAGGAGCTCACGTCCTCGGCCGTGCCGACGTACGAGAAGGCGCTCGCCGACACGTACAAGTACCACTCGGTGCAGGGCACCGTCGGCGTCTGGAGCAAGTACCCGCTCACCGGCACCAAGCCCGTCGACATCAAGCTCGGCTGGACGCGCGCGATGCGCACCACCGTCGACACGCCCAAGGGGCAGGTCGCCGTGTACGTCGCGCACCTGCCGTCGGTGCGGGTCAAGCTCGACGCCGGCTTCACCGCCGGGCAGCGCGACGACAGCGCCGACGCGCTCGGCGAGGCCATCTCCGGCGAGACGCTCGGCAAGGTCGTCCTGCTCGGCGACCTGAACGGCACCATGAACGACCGCGCGCTGAACGCCGTCACCTCGCAGATGCGGTCCACGCAGGGCGCGGCGGGCGACGGCTTCGGCTTCAGCTGGCCCGCCTCGTTCCCGATGGCCCGCATCGACCAGATCATGGTCAAGGGCGTCGAGCCGGTGTCCTCCTGGACGCTGCCGGAGACGGGCAGCGACCACCTGCCGGTGGCCGCGAGCATGGATCTCTGACGGTCACCCGTCCTTAACCTCGCGGCATCCCCGCGGCATCCCCGCGGAATACTCGGGCCGGGAGTCTTTGTTCCGTACGTGAACTTACGGGTTCGCGGGTGCCCCGACGGGCGCTCGCGCCGCCTTGCTCCGCCCCGCCCTTCGGAAGGTACGTCTCCATGCCCCTGGCCCTGCTCGCCCTCGCCGTGGGCGCCTTCGGCATCGGCACCACCGAGTTCGTGATGATGGGCCTGCTGCCCAACGTCGCGGACGACCTGCACATATCCATCCCCACCGCCGGACACCTCGTCTCCGCGTACGCCCTCGGCGTCGTCATCGGCGCCCCGCTGCTCGCCGCCGTCACCGCGAAGCTGCCCCGGCGCCGCGTCCTCATCGGACTCATGGTGCTGTTCGTCGTCGGCAACGCGGTGTCCGCCGCCGCGCCCGACTACCACTGGCTGATGGTGGCGCGCTTCGTGAGCGGCCTCCCGCACGGCGCGTTCTTCGGCGTCGGCGCGGTCGTCGCCACCGGGCTCGTCGGGCCCGAGCGCAAGGCGCGGTCGGTGTCCCTGATGTTCCTCGGGCTCACCGTCGCCAACGTCGTGGGCGTGCCCGTCGCCACGCTCATGGGGCAGCAGCTCGGCTGGCGTGCGACGTTCCTCGCGGTCAGCGCCATCGGGCTCGCCGCGATCGCGGCGCTCGCCCTGCTCGTCCCCGCCGACCACGGCCACACCGAGAACGCCGGACTGCGCGGCGAACTCCGGGCGCTCGGCTCCCTCCCCGTCTGGCTCGCCCTCGGTACGACCGTCGCGGGCTTCGGCGCCCTCTTCGCCGCCTACAGCTACATCACGCCGATGCTCACGGATTCCGCCGGGTTCGCCGAGTCCAGCGTGACGCTGCTGCTCGCCCTCTTCGGCGTGGGCGCCACCGCCGGCAACCTCCTCGGCGGGCGGCTCGCCGACCACTCCCTGCGAGGCACGCTCTTCGGCGGGCTCGGCTCCCTGGCCGTCGTGCTCGCCCTCTTCCCGCTCCTCATGCGGGCGGAGTGGAGCGCGGCGGTGGGGGTGACGCTGCTCGGCATGGCCGCGTTCACGACGGGGTCGCCCCTGCAGCTCATGGTCATGGAGAAGGCCGCCGCCGCGCCCTCGCTCGCCTCCTCCGCCAACCAGGCCGCGTTCAACCTCGCCAACGCGGGCGGCGCCTGGATCGGCGGGCTGGCCCTCGCCCTGCACTTCGGCGTGACCTCGCCCGCGGTGGCCGGGGCGGCCCTCGCCGTCCTCGGCGTCGGCGTGGCCGCGGTGGCGTACGCGGTCGACCGCGGCAGGGAGCCTCTCGGCGGCTCGGGTCGGGTGGTGGCCGAGGGCCGCGAGCCTGCGGTGGGCGTTGGGCACCGTTGATCGCGGCAAGTTTTAGCCCCTCCGGCGTTTGAGGAGCGGGGGTCTTCCGGCGTTTGAGGAGCGGGGGTCTGGGGGCGGAGCCCCCGGCAGGCCCCCGGTCAGACTGTTTCGCGCCAGCGGTTGGTGATGGGGAGGCGGCGGTCCTTGCCGAAGCCCTTCGCGGAGATCTTGGTGCCCGGCGGGTACTGCCGCCGCTTGTACTCCGCGGTGTCCACCATGCGAAGCGTCTTCGTGACGAGCTCGGAGTCGTACCCGGCGGCGACGATCGCGTCAGCGCCCTGATCCCGGTCCACGTACAGCTCCAGGATCCCGTCGAGCACGGGATAGTCGGGCAGCGAGTCCGTGTCCACCTGGTCCGGCCGCAGCTCCGCGCTCGGCGGCTTGCTGATGGAGTTCTCCGGGATCGGCGGCGTCTCGCCGCGCTCCGCCGCCGCTTCGTTGCGCCAGCGCGCGAGGCGGAAGATCGCGGTTTTGTACACGTCCTTGATGGGCCCGTACGCTCCGACCGAGTCGCCGTACAGCGTCGAATACCCCACCGCCAGCTCGGACTTGTTGCCCGGCGCGAGCACGATGTGCCCCTCCTCGTTGGAGATCGCCATCAGCATCGTCCCGCGCAGCCGCGACTGCAGGTTCTCCTCGGCCAGGCCGGTCAGGGCGAGTGAGTCCATGTACGCGTCGAACATCGGCGCGATCGGTACGTTGCGGAAGTTCAGCCCCGTACGCCGCGCCAGCTCCTCCGCGTCGCCCACCGAGTGCTCGGACGAGTACCGCGACGGCATCGCGACGCCGTACACGTTCTCCGCCCCCACCGCGTCGCACGCGATCGCCGCCACCAGCGCGGAGTCGATGCCTCCGGAGAGGCCGATCAGGACCGAGCGGAAGCCGTTCTTCGCGGCGTACGCGCGCAGGCCCACGACCAGCGCCGAGTACACCTCCTCGGCGTCGTCCAGGCGGTCCGCGTAGCCGCCGCCGAACTCCGCCTCGTACGCCGGCAGCGGGTCCTCGGACAGCGTGACGTGCTCGATGCGCAGGCCGTCGTCCACGATGCCCTGCGGCACCGGGCCCGCCGCGGGCAGGTCCAGGTCCAGGACCACGCAGCCCTCCGCGAACTGCGGTGCCCGCGCGACCACCTCGCCGTCCTTGTCCACGACGATCGAGTCCCCGTCGAAGACCAGCTCGTCCTGGCCGCCCATCATCGCCAGGTACGCCGTCGTGCAGCCCGCCTCCTGCGCGCGCTTGCGCACCAGCTCCAGGCGCTGGTCGTCCTTGTTCTGCTCGTACGGCGACGCGTTGATCGAAAGCAGCAGGCCCGCGCCGGCCGTGCGGGTCGCCGGGACGCGGCCGCCGTCCTGCCAGAGGTCCTCGCAGATCGCGAGCGCCACGTCGACGCCGTGCACGCGGACCACCGGGAGCGTCTCGCCCGGCACGAAGTAGCGGAACTCGTCGAAGACGCCGTAGTTGGGCAGGTGATGCTTGGAGTACGTCAGTGCCACCTCGCCGCGGTGCAGCACGGCGCCCGCGTTGCGGGGGGCGCCGGCGGGCTGGCCGTAGCGCGGCTTCGCCTCTTCCGTGCGGTCCAGGTAGCCCACCACCACGGGGAGTTCGCCGAAGCCCTCGTCGCTGAGGCGGGCCGCGAGGTCGCGCAGCGCCCGGCGGGATGCCTCCACGAAGGACTCGCGCAGGGCGAGGTCCTCCACGGGGTAGCCGGTCAGCGCCATCTCCGGGAACGCGACCAGGTGTGCTCCCTGGTCGGCGGAGTGCCGGGTCCAGCGGATGATCGCCTCGGCGTTCTGGGCGAGATCGCCGACGGTCGAGTCGATCTGATTCAGGGCGAGGCGTAGTTGAGGCACGCCGCCCAGTGTAATCGTCAGAGCGACGCGATGGCCGGGTGGGCTGGGGTGGGGCGGTCTGCGGTCCGTGCGCCGGGGTGCCAGCGGGGGGTGGGGCGTGCGCCCCGGTTGGTTCTTCGGCTTCCCCTTGGTGGGGGTTGTTGCCTCGCCTGTTGTTCGGTTGTGGGGCGGGGCCGCGGCGGTATGTCCGTGCTCGCGCCTGGGGCGCCGGATGCGTTTTCGGTACGGACGGCGTGCGCACCCGAGCTGCGCGCGGGCCCAGGCCGACGGTGCCGGTATGTGGGGGGTGGGGCGGGTGCCGGTACGTGGGAGACCGTACCGGCACCCGGGGGCTACCGGGTGCGGTAGCCGAGGACCGTCATCATGCCTGCCTCCGCGTGGTAGACGTTGTGGCAGTGGATCATCCACAGGCCGGGGTTGTCCGCGTCGAAGTCCGCCGTCAGGGTGCCGTTCGGCAGGATCGCCGCCGTGTCCTTGCGGGGGCGGCCCCGCGCGCCCGCCAGGGCGAACGTGTGGCCGTGGAGGTGCAGGGGGTGCCACATCGTCGTGCCGTTGGTGAACTCCAGGCGGACGCGCTCACCCGCGCGGACCGGGTGCCGCTGGTCGGCCGTGTAGGGCTTGCCGTCGAAGGCCCAGTCGTACTTCCGCATCCCGCCGGTCAGGCGGATCTTGATGGTGCGGTCGGGAGTGCGGGGCCGCAGGGCCACGGAGTCGTCTGCCGTGAGCTTGTCGGCCAGCAGGACGCGGCCCTTCAGTTCCTTGGGGCGTGCGGAGGGGGACGGGGGCGCCCCGGGAGCCGTACGGAAGACCGCCAGGGCCGTTGCCTTCTTTCCCTCCGCCATCGCCGTCAGCGGGAACACGCCGTCCTTGGCGGTGACCAGGACGTCGTACCGCTCGCCCATGCCGATCAGGAGCGCGTCCGTCTTCTGGTGCCGTACCGGGAAGCCGTCCGTGTGCGTCACCGTCAGCTCGTGGTCCCCCAGGGCCACGCGGAAGGCCGTGTCACCGCCCGCGTTGATCAGGCGGAGGCGGACGCGGTCCCCGGGGCGGGCGCGGAAGGTCGTGGGGGACTGGGGCGTGCGGCCGTTGATCAAGTAGTGCGGGTACGCCACGTCCCCCGCGTCCGGGCCGAGGATGTCGCTCCTCGCCCCCATCATCATGCGGGAGGGTGGGGAGGGGGTGGTGGCTGTGGTGGCTGTGGTGGGGGTAGTAGGGCTGGGCTTGGTGGGCTGGTTTTTGTGGGCGGCGTGGGACATGTTGTGGCCTGCGGTTCCGCCGTGGTCCATGCCGCCTTCCATGCCTGCCCGGAGCTCCTTCAGTACGGCGTCGGGAGTCGAGCCGTCCACCCCGTCGACCCAGTCGTCCAGGACCACCACCCACTCCTTGTCGTACGCCATCGGCTCCTTGGGGTCTTCGACGATCAACGGGGCGTACAGGCCGCGGTCCTGCTGAGTGCCCGAGTGGGGGTGGAACCAGTACGTCCCGGGGTGCGGGACCTTGAAGCGGTACGTGAAGTCGGCGCCGGGTCCGATGTCGCGCTGGGTGAGCGCGGGGACGCCGTCCATGTCGTTGCGCAGGGCCAGGCCGTGCCAGTGCAGGGTCGTGGCTTGGGGGAGGTGGTTGGCGAGGGTGAGGGCGAGGGTGTCGCCCGCCGTGACGCGGATCTCCTTGCCCGGCAGCTCCTCTCCGTACGCCCACGTCTTCACCCGGGGGCCGCCCAGATCGAGCGTCGCCGGGCCTGCCGTGAGCCGTACTTCGCGGACGGCGCCGCCCCCGCGGCGCTCGCGCTCCGCGGCGGCCACCTCCCGGCCGGTGGGCGTCACATAGCCCTCCGGTGCCGGGGACGGCCCGCCCTTGCCGCCGCCCGAGTGCCCGGCGTGGGAGCCGTCGCCGGAACAGGCCGTCACAAGTCCTGTGCCCGCGGCGGCGATCGCGGCACCCAGCAGGCTCCGCCGTGTTGTGCGCGGGAGCGGGGTTTGGGGGGCTTGGGTGGCTTGGGGTGTGTTGGTTGTGCTGGTTGTGCGCATGGGTGAGGGACACCTCGTCTGAGTGGTGCGTGCAGAAGGGCGCGTCTGCTGCTTCTGGTACACCGCTCGGCGCCCGGAGGTTCCCATTCCGGTTTTGGGCCGGGAGTCTTCGCGGGTTCGCGTGCGGGTGGTGGAAGCAGCCGGAGCGGCGGCCTATACGCGCAGCACGGACAGGTGGGCGAGGAGGGTCCGGGGCGGGGGAGGGTTCGGCCGCAGGGTGTCGAGGACGCGGGCGAGCCTGTGTACGTGGACGGGGGTGCCCCAAGGTCCTTGGTGGACCGCCGCGTACAGCAGGGCGAGGGTGAGGGCCGCGCCCAGGACCGCCAGGCAGAGGGAGAGAGGGTCCATGCCCGGGTCGTGCGGGGAGGGCGGGGTGGTGGTGTGCTCGCCGGTTCCGTGCGCGGGCTTGTGGTTCGCCCGCTGCTCGGCGTGGCCGCCGTCGGTCGCCACGCGCGCGTGCTTGTCGCCGGTCGCCACGTGCGCGTGCTTGCCGTCCGTCGTCACGCGTGCGTGCCCGCCGTCGGCCCCCACGCGCGCGTGGGCAATGTCCTCCGCTGCGTGCGTCTGCCCCGTCGTCGCCCGTTCGGCGCTCGGTCCGTGCTCCCGCGGATGACCCAGCGTATGCATCGTCACGATGCCGAGGAGAAGCGCGGCCAGCAGCAGGAAACGCCCCGCCCCCGGCATCCTCTTCCTCGTCGTGGTCACGGGGCGGAGCCTACCCCTCCTGGGTATCGGGCGACATGCGGGCCCCGCCCTCTCCGCCGATCATGAGCCCATGACAAAAGGGATGCTCGCCGCCTTCCTCTCCTGCCGCAGACCGGAGGGGGGCCACCCTGACCGCCAGAGCACGAACGCCGCAGACTAGCCTTTGTCCGCGTATGTCAGCAGAGCCTCCAGCGGCCGGTACGCGTAGACCCCCTACCGGCGCCGCCGCCCGCACGGCCGTCGCCGTTCTCCTGACGCTCGGGGCTCTCGCCTACAGCACCTGGGCCCTCGAGGTCCTGCTGCCGACCGGGCTCTCGCCGCTGCGCACATACGTGAGTGAACTCGCCGCCGAGGACCAGCCGTACGGGACGTTCTTCCGGGCGCTGGACTTCGCCGCGGGGGTGCTGGTGTGCGCGGGGGCGGTGGTCGCCCTGGTGTGGCTGCGGCCGAGGGCGCGGTCGCGTGCCCTCTCGCTCCTGACCGTCCTCGGCTGGGCCGGCATCGCCCTCTTCGGCGCGGCGACCGCGGCCGACTCGCGGCTGCCGCTGAGCTGCGCGCCCACCGCGGACGCGGCGTGCGCGGCACGGGAGCGGGCGGGTCTGGTGCCGGCGGCGCACGCGGCCCACGCGGTCAGCAGCAGCGTGGCGGTGGCGGGGGCGCTGGTGGGGATGGTGTTGCTGACCGTGGTGGTACGCAAGAGCCGGGCGTGGCCTGCCGCCCGGGCCGGTGGCGTCCTGCTCGCGCTCGTCTGTGTCGAACTGGCCGCCACGGTGTGGACGCTGGCCGCCGTCGCCGCGTTCGACGCCGGGCAGGGGACGTGGGGGCTCGGGGTCGCGCAGCGGGCGCAGCTGCTCACCATCGCGGTGTGGTTGGCGGTGGCGGCGGTGTGGGTGGTGCGGTCGCCGCGGGAGGCGCCGGGCTGATGGGGGTTTCGCCGGGGGCGTCGGCGGCGGCCTCCTTCGTGCGGGTCGGCGGGGTGGCGCATCACGTGGACGTGGCGGGGGGCGGGCCCGTGTGCGTGCTCAGTGCGGGGCTGGGGCTCGCCTGGTGCGAGTGGGATCCGGTGGTCGCGCTGCTCGCCCGGTCCCGCACCGTCGTCCGCTTCGACCGGCCCGGGCTCGGGCTCAGCGCGCCCGCGCGGGGCGCGCCCACGCTGGTGGGAGAGGCGGAGCGGATCCGTCTCGTGCTCGACGCGGTGGGGCTCGGCGGGGAGGCCGTCACCGTGGTGGGGCACTCGCTGGCCGGGTTCCACGCGGAGGCGTTCGCACGGTTGTTTCCCCGGCGGACGGCCGGGCTCGTCCTTGTCGACTCCAGCGTCGAGGAGGCGGCGCGGGTGGTGCCGGGGCGCGGGGTGCGGGTGCGGGCCGCGCGGGCCGGTGGGGCGGTGCTGGGCGCCG
>NZ_AOPZ01000158.1 GCF_000414115.1 Streptomyces aurantiacus JA 4570
GGCGGCCGCGGCGGGGATGTCGTGCTTGACGTGGTAGCCGCGGCTGAGGAGCAGCGGTACGAGAACGGCGCCGGGCCCGGCGCCCTCGGCGGGCAGCCCGCGCAGGGTGTCGCCGAGGGCGGGCTCGTTCAGCTCGATGTGGCCGAGCCGGGCGTCGAGCCCCGGACGCAGCGCGCGGACCGCGTCGAGCAGCGCGGTCACAGTCGTGAGGGCGCGCGGGTCACGGCTGCCGTGGGCGACGACGACCAGGGCGGGGTCCCCGGGGCGCGCCCCGGGGAAGCCGCCGCGGCCGACCAGGCCGAGCCTGCTGCCCAGCTCGCCGCTGATGCGGTCCATGAGCTGGGCGGCGGTGTCCAGCCCGGTCACGGGGCCCGGCGTGGTGGCGGGGCCCGGCGTGGTCGCGGTGTCCGGATGCGGGTTCGACGGCGTCATGGACCGAGGATGGCGGCGCCACGTTGCCGCCCCGTTGCGTCGCCGTGACGGCTCTTTTCGGGAGGCTCACGGGCGTCCGCCGGCCTCACACCAGGGCTCGGCGCGCGCGGAGGTTGGCGTACCCCGGGCGTAACCGGCCGAGCCGGGCGGTGAAACACGGTCGCCGGAAAGTGGCGGAATGCACTTCATGGCGACATCGGAACAGTCCGCACGGCCCGCGGACGCGTCGGGGCGGCCCGCTGACGCGTCGGAGCCCCGCACGTCCGCGTCGGACACCGCCGCCACGCCCACCCACTGCCCGTACTGCGCGCTCCAGTGCGGCATGGGGCTGACGCGTGGGCCGGAAGGTGTCGAGGTCGTGGAGCGGCCCGCGTTCCCCGTCAACGGGGGCGCGTTGTGCGGGAAGGGGCGTACGGCACCTGCTGTGCTGTCCTCGCGGGTGCGGTTGACCGGGCCCTTGGTGCGGTCCGGTGTCAGCGGGGAGCTCGAACCGGCCGGGTGGGACGAGGCGCTGGACCGGGTCGCCGACGGGCTCGCGCGGACGCGGGCCGCGTACGGGGCGGACGCGTGCGGGGTGTTCGGCGGGGGCGGGCTCACCAATGAGAAGGCTTACGCGCTCGGCAAGTTCGCCCGGGTCGTGCTCGGGACCTCGCAGATCGACTACAACGGCCGGTTCTGCATGTCGTCCGCCGCGGCCGCCGGCAGCCGGGCGTTCGGCCTCGACCGGGGGCTGCCGTTCCCGCTCGCGGACGTCGCGCGCACCGGGTGCCTGATCCTCGTCGGCTCCAACCTCGCGGAAACGATGCCGCCCGCGCTGCGGTACCTCACGGAGCTGAAGGAGAACGGCGGCACGCTGATCGTCGTCGACCCGCGCCGCACCCGCACCGCCGAGCAGGCCGACCTGCATCTGGCGCCCCGCCCCGGCACCGACCTCGCGCTCGCCCTCGGGCTGCTGCACCTCGTGGTGGCCGAGGGGCGCACCGACGAGGCGTACATCCGGGAGCGCACGACCGGCTGGGAGGAGGCGCGGGCCGCCGCGATGGCGCACTGGCCCGAGTACGTGGAGCGGATCACCGGGGTGCCGGTGCCCCAACTACGGGAAGTGGTACGGAAGTTCTGCGACGCCGAGCACGCCATGGTGCTCACCGCGCGCGGGCCCGAGCAGCAGGCCAAGGGCACGGACACCGTCGCGGCGTGGATCAATCTGTGCCTGGCCACGGGCAGGCCGGGGCGGCCGCTCTCCGGGTACGGATGTCTGACGGGGCAGGGCAACGGGCAGGGCGGGCGCGAACACGGGCAGAAGGCCGACCAGTTGCCCGGCTACCGCAAGCTCACCGACCCGGCGGCGCGGGCGCACGTCGCCGGGGTGTGGGGCGTGGACCCCGACTCGCTGCCCGGGCCCGGGCGGTCCGCGTACGAACTGCTCGACGCGCTCGGCGGGGACGTCAAGTCGCTGCTGCTCATGGGCTCCAACCCGGTGGTGTCCGCGCCGCACGCCGCGCACGTGGAGGAGCGGATCCGGTCCTTGGACTTTCTTGCCGTCGCGGATGTCGTGCTGTCCGAGACCGCTCGGCTCGCCGATGTGGTGCTTCCGGTGACGCAGTGGGCCGAGGAGACCGGCACCGTCACCAACCTGGAGGGGCGGGTGCTGCTGCGGCGGCAGGCCGTGGACCCGCCGGACGGGGTGCGCAGCGACCTGGAGGTGCTGCACGGGCTCGCCTCGCGGCTCGGGCACGGGAAGGGGTTCCCGGTGGCGCCGGAGGAGGTGTTCGAGGAGCTGCGGCGGGCCAGCGGGGGCGGGATCGCCGACTACTCCGGGATCTCCTACGAGCGGCTCACCGAGGGCGACGGCGAGGGGGTGTTCTGGCCGTGCCCGGCCGCCGCCGACGGTCAGGAGGCGCACGCCGGTACGCCGCGGTTGTTCCTGGAGCGGTTCGCCACCGAGGACGGCCTTGCCCGGTTCGTGCCCGTCGTGCACCGGGACTCCGCCGAGGAGACCGACGGGCAGTACCCCGTCGTGCTGACCACCGGGCGGGTGCTCGCCCAGTACCAGTCCGGGGCGCAGACCCGGCGGGTCGACGAGTTGAACGCCGCCGCGCCGGGGCCGTTCGTGGAGGTGCATCCGCGGCTGGCCGCGCGGTTGCGGGTCGCCGACGGGGAGGCCGTGGCCGTGGTGTCGCGGCGCGGGCGGGTGGTGGTGCCCGCGCGGGTCACCTCCTCGATCCGGCCCGACACGGTGTTCATGCCGTTCCACTGGCCCGGGGAGGGGCGGGCCAACACGCTTACGCATCCTGCGCTCGACCCCGTGTCGCGGATGCCGGAGTTCAAGGTGTGCGCGGTGCGACTGGAGCCGGCGTGAAGCTTCCCTCGGCCTGCCCCTTGGTCGGCCCAGGGGTGCCGTACCCCTGGGCCTCCGTCCATCGCGCTTCGCGCTCGTCCTCAAACGCCGGACGGGCTGAAATATTCGCGCGGGTCACGCGGTCGTCTCCTCGGCCACCCAGGCCAGGTAGGCCGCGCTGCCCCGGGTCACGGGGGTGGCGATGATCTCCGGGGTGTCGTAGTCGTGGGTCTGGACGAGCCAGGACTCCAGCGCCTCGTACCGCTCCGTGGTGGTTTTGAGCAGCACCTGCCACTCGCGCGCTGTCTCGATGGCGCCCTCCCAGCGGTACACGGACGTGACCGGGCCGTTGATCTGCGCGCAGGCCGCGAGGTGCGCGTCGACCGCGCCGCGCGCCAACGCGTCGGCCTTGCCCGGGGTGTCCGTGGTGGTCAGGACCGTGAGGACGGTCGGTTCTGGCACGGTTCTCGCTCCTCGTCGTCGGGGGTGGGGCGGGCCCCAGGTCCTGGGAGGCTACCGGCCTGGCCAAAGGTCCTGATATTCACCATTTCCTCGCTTTAGCGGTGACTGTTACACAATCTCCTGGTTTCTGTGACGCGTTCTTCCTACCGTCGAATGCGGTGGCCGGTCTCCGCCGAATCCCCGGCGCTTCCCCCCGGGCCGGCCACCACCAAGCCCCCCGCCCCCGGTGCCCCGGCTCCTCGGTTTCTCGGTCCCTCTATGAATCTGCGCTTCCGCCTCCGCCCCCTCCTTCTGGGGGCACCCCTCGCCGCTCTGGCCGCCGCCGTGCTCTGCGCGTGCGGGGCCGCCGACGGCCTCAGCACCGGTGAGAAGGCCCCGCCGGTGTCGGTGCAGCCGCGCCCCGAGCCGCTGTGGTCCGCCTGGTCGGGGTCGTCGCCGTCGGCTCCCGGCGCGGAGACGGCGTCGAAGCAGCCGCCGCCCGAGCCGCTCGAAGGGCTCGACGACCTCGGGCCCGGCGGGCTCGCCGAGGCCGACGCCCGGGAGCTGCTGCGCGCGGACACCCGGCTGCGGACGCTCGCCGACCGGCCGATGATCAAGAAGCCGGGGCAGCCGGGCATCCGGCCGCCGGTGCTCGCCGACCTCACCGGCGACGGGCGGCGCGAGATGCTCGTCGCGATCGACGTGGAGAGCGGGCGCAGCGTGCTCGCCGTCTACTACGAGAAACGCGGGAAGGTCTATCCGATCCTGTTCACCGCGGGGCGGCGGCTCGTCGTCGAGACGCTCGGCACCGATCTGCTGGTGCGCAGCCCGTGCGCGGACGGCGGCGAGCAGGCCGTGCGCTACCACTGGGACGGCACCCGGATGTCCACGGTCAGCGACGTCAAGAGCTATCAGAAGCCCGGGCACGCCGCGGAGGAGGAGGACGGCAGCTCCCCGTCCTCGCCCTCCGGTGACTCCCGCGGCTCCGGAGCCCGACCATGAGGCTCCGCACCCTCGGCCTGCGCTGGCACACCCTCGGCCTGCGCTGGAAGATCGCCGCGCTGCTCGCCGCCGGGTGCGCGGTCGTCGCCCTCGCCATCGGACTGCTCATCCACCACGCGCGCCTGGACCAGGTGTGCGACGGCGCCCGTTCCGCGGCCACCGCGCAGCTCGTCCGCGTACGTCAGGTGTACGAGCTGACCGGGCAGGTCCCGCAGGACGACACGGACGCGGCCATCGACGCGGCATCGCTGCCGGGGCCGCTGCGGGCCGCCGCGCTCGACGGGCGCCGCACCACGTACCTCGACCTCGACGGCACCGAGGGGGGCGAACCGGCCGTGTGGGCGGCGCGACCGGTCGGCGATCACGTCCTCTCCGTACGCATGCCGCTGCGCGAACAGGCCGACGAGATGGCCGAGTTCGACCGGCAGCTCCTCGTGTCCGGCGCCGTCGTCGTGGCGCTCGCCGCGCTCGGCGGCGCCGCCATCGCCAGCCGGCTCAGCCGCGATCTGCGCACCGCGGCCGCCACGGCGCGGCGCATCAGCCAGGGCGAGCTGGACGCCCGCATCGGCCATCCGCTGCCGCCGGGCTTCCGGCACGGCAAGAACGAGGTCGCCGACCTGGCCACCGCCGTCGACACCATGGCCGCCACGCTCCAGCAGCGCCTGGAGGCCGAGCAGCGGTTCACCGCGGACGTCGCGCACGAGCTGCGCACGCCCCTGACCGGACTGCACACGGCGGCCGAACTGCTGCCGCCGAGCCGCCCCACCGAGCTGGTGCGCGACCGCGTCGTCGCGCTGCGCGCCCTCACCGAGGACCTCCTGGAGGTCGCCCGGCTCGACGCCGACGTGGAGCGGCCCGACCTGGACGTGCACCCCCTTGGCACGCTCGTCGAGGGCATGGTCCAACGGGCGGGCTGCGCCGATCAGTTCACCGGCGGCGGGGTGCGGTTCGCGCGCGCCGGGGAACGTCTCGTACGCACCGACGCGCGCCGCCTGGAGCGGATTCTGACGAACCTCGTCGGCAACGCCCGCAAGCACGGCGGCGGCCCCGTCGATCTGCGCGTCGACGGGGCCGCGGTCACCGTGCGCGACCGCGGCCCCGGCTTTCCGCCGCATCTGCTGCGCGAGGGCCCGCAGCGGTTCCAGACCGGCGCCCGGGAGCGCGGTCAGGGCACCGGCCTCGGCCTGACCATCGCGCTCGGGCAGGCCGCCGTCATCGGCGCGCGGGTGGAGCTGAGCAACGCCGCCGACGGCGGGGCGGTGGCCGTCGTACACCTGCCGGAGGCGTGAACCCGCGCGCCTGGGACCAACTGTCGGAGGCGTGAACCCGCGCGCCTGGGCTCAACTGCCGTATGCCCGCACCTTCTTGGCGCCTCGCAGTGCCCACGCCCACCACTGGAGCTGGTCCAGCATGCCCTTGGCCGCGGCGTCCGCGACCGAGGGGTCGCGGTGGTTGCCCTCGCCGTCGAAGAGCGCGCCCGCGTTGTGGAAGGAGACCGTGTCGCGGACGGTGACCATGTGCAGCTCGGCGAAGACCTGGCGCAGGTGCTCGACCGCGCGCAGACCGCCCGAGATGCCTCCGTACGAGACGAGGGCGACGGGCTTGGCCTGCCATTCGTCGCGGTGCCAGTCGATGACGTTCTTCAGGGACGCGGGGAAGGAGTGGTTGTACTCGGGCGTGAGGACGATGAAGGCGTCGGCCTCCGCCAGCTTCGGGGAGACCTTGGCGAGCTCGGCGACGACGTCGGCGGACGGGCGGTAGGACAGCGAGGTGGGCAGGTCCACCTCGGCCAGGTCGACGACGTCCGCCTCGAACCCCTCGTGGCCGCGCACCCGGCGCAGCAGCCATTCGGCGACGACCGGGCCGAAGCGGCCCTCGCGGTTGCTGCCGACGATCACGGCGACCTTCACCGGCGCCTCGGCCGTGGCGGTGAGGGCGGCGGCGGGCGACGGGGAGACGGAAACGGTCTGAGCTGTGGTGGTGGTGTTCATGCGGAGAGCTTCTGACTTAAACCTTGGTTCAGGTCAAGCCGTGTCCGTGATTACTCTGGCGGCATGACGACGCATCTCGCACCGGACGCCAAGGAAGCCACCGTCGGCGAACTCGCCGAGCGCAGCGGGGTGGCGCCCTCCGCGCTGCGGTTCTACGAGCGCGAGGGACTGATCTCCAGCCGCCGCACCTCCGGCAACCAGCGCCGCTACAGCCGTGACACGCTGCGCCGCGTCGCCTTCATCCGCACCTCGCAGCGGCTCGGCATCCCGCTGGCCACCATCCGCGACGTGCTGAAGCTGCTCCCGGAGGACCGCACGCCCACCCGCGAGGACTGGGCCCGCATCTCGGAGTGCTGGCGGGCGGACCTGGACGAGCGCATCCGCGCCCTGCAACGGCTGCGCGACAACCTCACGGACTGCATCGGCTGCGGCTGCCTCTCGCTCGACCGGTGCGCCTTGTCGAACCCGTGGGACGAGCTGGCGGCGCACGGGCCGGGGCCGCGCCGCCTGATCGAGGACTGACGGCCGCGTACGGGCGTACGTGGCCACGTACCCGCGAACGTACGGTGGCGCCATGACGACAACACCGCCACCGGCACCGCCAACCACCACCGATGTGACCCGACTTGAGATCGACGGCGCGCCCGCCGCCGTCGAGACGCTGCGGGCCCGCGCCCTCGACGGCTTCGGGCACTTCACCGCGATGCAGGTCAGGGGCGGCCGGGTGCGCGGCCTCGGGCTGCATCTGGCGCGCCTGGACGCCGCGACCCGCGAGCTCTTCGACCAGGGGCTCGACGGCGAGCGGGTGCGCGCGCTGGTGCGGCACGCGCTCGCCGGGGACGGCGGGGCCGACGGCGCGACCGGTGTCATCGGCGACGCCTCGGTCCGCGTGTACGTGCACGCCCCCGACGGCACCCCGTCCCTGATGGTCACCGTGCGCCCGCCGACCGAGCTGCCCGCCGTCATGGCGGACCGGGCGCAGGCGCTGAAGTCCGTGCCGTACGTACGGCCGGTCGCGCACATCAAGCACCTCGGCGGCTTCGGGCAGGCTTACCACGCGCGCGAGGCGCGCCGCGCGGGCTATGACGAGGCGCTGCTCACCGGCCCGGACGGCACGATCAGCGAGGGCGCCGTCACGAACGTCGCGTTCTTCGACGGGCACGAGGTGGTGTGGCCCGACGGCCCGCACCTGGCGGGCATCACCATGCAGCTCCTTCAGGCACGGCTCGCGGACGCGGGGCTGCCCACGCGCGTGGGGCCGGTGCGGCTGCGGAATCTGCCCGGCTACCGGGCCGCCCTCGTCGTGAACTCCTGGGGCGTCAGTCCGGTGCGGCGCGTGGACGACCTGGACCTGCCGCTCGACGAGAAGCTGATGGCGACGGTCGCCGGGGTGTACGAGGAGGTCCCCCGCGATCTGATCTGAGCCGGGTCACCCATTCACAGGCGCCGTGCCGCGGCTTCGGTGCGCTCCCCGCGGCACCCCCGGTGACCTGCTGGAACGTTCCCGTCGAAGCGTCAGGAGCCGGGTCCGCGCAGTGTTTCTGATGCCTCCTCAGCAGGCGTGCGGGGCCGAGTGCCACTTACCTCGAAGGTGCGTCCCGTACGAGGGGCGGAAGCCTCGACAGGAGCAAGCACCCATGCGCACTGCCCGCAAGCTGACGACCTCCGCCGCGCTCGCGGTCACCTCGGCCGGCCTGCTCGCCGCCCCCGCGTCCGCGGCGAACGCCGCGCCCGTCGGCGGCCTGGAGGTGGCACCGGCCACCGTCACGCCCGGCACCACCGTCACGGTGCGCACCACGGCGTGCGGCGCGGACGGCGGCGCCACGGGGGACGCGAGCGCGGTGGGCGCGGGCACCTTCGCGCTCGCCCCGGCCGAGCGCCCGGAGGTGGCGTCCGGGCGGTTCAAGGTGCCGCCGTCGGCGCAGCCCGGTACGTACGAGATCGTCGCGCGCTGCGCCGGGTCCGGCGCGGACGGCGGCAAGCAGGTGGCGGGCGACCTGTCGGTGACGCTGACGTCCACGGCGTCCGCCCGCGAGGAGCAGCCGGTGCCCGTGCCGGTGCATCCGAGGGGGCACGTGAAGACGGGGGTCGGCGGTGCGCTCGGCCCCGATCCCGTGAAGACCGCGGCGGGCGTGGCGGTTCTCGCCGTCGCCGCCGCGGGCGGTACCTGGCTCCTGCATCGCCGGGCGAGAGGCGACAGGATCTGACGGACCCCCTCCGCGGTCCGCGCGTACCGCCGCTCCCCTCCCTCTTCCGTCCGCCTGTCCCTCGCGGCCGGGAGGGGGAGGCGGGGACTGGCCGTGGGCCCTGAACCGGCCCGCCGCGCTCCCACCCACCTCGTTCCCCACCACCTGTCCCCGACCCCGGGAGGGCCTGTCATGCGCCGGACACAGCGGCGAGGGAGGTTCGGCACCTCCGTCATAGCGACCTGCACCGCGCTCGCGCTGAGCAGCGGTGCCTGGCTGGTGTACGAGGGCACGGCGACGCGTCCGCCGCCGCAGCCGTCGGCCTCGCAGGCGGCCGCGCCCGGCACCGGCCGCGCGGGGCTGAACGCCGCCGCCCCGCTGCCGCCGTCGCCGCCGGACCGGATCCGCATCCCCGCCATCGACGTGGACGCGCCGCTGATGGGCCTCGGGCTGACCCGCCAGGGCAGCCTCGACGTGCCGCCGTCGCGGCACAAGAATCTCGCCGGGTGGTACGAGGCGGGGACCACGCCCGGGGAGCGGGGTACGGCGATCGTGGCCGGGCACGTCGACAACGCGGAGGGGCCCGCCGTCTTCTACCGCCTCGGCGGGCTCGCCAAGGGCCGCGTCATCGAGGTCGAGCGGCGGGACGGCGGGGTCGCCCTCTTCACGGTCGACGCCGTCGAGGTGTACGACGCGAAGGGCTTCCCCGACGAGAAGGTGTACGGCGCCGCGGCGCGGCCCGAGCTGCGGGTCATCACCTGCGGTGGGGCGTACTCCAAGGAGACGGGCTACCAGGGCAACGTGGTCGTCTTCGCGCACCTCACCGGGTCCCGCTGACTGCAACCCCACTCCGCCGCTCCGCGGCGGCTTCTCCCACCCGCCCACCCGTGACCCTCGGCCCAGTCGCACCGGCAGAAACCGGGCGGGCGGGCGGAAGCAAACCCGTCGCGTCAGCGG